>CAXBLN010000024.1:0-28761 GCA_963976555.1 uncultured Gammaproteobacteria bacterium
GGACATGCAGAATGTCGTCACCGAGATAGACTCCCGGAGCGGCCGAAAAACCATAAGCGCTGCCGCGATACCTGAACTGGATCAGGTAATCAGTCAGTACTCCATGCCCGGCATCTGTCCCGACTGGCTAGGCGCGCGCAACATGCAGGCGACAGCTTATAACCCCAATACCAAAATGCTCTATATTCCCATATCGGACACCTGCCTCGATGACGACAGCGGCGAGCGCTGGCAGAAATACCCAGACGACTCCACCGAAGGCAGCTGGGGTATCATCAAGGCGGTGAACTTACAGACTCAGCAGGTGGTGTGGGAACAACGCCAGACTGGACCGCAGTCTAGCGCGAACCTCACGACGGATTCAGGTCTGCTGTTCATAGGGTCGACAGATAGATGGTTTAAGGCATTGGACCAGGACACAGGAGAAGTGCTATGGCAGCGACGACTAGACAACGCGCTGAACTCCTATCCTGTTACTTACAGGGTAGACGGCAAACAATACGTGGCCGTAGCGACGAATAGTGGTGGCATTCATACGCGCACAATGAAGAGCGCCGCAGGAATCACGCTGCCGGTTGCCGGGGCGACTCTGTGGGTTTTCGCATTACCGGATTAGTGTGTATCGATACAAAGCCAGGGTTGAGCATGCAAGTTAAGAAACTGATTCCCATAACTGCTCTGCCTTACGCATTGATTAGTGGAATCGAAACCGCAGCCAGTGATAAACGGCGAATACCGCACGTCGATAGCTATCACCTAACATGACTACACAGGCCATAGTCTCTCTGCTCATACTGTCGTTGATTCTCACGACGGTAATTTTTCGAGTCGCTTTCTGGCCCAGCATTCGCCTCAAGCGAATCCAGCGGCGACCCTTCCCCGAACCCTGGCAACGAATTCTCAAAAACAGACTGCCCTTCCTCGCCAGGATGCCAAGCGCACAACAGGAGCAGCTGCAACTACTGATCAAAGTCTTCCTCGCCGACAAGGACTTCTATGGCTGCGCCGGTCAGGAAATTAACGACGATATACGCGTGACTGTTGCGGCGCAGGCCTGCTTACTGATACTGAATCAGAACCGCACGCCCTATCCCGACCTGGAATCCATTCTGGTCTACCCATCTACATTCGTTGCAACGCGAGACGTAGCGGATGAGCTTGGACTCGTGTCCACCGATCACATCGCCCTGCTGGGAGAATCCTGGAGTCAGGGCAAAGTAGTACTTGCCTGGGACAATGTGGAGCACGGCGTGTTGAACCTGCAGGACGGACAGAATGTTGTTCTGCATGAGTTCGCACACCAGCTAGACCACGAGTCGGGCGCTACCAATGGGGCACCGGTGTTGAACACTCACGGCGCGTACAAGAGTTGGGCACATGTGTTCAGCGAAGAATTCGAAGAGTTGCAGAGAGATGCAGTTCATGGCAGGCGTAGCTTGCTGGATCATTATGGAGCTACGAATCCTGCAGAATTTTTTGCCGTGGCAACCGAGACCTTCTTCGAACGTCCTATGGAAATGGCCGCCCATCATCAGGAACTTTATGATCAGCTGAAAGACTACTACAAGCTGGATCCGAGAGAGTGGTAGAACCACAGAGCTGCTCCTGCAAGACGCTACCGAAGCTAGAATAGACGCCACTTCAGCAATTGTTCTATCAGGGTCACTCTCCTTGCTGCATTTCAATCGGCGATAACTACAGTGCCGAATCGACATCCGAATAGACTGGCGTTACTATTCAAACACACTCAGGAGACTCATCATGAAATCCATCGTTATCGCTTTGTTCTTGTTGTTACCGATCACTGCAGGCGCGCAGTCTGGCTTGCCATCTGTTGACAGTTTCGAAGAGGGTTGGAATACGCTGGAAACCGACGGGCTGTGTTCTGCCGGTACTCCCTTTCAGTTTTATGCCAAGTCATCCAATGCCAGCGATAACCTTCTCATATTCTTCAATGGCGGCGGCGCCTGCTGGTTCGGCCAAGCCTGTGACCTGAATAGCGAGCCGAATATTCACTCTCCATTCGCAGATATGGACGCGAACAATCCAAGCCTGGCAGAGGGCATCTTCGATTTCGAGAACAGCGAGAATCCCTTCGCCGACTACGATGTGGTATTCATTCCCTACTGTACAGGCGATGTGCACATCGGCAGTGGCGAGCGGGTTTACATGTACCAGAATGCAGAAGGCAATGAAGTGAGCTACACGGCTCACCACAATGGTTTCGAGAACAGCATGACTTCGCTAGAGTGGATCTACGATAACTTCACCGCTGTGGACAAGGTCGTTGTAACCGGCAGCAGCGCTGGTGCAATCGGCGCCTCATTCTATTCGGGCCATATAGCAGAACACTACGCCGAATCACCCGTGGTATTAATCGCCGACGCCGCGGGCGGATACAGGACTTCCCTGCTGCCCGTAACACACAGGGCTTGGGACACTGCAGCGATTCTCCCAGACTGGGAAGAATATGCCGGGGAGACAAATGATTCGCTGAGCTTCGAAGACTTCTACATAGCCAGCGCCAATCACAGCCCCAACCTACGCCTGGCGCAATATAATGCCGCCGAAGACGAGGTACAAAAGAATTTTACATACGTCATAGGCGACCCACCAGGTAGTTTTAGCCTGCCATTGAGAATACTTACCAGCTACCAGGAGATCGAAGACGCGACCGATGGGTTTTACAGCTATACCGCCGGCGGTGCCGTACACACGATACTGCGCAGTGATATCTTCTATGAATACGAAGTAGAAGATACGCGCTTTGTGGATTGGGTGAGCGACTTGATCGACGGCAAACAGGTAGCGGATATTAGCTGTGTCGATGATGCGGCGGGCTGCGCTGAAGCCCCCAGGTAAATTTCAAGGAAAGGCGGGAGCATCAATTTTTCCAGAAACGACTCTCAGCAGATGAATTCCGCCAAGGTGACTCCGCTGCTAAGCTCTAACAGGCTAATCATTTTGATTAGATATTGTTACACGCCAGGATTCGCAATCTCCCGCCACGCCTCTCCCGGCTCATAGCCTGAAATACGCAGCCAGCGATAGCCGATAAGGCATGAATTGGGCTTCACTCCATTCTGCCGGTTGTCAAGAATCCAGCCATCCACCTCTACTACCAAATGTCCGTAACCGTCACCTAGCTCTTCAATCTCGCAATATACCAGTCGGCTCGGAATATTTCGGTCGCGCAACAACTTTCTGCACGCGAGACAAAAACCATCGCAATCATCCCTGATCCTTTGCTTTCCGTTATAGTCATCTGGCGGCATCTCCCACTTTTCAGAATTGTCTTCACGAAATACGAAATTATTCTTCACGAGGCGAAAGATTCGGGCCAGTTCCGGATTCATTTCAGCGCTCATCCACAATCCCCCTGGCCATTTACTTCTCGCAGCTCGCTACAACCCAGTGGAGGGTTGACGACGCCACCCGTTTCAAACGGTACTGGTGGCTTGGAGACCTGCGAACAAGAAGACGCAAAGGGAACAATCGCCGCAACACTCACGGATGAGATAAAACGCAAAAATTGACGACGAGAAACCATCTGATTGCCTCTGCATACTGCTCGAATTCATGTCTTAGCAAAAAGTGTTGTTCTTATTAGACGCCAAGCAACTCAAAATGTTACGCCGACAATACTGGGATTGTTGGCACTACTGCTTTAGTAGCAAATTGTGCACCAACTAAATAATTGACGCTAACTTTTTGAATTTTATTGATTTTTTAAAGGATGACAATTACTTGGGAAGTAATAGTTGGTGAAATTCACCAAGATTAGGAATATCCAAATAAGAAAGGGGCAGGAAGGACTAAATGAAAATCCCCCCAACCCCTCTTTCTGATCCATCTATTCAAATACCAGTCAAATTTTTCCGATTGAAATTCGTCAAGAAAATAGGTGGCTAGTTTTAGATCGAACATGTCTTGGGCCGTAATCGGTGCCCATTCCTGAAAATAGGAGGCAGGGTATCGGACTGTCGAATCTTCGCTGACCTTATCTTGCGTCAGGGTCGAGGAACAAAAAGCGAAAATGGCTAGAAAGCCCGCCAAGGTGCGCGAGAATTGAATAGCGGTCACTATGTGAATGTCACAAACTGTGCGGACTACGGCGATGTTGAATGCCAGTACACCGCCTTATTCCTTTAGAGCACCGAACACGCTATCTATGCTGGCGCTTGGCAGTTACGCTTCAATTCACTATGATCACTGCGCATCATAAGTTTCCTACTAATTCCGCCAGGATTGCACCGTATGCCCAGTCCCGCTCCCATACGACTCATCGAGCGCGCCATAGAGCGTCTGCGCTTCCCGGTGATAATTGTTGGACTTCTGATAAGCCTACCTCTACTCGGTCTTTTCTATGGCATGGGGGCCCTTAGAGTCCAGCCAGATTTTGAGATCTGGAACCGACCAATGGAAATCCGAGGCTTCTTCATATTGGCATCGCTGTTACCTGCCTATTTGGTGATGTGCTTTACTGCCTGGATTCGATCGAGCAACGCGTTGTTTGCCGCTATAGAAAATGAACTCCATGAGAATCCCGCAATTACTATAGATCGCTTTCAATTCGCCCGCTTTTGGCCAGTCGCGATGGCGGTGGGTATATTTTTCGCGTATCAGGTGAATATCAATTGGTCTACGTTGGAATTTGATAGCGACTCGCTAATCTTTACAACCAGTATCGCCATGGTGCTTGGACAATCGCTTACATGGGCAATGATTGCTTTGGTGCTGTTCTTCACCCTGCATGAGCACTACATACTGTCTCGCTACGGAAAATATGTGCAGGTTAATTTGTATGATCTGGATCGCCTCAATGGCTTTGGCCGGGCTGCACTCAGCGGTTTTTTGATGACTGCCGGTGCCTTGGCTTTCATGACCCTGCAGTCCTTGGATCAGAGGTTTGTTTGGGGAAACTATGCAATTGGGCTGTACGTGGGGCTCCCCGCAGCTATAGCTTTTATGTTGCTCCCAACCTGGACAGTGCACAAGAATATCAAAGCAGAAAAAACGAAGGCGGAGAATGAAATAACTGCGGCCATTAGTTCTTCATCTAGCGCACTGGACAACGATTCCTTAACAAGGCTCAACGGTCTCATCGCCCGCAGGGAGCAAATCCGCCATCTTCGAACATGGCCAATGAACGTCTCTATTTTCTCCCGCCTATTGTTCTACGTATTCATCCCTCCACTGGCCTGGCTTGGAGCAGCTTTGATGGAAGTGTTGCTAGATTCCTATATTGCTGGCTGAGCCTTCAGGCCCCGCAATGCTCTCAGGGTTTGAGGCTTGCAGCGCTGAACTCAGAGTAGTTTAGTCTAAGTAGCTAAGCTTTGTGTTGCATAGTTCTATAACCATAAAGGCCTTTCCAAACTACTTGGCTCTTCGGAATACCTAGTGGAAAAAGCATTCTTAGCGCCTCACCATCTACATCGACTGCAGTGCGTCCAAAGACAGCGGAGTCGCGTTCTGTAACTCGGTAGTTAATCGATCAAGCATGTCAGAATTTTCATTCTTGACTGCGTGTTCGATCTTCCCGTAAAGATCGGCAAGAACATCACAGCCTACTGTAGAGGCACTGCCCTTCATGGTGTGTGACAGACTAGCTATCTCTTCGAAGGATCGAATACGAGCAGTATTGTGCATCTCTTCCAGTGAGTTGTTGGCTTGGTCAATAAAAAGTTTCACAACATGCTCAAAGGTCTCGGACCCAAGCGATAGCGCCAAGTCCCTTGCTCTTTTAACGTTCAGCATCGCAACTTCACACTGTACCGAGTCCTGATCCGGATGACCTGGAGCGGTATTGTCAGGTAGAAAAGGTTCCAAGGGGCAATTACCTCCGTATTTGGGAACTGGAAATTGAAAATTGAGTGTTCGTATTAATCATTGACCAGTGCCCTATGCTAATCTATTTGGTGAAATACTGTGAGCATCGCCGGCATGATTTCGTAAATATTTATTGGATCGTTTGGTTACCAAGCATTTCGCTCACTGAAGCCTAGACTAAAGAATCGGAAACTAGATCTACTTGTTCCACTGAATAAGATGCAGAACTAGATAGTGTTTCATGCTTCCGGCGCGTTGACATAAGGCCTATCTGCTTGATCATTTCGTATAGCTGATCCTCGCTGTAGGGTTTCGACAAATAGTCATCCATACCAGACTCCAGGGCCTTTGCCCTATCCCCACTTACGGCGTTTGCTGTGAGGGCGACAATGGGTATCCTTCCGATGCCTTTCTCCAGTGCTTCGAGCTCCCGAATTTCCCCCGTGGCCTGATAGCCATCCAAAATAGGCATCTGACAATCCATGAAGATCATATCGAACTCATCTTGCATGAATAGATCAACTGCCTCGCGGCCGTTAGATGCGATTACGACTTCACAGCCCAACTTCTTGATCATGGCGGTAGCCACTTGTTGATTCACAATATTATCTTCAGCCAGCAACAGCCTCATGCCCAAAGCCTTTGATAGCTCTGCACCATGAGCAGCACGAGGCCTTACAGACATTTCTTTACTCAATATCTGAGTTACGGACATCTGGAAATCAATTTCATTGAGTGGTTTCAACAAAGTGTAGTAATGGCTAGAAAGAGAACCCTGGAAATCTTGATCGCAGGTAATACCCTCTAGCACGAAGATGATAGGTAGAACCGGATTCCTGGTAGTATCTCGGATCTTGCTGGCAAGGCGTATATTTTCATCCAGTGGCAGATGGGTGTCGATAAAGACAAAAGACAGGTCTTCTTCCTGCGCCAAAATTTTCTGACCGACAGTCCTGAGTTTGGCATCGAAGGCTGCTCCTTCCTCCAGGAAGACAGACTTAACTTTGGGCAACTTCATAGCCTTCTTTATCAAAGGGTCGTGGTTAGAATCTGTAAGAATGAGCACATTCTCATGTTGTAGTAATTCACCAATAGCACCCATCTTACTCGTAAGCGCCTTGGCTTTTTTCAGGTTTATAGATATCCAGAACTCTGAGCCTTCGCCGTCGTTGCTATTCACGCCAATTTTTCCACCCATCATTTCTACCAGCCGCTTACTAATCGTAAGACCAAGCCCCGAGCCACCAAACTCTTTGGTTGTCGATGCGTCTGCCTGTGAGAATGGATCGAATATTGCCTGCTGCTTAGAAGCGGGAATACCGATTCCGGTATCTCGTACTGCGAGAAGAATACGCGCATGCTGAGAATCCTGATCGAGAACCTGAACTCTTACAGTAATCCCCCCCTGTCTTGTGAATTTCAGAGCGTTACCGACAAAATTGATTAGAACCTGACGCCACTTATTGGAATCACCAATCAACATAGTCGTAAGTGCGGGATCTATATCCAAGGAGAAGCTCAGATTTTTCGCTCTAAACTGACTTGTAAAGAGTCCGCAAGTTCGAGATATCATCTCTTCGAGATCAAACCGGGAATTATCAGGACTCATTTTACCCGCTTCAATTTTTGAGTAGTCAAGAACGTCATTGATCAAGGCCAGCAGGATTTCACCAGACTCATGTGCCGTCTGCGCATAGTGACGCTGTTCTGGCGTCATTTCTGTACCGGAAAGCAGCGCCGTCATGCCCAAAATCCCATTCATCGGCGTCCTGATCTCATGACTCATCATGGCCAGAAATTCGCTTTTCGTCTTATTAGCCTCTTCTGCCCTATCTCTTTCCCTATTTGCTTCATTCAATGCGGATTTCAAAGTTTTGTTAATTTTTTTCACATCCTGTGTTCGTTCGGAGACAGTAATTTCCAGGTTATTCTGATAGTTCTTCAGGGAATCGTCGCGGAGCTTTATCTCCGCCAACATTTCATTAAAACCCTGAATTAACTGACCTATTTCATCTCGGCTCTCCTGCTTCACTCGGACACTAAAATCACCAGTATGCCTCACTGAATCTACCACATCCTTGAAGGAGACAAGGGGGCTGGAGATGAGCTCCTGCAGTTTTAGTATCATGAAGTAGGCAACGATCATGGATACAAGCAAGATCGCGACTCCAAGAAACATAAGATAATAGAATTGCTCATACACCAGATCCAGATTAGACCTGATTGCGAGATCCCCTATTTTCGAGCCATCCAAGCTGATCGGCGTTAACAAGACTAGCCCATTAGCATCGTAACGATAGCTGTATTTCAAAGCACCATCTTCACCCCTAACAGTCACGAATTCTTCAGCACTATCGAATGCTCCGCTTAGATCGCCGATATTTGCAAAGAAGGCTCCATTGGCATCTATTACTGCCAGATCTGTCACATGATCCAGGCCAATTACCGACTCAAAATTCTGTAGAGCGGCATCTGTATCTCTAAACACTAGGGGCGCGGATGTATTGATCGCGGTGATCTCTGCGACCGAAACCAAATTTTGTAACAAGGAATTACGAGCAGAAACTATTTGGAAGGCCACATAGCCGGTGGTAGTAATTATTAGGGTTACGGAAGTCACTACCAGGTAGATCCAGATCAACTTGGATCTGATTGGTGCATTTCTAAATTTTTTTAATGATTGAATCATTCTGGAATTTCCACTCAACTAGTTTTTCATGGCAAGGGTCATGAGAAATGAGCTGACCGATAGCCGCTTATCTTCCGCGGCCTGGCTGTTAATTCTAAATTTCATTCGATTGCCGACTCTGACAAACTCCATTATTCCACCTGCCAGATAGAATCCCGGGTAGTCACTTACCGTAAGAACATCACTGGAACCTAGTGCTTCGAGTCTAGCCCTATTTTTCGAAAAGCTTGCTTGGTCTATAAACCAAATATGGCAGGTCTTTCCTATATCGATACTCCCTTCGGAAATATCTATGATATCGATAGTTTTTCCTTGTGAAATTTCCCCTGCCAGCGCAGTAAAGTAGGCATTGGACGCTTTGGAGTCGTTTACGCATATATTGAAGTTTTCGATATCACTCCATTTTCCATTCTCTGGCCAGGTAAAATATTTGCTGAAGTTAAATACGAACGCTACCTTCAATTGATCCAAATCTACCGCATCAGTATTTTGAGCATATAGAAACCCACCATGGGATATGCTCAAAGCAACTAGTGCAATCGATAGGAATTTCTTGATATTTATTCGCTTCATCAATAACGGTCTGTCGTAAGAGTTTAGGCCACGTTTTCGAGAATGACGTATTCTATTCACAATCGAATCTAAGGATTTATAGAGCTTCATTGGCATTAGGTTTCGTCTCGTTCGCAATTCCTATTGCGAGCTAGCTAAGCCCTGAGAGCTACCAATTAAACCTGAAGTCTATTGAATAACTTTGCTCAATAAAGACAGGAACTGAAGAAAGCAGGACCTCAGCCATTTCCTGATGGTCACCTGAGCCCAAATTTCTACCTGCGAATCTAACACTGAACGAGTCGCTATATTTCCAAACATACTGAATGTCTACGGCATCGTAGTCGGCAATGCTTGCAACCCCCGGTTCGCTAACATGGCGGAATACCAGGTTCAATTGCGATTTCTCATTGATCTGCCAGTTTGTTTGCAGGCTATATTTGTAGAGCGGGTCTTCTCTAGCCGGTGTCAAACCTTGTATTGACTCTTGAGACTGGGAGCTTTGTGTAAACAGCGTATCTGAGGAGTGATAGTCAATTTCAAAATAGCTATAACTTAGTTCCATGGACAAATTTTCTTGCACTTGCCATTTAGCCACTCCTTCCGCACCACGAGTTTCCGCCTGATCGCTATTGACAAGCTGTACGGGTTGCACCACATATCCTATCGGGGACATGCAAAAAGGATCTGGCGCGCAGTAGGGCACGTTATTCGCAACAGAGCGCAGGCTACTATACCTGTTGTAATAGGCTGCCAGATCAAATGTAATATTGTCGCCATTGCTCCATCTCCAACCAGCCTCGAGGCTTTCGAGTTCCTCCGAATCGAACGTTGGGTTGTTCTGTTTCACTATAAACGTATCAAACGGTGAGAGAGGATTGGTAACGGCCGGAATGTAAGCTAGAGCAATCTCGCCATCACGCTCACCTCGTGAAGGTGTACGCACAGCTCTTGACAGTGAAACCCAAGCGTTAGCATTATCCGTCAAGGCATAGTTAAGCCGTATGTTTGGCTGATATTCCGTTCCAGTGTAGATATTGTTCTCAATTTTTAGGCCAAAACCAAGGATTGCTTTCTCGGTCAAGCGAAAGTCATCATGCAGTGAGATATTGTAGAGTTTAATATCCTCTTCTCTAGGCGAATGGACCATGTAACTGGTGTCTTTGGTGGTGTGAGTGCTATGGCGGATACCTGCGCCGATAGTCAGGTTGTGCCGACTATCATCTCGGTTAGTATATTTTATATCCAAGTCGAAAGTTTCTGCCCTTTCCACCTGCACGATCTCATCTCGGTCACGATAGTCGTAGTAGACTTGCGTAGTGAATGTGCTTGCGTTCCCAGTACGATGCTCCCAGCGTGCGATTGCATTCATTCCCGTATAGACCACTGGATTATCCACATTAAATAATACTGAGCCTGGACGTACCAATAAACCTTGTCGCTGATCGATATCCTGGTCGACTATATCTCCCATAAATGTGAAAGAGTCATTGCTACCTATATCACCATCTATTCGAAATCCCGCCTGCCTACTTTTCCAATCATCATTGGCAGGAATACCTGCCAGGGATTTAAATCCGCCATGCTCCTTGGATTTTGCGTATACTCGGTAGCTGATGTCTTCAGTAATTTCACCACCAAACCTGTAGTTTGCTATTTGCTGATTCTGACTTGCAGCATGAATCTCGGCATAGGAACCTTTTGTGTCATGTGCTGACTTTGTCGTAATGCTTATAACGCCATTAAGAGCATTGGCTCCCCAGATAGTAGCGCCGGCCCCCCGTATAACCTCTACTCGCTCGATGTTGTTCAGCATCAGATCTTCCGACTCCCAGTAGACGGCGCCGACCAAGGGGGAATAAACTGGCCGGCCATCTATGATGAACAACACCTTACTGGCAACTTTGCTATTAAACCCTCTAGCAGAGACAGCCCATTTGTTTGCGTCTTGTTGGGCAACTTCAATACCAGGAACGGTTCTGAGAAGGTCAGGAATCGTTACCGCAGTGGATTTCGCGATATCAGCCGCCGTAATCACGTAGATCGCGGCAGAGGTATCGGACAGCACCTGCGACCTACGCGAGATTGAGGTGACCTCTATCTGCATTAAGTCTTCTAAGCTAAGCGAAAGAAGGGGCGTGTCTAATTCTTGCGCTAACAAAAGTGGAGTATGAATAAAGCCAAGCACTAGCGCCGAGCAGGTCCCCACACTGTTGATTGCCTTGCATATACCCTTTTTCTGAAATTTTTTGCTTATCATGCCGATCACCATGGTTTAGTCGATTCACTGTTAGTTTGTTTAAGTTTAGATTTGAGTTGAAATATATTTCACTTGCCTACATAGATAACAAAACTGTAGATACCAACGCAGAAATTAAATCTGAGAATTACCGTAGGAATTACTCTCCATATAGCTCGGTAATTTGACGGTGAATACTGTGCCGTGGTCATCTACGCTCTCCTTAATGCTTGTACTCTCCACAGAAATTACCCCACCAAACAATTCCAAATACTTTTTAGTGATAGGCATTCCAAATCCAGTCCCCTTCTCGCCATCAGTCCCGACGCGACTGGTTGCCACAGAATCTTTGAAAATATTGCCAATTAGTTCTTGAGGCATTCCTATCCCACTATCCCTGATAATAAAATCTATCCATCCATCTCCCTGTTTGACGATAAAAAATATCGTATCTCCAGAGGCGGAAAACTTGATAGCATTGGAAAGCAGATTACTGAAAACCTGGACTTTTAGGTTCAGCTCGTTGCCTTTGCAGAGGTGCAATCTCAAGGCCTCATCACACTCGAAATTAAGATCGATACCCTTCTTTGATGCCATATCGGAGAACGTTTGATCCAGGTATTGGATAATGTCATCGATCTTGGTGGATGTTGATTCCACCGATTTCTTGCTACTTGCAATTGCTTCCATTTCCAGTACGTCATTGATAATGGCAGTCACATTGAGCACGCCTTGCTCTATTTTTTTTACAAAACCGAGATTGCTTTCTTGCTCGTCATTCGGATTCAATCTTCTGCGAAGGATTCCAGCACTGCCAGAGATTATTCCAAGATGGTTGTTTATATCGTGTGCCAGAACCCGAGTCATGAGCTGGCGCTCTCGATACATCTCGCTGATTTTCAGATGGGTTTCTATACGAGCGGTGAGCACTTGAGGGTTTATTGGTTTCTGCACATAGTCGTTCGCCCCATCTTTCAAGGACTGAACAATTGCTTCGGTTCCATCTTCAGCCGTAACCATAATTATCGGAAGTGAGCTGGATGGGTGTGACTTTCTCACATTCGCCAGGACTTCGGCCCCATGCATATTCTTCATATACATATCCAGAAGCACGAGATCGAATGAAGTTAGTTCTATTTGCTCCAGACACTCGGGACCATCACAAGCTTCAGTGATTTCATATCCAGCATCTTCCAGGATCTTTCGCAGCTGAATCCGAATTATCTGTGAGTCATCCACTACCAACACTTTCGACATTATGTGTGTCCATGATCAAGTTCTTTCCCGCGAAGCGTCCCTGGGAATATGCGATTTACTTCTGAGTATCAAAAGACGGAAGATCATTCACATCTGTTGCAGGAGCAAGATACACAATGCGAGATTTACCACGCCCCCTTCCATTCGTGAGAGACGCGCCCAACATATTTGTGCTCCATGGACGGATTACGACACAGACAAAGATATGCTTTAGGGATAAATAGTATAGGGGAAGGTGTAGAAATGGCTTAATCTCATGCCGCCGATGAGCAAGTGCATAGTACTTTGATACAGTAGCGTCTCAGCCCATTTCGATCTATTCTAATGCTTTCGGCATTTTCTCTAGGATATACTAACGAATATCAACGAATCAGAAGCGCGAGTTCCATTCTGCATGTGAGCTGACTTATTCGAGGCTATGCCACGAGCCGGAGATCGTATTATGCATATAGTCATCGCCTTTCTCACCGCCCTGGCCTCTCTGCTCTATGCACTGGAAAGGCTCGGAGTGGATATAGGCTGGATCAACCCCTGGAGTTGGTCGCGGCGCAGACGCTGGCAGCAGCAAGTGCATGCGAATCCCGCTTTTAGCTTAAAGAATCCCATGGAAGCTATTGCACTTCTTCTTGCCGCTGTCGCCAAAATTGATGGTGACATCTCATCGGATGAGAAAAACGAACTTCGATCAATCTTCGAACAAACTTTCCGACAGACCCCTACGGAGGCCTCAGCGCTATTGGGTTCTAGTATTTTCTTACTTGGCGCAGGCGATGATGTATTTAGTCGCCCGGGAAAGGTTCTGGAGCCTTGCATCGACAGCTTCACCAATGAGCAGCGTAACTCGTCGATTGACCTACTCAATGCCATAGCATCTATTGGCGGAGAGCCCAGCGAGTTACAAGTTGGGTTCATCGATACTGTAAAGTCAGTCCTGTTCCCACCTGCGAACGGTTCAGATTGGTCATAGCTTGCGGGGATAGAGAAGAACGACTTTGGGTGCTAATGACATTGTGGGCCACTACTGAGCTATGGAGCCCGCCACGCTGTGAAACCCCTCCGGTCGCTGTGCCCATACAGGTCTCAAAGAATGAATAAAGTCATAGCAATACTCTTCGCAATCGTATGTTTTGCAACCTCAGCTGTTTCGAACACCATAATGGGTCCAGGATTATGGTTCTGGGTGATAATTAGCTGTGGATTTGTTGTGGCAGTAAGTCAGTTCTACCCAATGATACGGGGCGTTGGAGCAGGAGTAGCACTCATCCTAAGTATCATTTCTATCTGTGCAGTTGCTCTTGGCTTACTGGCAGCTACGGTTGGTGGGTCATTCAACATGGATGGCGCCTCCTCGCTTTTACTGCTCCTTTTCTTTCTTATTGCAGTGCTGGGACTTATTCTAAGCGGACTTTATAAGAGATCAATACGAGCAAGTGAATCGAATTAGCGGGGTCAGAACGAATACACTGTAGTTTGACATCTGGCTACTAACGGTAGGCAAGCCTATAGTTTTCGATTCCGATTAATCCAACATGGCACCTATAATATCCACATATCCCCGTTCAATGGCAACTTCAAGTGCATTAGTAGCGGCGACCAACTCCTCAAATTCTGTTCGTTTTTCTCTAAGTTCGACCATCTCTGTGATGGTAGGACTGGATTCCGATTTACTATTGGACAACTTCATCAGTGCGCCAATATAAGCAGCACGGGATTTAGCAACCATATCCACCACAGGCTTCAGTTTTTCAAGATTGAGGTCTTCTACTTCTGCATTGATGACTTCTTTGTTGATATCTCTGCGACGCTTATCTAGCTCCAACAGTAGTCTCTTATTGCTCTGAATCGCCATCTTTCCTCCAGCATCTAAAATTAAAGGTTAGCTTGTCTTAGTGATCAATCCGCAGCTGTGAGACTGCGGGTTAAACGACTGTTTGCTGGGGATATTACGACCATGTGGTGGGAATACTTGATGGGAAAAATATTGGGGAGAGGAACGAGTGATAGGATCGATCACGACAACTTGATTTGCAACTTGTCTAAGTCGAATTCCTTACCCTACGGGTAATTTCCGTATGTTTGCGAAACTTCGCTCGCTTTTAATAGCGAAAACGGGCAGGAAATTCAATCTGCTCCCTTTGAATATCACCCCTACCGCTTCTCAATCTATGGACTTAAAGTTCCAAAGCTCTCCTTGAGCGCCGCTCATGTATCTTCGGCGATCGGAAGTCCTATAGAAGGGATACATGCTACCTGAGCATCGCTTAAGTGATTGATTGTAGTCGTTCTTACCATACGCGAATTGAATCCGCTTAAACCTCGAGGGTCACGCATTCTGAGAAGTCAATTCGGCATTTTCTGCATCAGCGCTAATATTTCTCACGCCATCTTCACTGACTATCCCTACATTCATAGAACAGCGAAAAGTCGAACCAACCCCTAATTGACTCTCGACTGTGATATCCCCGCCCATCATATTCGCAAGCTGCCGGCTGATGGTGAGTCCTAGCCCACTTCCATCGAACTCACGGGTGTTGCTGTTATCTACTTGTTCGAATGAATCGAATATTTTATCGCACTCCTGCTCGGCTATCCCCAATCCGCTATCCTCTACTTCCCAGTGTAGGCGGACATACTCTTCTTCGAACCTTTCTACCTTTCCACGCAGAGTAATTGATCCAGATTCCGTGAACTTAAATGCATTGCCGAGCAAATTGGTAAGTATCTGCTGTATTCTCAACTTGTCACCAAACATCTCTTTAGGAAGGGTGCTATCTATTTCGAATTGCAGGTCTATATTTTTTTCTATGGCCTGTGCTGCGAACATTGAACGACAGTCGTTGATGAACGACTCTAGAGAAAAGACCTCAGAACACAGCTCAAATTGGCCCGCATCGATCTTTGAATAGTCCAAGACTGCGTTCACTAAAGAAAGTAAGTGGTTTCCAGAATCTTCGATCGTTGTCACCCACTTCGTTGCGCCCTCTTCGAGTTTCATCATGCCCAATAGCTGCGCGCCACCAATGATACCGTTCAGCGGAGTCCGAATTTCATGGCTCATATTAGCCATAAACTGACTCTTGGCGCGACTTGCCGCTGTAGCCTTTGCGGCAGCCGCCTGGGCCACTTGCTGCGCAACCTTTCTTAGGCCTACTTCCCTCAATAGATTTTCGTGCTGCTCTTTGAGCTGCAACGTACGTTGTTCTACACGCCTCGATAGCGACCCAGTAAATTCATTAATGCTTCCGGAGAGTGCCTCGATTTCGGTGACACGGGATTTCTCGACGGCCATCGCGGTTTCACTCTGGAGTGCTTGATGAGCGGCGGCAGTTAACTGACCTAGTGGTAACACTATTAAACGCGTCACCCATCGCCATAGCATGAATATCAGAAGTGCGAAGATCAGGCATTCGATGGAGATAAGGGTAATAAAGAATCTACGTTCCTCTGCTGCAATGAGGGCGTTCTCTTCACTGGAAATTATCAACTTCTCACCTAAGGCTACTACCCGACCCACCACTTCCTGTGACCGATTGTCCCAATCAGATAGAAGATATTGATACCTATCTGCGTTTCCCTGCTGTGCCTCATTGAGCTTCGAGCGACTCTCATCAACTAAGTCGATAATTTCATGAATGGCAGCTTGGAAGGGATATGCGAGAGGCTCCTTTGCGAGGTCTTCGGCTAAGTTCAGTATCTGTTCGCTTTGCCGAATTCCCCCAGCGATCATAGAGGTCTGGCCGCTAGCAAACACCAGATCGTTGCTCAGCAACCAGGCTGTCGTTACTTCTGATAACAATCGGTAGTCGCGCAGAGAGATGGCATCATCCCTAAGCCTGGCCTGCGCAGAGTCGAGCCGAGCCCAATAGAAGGTAACGGTGGACACCAAAAACAAGAACATGATGCTGGTGCAGAGAGTCTGGAATCCTATTGCGCGGCTTATTTTCACTGCTGCTCACTTAATCGACTTGAATGCTGGATATTGTTTTGGGCCAGGCGATCTGAGTGACGGCTAAGGATTTAATTGCAGATCGTAACAAAGCCTGAGCTAGCTGAATTTCGTTCTCATTAAACTGAAAACGAGCCGCTTGATCCTCGAATAAGCCAGCAGTCAGCATGGTTGTTAGCTCCTACTCTCCGGAATTTTCGCCTGAACAGAATGAACAGGCAATAATGCCAAGCACCAGAGATGGATAAGCCTATGTGGGAGAGATTTGCACATCTTCTTGGAGTTTCATTTGGTATTACATTCTCGATTACGTCGCTTTGTGGACAATCCTGAACTGATATATGCAAGGCACGCTGCAGGAGTACATGTGTAGAGAGGTGAAAACATGGATTATCTGTGCATTTCGGTGTTGAGGCGGGAGGTATATGCATACGTGAATCGGAGGGGTCAGGTACCGGCATGAAAATAGAACAGTAGCGGCATTTAAACCTCGTCAAGGGTTAGTTGTTGAAACGCTACAAACTTACTAGAATGCAATGATATTCGGGAGATCGGCATGAGCAATAAATCATCAATAGCTTCACTTGTCCTGCTTGGCATTCTTGTATTTCCGGTTTCGTCAATAGCCGCCGCAGATAATTGTCAGTCGTTCCTTCTTAGTAATGGGAACATGCATATCCCAATTGAAATTGAAGGGGAAGAGTATTCAGCTGCTATTACAACAAACAACATCCCCGCAGCAATTAGTCAGGGCTTGGTTGACGTACTTGGTTTGAAAGAGCGAATCAATCCTAACTTGCGAATAGTTTCTGATACAGGTCGTGACCGAGTGTTTCGTTATGTTACAGGATTACCTGTAAATCTTTTTGGACTTGATACTAATATTGAAGAATTGGCCATAGTAGGCGATGACTCCTTATACTTAACCATCAGCTTACGAATTTTTAGCGGTCTACTAGTTCAGATTAATTTCCCGGAGAAAAAGATCTGCTTTCTCAGCAGAGATTCGATTGATTTAAGAAGTGCTCAGAATATACAGATGGATTCCAGTGCAGCTTCTGGAACACCCGTTGTCTTCCTCACGCTAAACGATGAGTTTGATACTTGGTTAGACTTTCAGCCGGCTCTTTCAATCGGTTTGCGTGTAGACCGGTTCGTAGCAAGTCAGTTACTGTTAGAAACTACAAAAAGCACGGCCAATGCAGAATCTGACTTTTCACTAGGCGTCATTGATAATCTAACGTTTGGTCCCTATGAATTAGGAAATATACCCATACAGTTTCCCAAATCTGGTGTCCGAAGTAATTTGACTGAAAGGCAACAAACATTAACGGATACTGCAATTCAGAAAGACAGAAAATCTCGCGGTGCCTTAGGAATTGATGTACTCGAACATTTCATCATTACAATGGATTTAGAACTGGAGCGCATGCATATTTTTGCCCCTTGAGAGTCGAAGGCGGAAAAATGCAAAGAAGGTGTAGGGGGTCAGACCCCAGGGGCTTCGTGGAGTTGGAGCCAAAGAAATAAGAGTTAGATCGAGATAGATTGATTCGTAATTTGGCTAGGCCAAATTCCTCACCCCTGCCGGGCAGCCTTCGGCTGTCTGCGAGCTACACTCCTTTCGAACTCGTGAGCAACTGCTGCGAAGCCATTTACTTAATTAGATAATCTCTATTACTTTTCGCTTAGTTAAGATACTTGTTTCCCCATATTTTCCCTTTTACAGATCTATAAGCGATTGATTCATATGAAATTTACTTGAGCTCATGGGACCTATTCGAACCCCCAAACAATTCAATACCCAAATGATATTCAAACTGATATATTCAACCCCACTAACCACGAAAAGAATGAATATTTGGTTATAAATATTCTTATAAATCAATTTATTATGACTATTTTGACTAATATTTGAACTGATATCTGAACTGATACAAAATGAACAAATTCACTCCAATTGCAGCCATGGAGCCGATGCTCCCATCAGAGAAGGGCATTGAGAGCTCAGACCTACCCGATCTCGTTATAGACTTGGAGAGAAAAGCATCCAAGTTAGGAGGAATGGCTAACCCTATCGTATTAGAAGTCATCACAAAGCATATGAGGGTAATCAACTCCTATTACTCAAATCTAATAGAAGGAAATAGCACTCACCCAAGAGAAATTAGAAAGGCGATGGAAGGTAAGTATAATGATGATCCGGCGAAGAGAGACCTCCAGCTAGAATCAATTGCCCACATCACAGCTCAAGAAGCTTTTGAGGCTAACCCACCTTCTCTCGAAATCCTGAACACAGCTGACTACATCAAAAACATTCATAACTTATTTTACGAAAACATCCCAGAGAGCCTTAGAAGAGTGGAAGGCTCAAACAATGAACCCAAGTTTGTGATTCCTGGGGAATTCAGAAAGATTGGTGAAGAAGTTACAGTGGGAAGACATTTACCACCAGAGGCCGAAGTGCTAGAAAACTTCCTCGAACGATTTACTAACGCATATGACCTAAAATATCTCCATGGTCAGAAAAAAATTATCGCAGCTATGGCGGCACATCATAGATTCGTTTGGATACATCCTTTCCTAGACGGCAATGGAAGAGTTGCCAGATTACACACTGATCTTTTTCTAAAAGGGGTTGGCATAGGGGGCTATGGTATGTGGTGTATCAGCCGAGGGTTAGCAAAAAACAATACCACATATAAAGCCAATCTCGCGAAAGCAGACCATACAAGACAGGGAGACTTAGATGGGAGAGGCGCGTTATCAGAAGCAAACTTAATTGAGTTTTGTGAATTCATGCTTAAGGCAGCCATTGACCAAGTCGAGTACATGGAAAAACTACTAGATTTGAAACCTATGGCTAAAAGAATCAGAAGCTATATTGATGATCGGAACAAAGGACTGGTAATAGGCTTAGAAAGCATAAGACCTGAAGCCGCAAGAATACTAGAAAGAGCGTTTATGTACGGGGAGTTCGAACGATCTGATATGGAAGCGATAAGTGGACTCGGACTATCTGTTACCAGAAAACTAGTACAAAAGCTAAAAGAGGACGGCCTACTTACAGAAGCCAGTTCTAGATCACCTCTTAGATGGGCAATACCGGATCACGCTGAGCGATACTATTTCCCAGAACTAACCCCTGCATTAACTGATTGAATGATCAAAGGGGACGGACTAAAACTTAATTCCACAGTGTACTCAAGTATTTTCTCTTGTATTGTGAACCTCCGATATTGCCGAGTTTCTAGGTTAGGACGCGATATAGTAGTTCAGCTGTACATCTGGAGCCACTGATTCGAGCACGGCCTCCGATGCGCCTTTTTGACTCGATTTAGATTCGGTCTCTACTAAGGCGACAGCCTCAATTTTATACGGCGCCTGCTCTTGTATACTCATATTCATAAGGGCTAAAGCGGATTCCAGCGGAGACATACTGGGATTGTAGGCAGCATTTTCTGCATAGCAACCAGTATATATTGCGCCATCATCTGCACGTATTGCTACACCTGCGATATTATTAGTGTATGGTGCATAGGACATGTTTGCCGCTTTCAGAGCAGCAATTGCAAGCGAGTCCGAGACTGAGATGCTTAGTTGATGATTTTTCTTATCCATGAACCCCCCTTCTAATCCCAGGTCACGGGGACCAAATGCATTTGGAAGAAAGTAGTCGAGTGGTTGCATGGTATAGGAGGTATCGTGTTTATCTTTTGGGTTCTTCTTTAACAATACATTAAAACCTTGATTTGCAGTATTAAGCTCATAAAGGAATTGTCGACAATAGCCACACGGCGCTGAGTTAATCGCTAGCGCCTGAATGCCAGCCTCTCCATGCAGCCAAGCGTTGTTAATTGCTGATTGCTCACCATGTACTCCAAAACTTAACGCCTGACCAACGAACTCAATGTTGGAACCTAAGTAAAGACTACCAGGGTCAGAATTATCTGTGGCTTCCGGCATTCCTAGCGATACAGCCCCAACATTGAATTTCGAAATTGGAACTCTAGCGAAAGACGCCGCTATCGGCAGTAGGATTATCATAAGATTGCCAATATCTAAGTCGCCCGCTTCAATAATTTTGGCAGCTAATGCTGAAGGAATAACCGGCCCTTGACTGAGAGCATATAGTATCTCACCACGAAATCCGGGAGGTAATTTTTTTAATTCATTTTCGAACGTCAGAGAGTTATTCAAAATATTTTCCATTAAAAGTAAGGCTTTCTATCTTTAGTCATTTAGCGTAATGGTAAGCCATGCTTTATCGAGTTTTCTAAGTACATTCCCAACTTGATCCACAGTACTTTCTCCATTAATCGGCGTAGATAGTTTCTCATATATTCGATCAAGTAACTCAATTGATATCTTGGCCTCTACAAAATCTATTGCCAAAACTGCGAGAACATCTTCAGTTTCGTCATTCAAAATAGGGATAGCTATGATTCCGCAGAGTGATTTCGTAACGAGTTGTTGTTTGCGCTTATTGTCTATTCCATAGAATGGGTTGTCGGTAATCACAGGCTGACGATTCTCAAATGATACTCCGACAGCTCCTTCGCCTGGAAGTAGCCGGAGCCCCCATTCGGTGACATCAGTCATTTGTCTTCGAAAAGCATTAGGCATAGCCAATTCCATCGCTACCCCATACAGAGCTTGTCGATAATCAGGCAAAAAAATATTTCCCCGTATGTGTTTTTTCTCAATCTTTAGGTATTCGCTTTCATTATTCGCCGCTACGTCAGTGACTACCTCTAGAGTCTGATTTATTGACATATCAATTAGTTTCTTAATCTTGTCATTCCATTCTTGTTTGACGGGCTGTCTCAGAACCCTCCATCTCTGTGTCAAACCTTTAGGACTGTCAGAGCGAAAAAGCAAGACGCCCGAATACACAGAAAGAACAGTTGCGCCAAATATGTAACAAATCAAAGCGTATACAGCGGCATTTTCTTTCGCTATTAACAATTGACCGAACAAGATTGTTAGGGCTGCGATCGTTGCAGCAATCCATACAGATGTTTTAAACGGACCTCCATCACTTGCGTCTCGCCAAGACGAAATAATACTTCCAGTTAATGGGTCTTTGAGTTCCTCTGGCTTGCCATTGTTAGATACTTGATTGCTTGACACTTGACTGTTCGAGCTCTGATTGGAATTTTCTTCATTGTCTTTGATCGCGTTGCTCATATAAAGCTCCTCTTTGAATGCTACGCATCCTCCCAAATATGAATGGCAAGTGATTCCGTTTGTAAAGTACCCGCTCGCAATAGAGCATTTATATCGTGGCTGCATTAAAGAATATAGAAGGTATCCACGGTGTAACCAATCCTAAATTCGATCCAGTTCCTGCAATACTGGTCCGTGACCAGAGTCTCATTCATCTAAAAGCAGAAAATAGCAGGGAATACTAATACCTCCATCATTTAGCGCATTACGTTGTATAGAATATACATCCTAACTAGGAATGTGAAATAGCTAGATACAAATTCAATGAGAGCAGTGTATCTCAATCGAACACGAGAGATTGATTCAGGACTTATCTTAGATAAACTTTTGATCCTTTGGGTGCGTCAAAAATAGAAATAAAGGGAACCGAGGGGGATTAACACCCCAATTCCTGAGGTTCACCCCGTCCCCTTTATCAATGAGTCAAAAACAGGAAAATTTGATCATACAATCAAATCAATAGAGCTAGCCGCAGTTTATAAAGGAAACCGACCGATCTTATTACCCCCGGCAATCGCGCCAACCCAAAGCTCCTCACCAACCTCGATGGCGACGGTTCCCAGAATGAGAATCTCATCCGACGGATAATCCAGAATTTGCTCCGCAGTTAAAGTATCTGTCTCGATTCTGGCTACCCGTGTGGATAGGCCAGCGCATCCTGCACCGTTAAGACAAGCGCCAATTGCCGCTATGGATTCTGCATACTGACCCGCGGCGAGCAATGAGCCATCGCTCGTCCAGCGAACATTGTCGACGCGGAAGCCCACTGGAACGCTTTCTCGAATCACCGGCGTTTGACCCCGAGACAAGCGAACGACTGACTCTTCCGCCCAACCACCGATATAAAACCAGCGCCCATCCGGAGAGACTACTAAGCCATTAGGCCCAGGCATTTGGCTGCCCGGAACTTCAGTCCAGCCATCTGCCGTCTGCCATTCCCAAAGGCTTCCAGCCGCTATATTGAAGTCGGTCGCGGCGAGGCCACCATCAGGCAACGCAGAAACAGAGTTGAGACTCACATCCGCTGGTGCAACAACACAGCCAACCCAGGTCAGCTTAGGCACGGCAACAGTAGCATCCACTTCAAACACCTCGACTGACTCCCGCTCACCGTGTGCTACGGCGTACAAGATATGCCTGCCGTCGGCCCATGGCCTTAAACTCAAGCCATGGGGACGGAAAAGGCTGCCCGGTGGATTCGGGCAGTCAGCGAAAGTTTCAGAATCGTGTTCAATAGCGGCGGCCTCCGCGGGGTAAACGACAGCGGTGCTGTAATTTTGGACATGAGCGACTGAGATATAGCCCTCATCCTCCATGCTTGAAACGATAACCCAAGGCGTGCCAGGTATAACGAGCAGATCTTCTGGGCTCACCGGTCCACAAACGAACTGTGTATTAGCATCCGCTTCGCAGTCTGCAGAAGCTGCTGCAGCAAAACCAATCGGCAGAGAGCTTAATAGGATAAAGGCTCCAAATGCACGCATATTCATGAGACATTCCTCAGTGTTATAGATCAGAAGATTCTAAATGGGGCCGGAATAAATATACAGCGAATCCAAGGGGGAAGAGGGATTAACAGCGAAACAAGGTGAAACTCAATCCCTCCTACCCCTTTATGCCGCTATATCCCCCTATTTCGCCCCTATATCCTTACTGGAGACAAGCTGACGGATACTTCCTACAAAACAAGCCGTGGACAACATTTGAGATAGGCTTTATCGTTCTTACACACAAGAAGAAAAATAAAAGGAGGACCGAAATGTCTCTAGCAAGCAAACTGCTCAATGTTGTGACTAAAATCCCTGGCGTTGGCAAATTGGCCAACAAATTCGCATCGAATAAGCTGGCCTCAGCAACCAAGCCCAGACCACACAGTTACAGTTTATGGTCGCCGCTTGGTAAAAAGAATTTACCACCTAGCCCATATTTAACTTGGCATACGGTCACCGACAAAAAAAGTTTCGACTTGCACCTGGGGCCTGCCGAAGAAAGCTTTATTAACGCCCTACCTTCTAATGACACCACTAACGAATTCCCTCTTGGTGAGGTTACTGATTTATTCAAGCGCAAAGGTGACATGAAGGAAGGTCGATCTTCGGTCTTTTTCATGTTCTTTGCTCAATGGTTCACCGATGGCTTTTTCCGCTCGAGTCATAGAAATTTTCGGCAAACAACCTCAAACCACAATATTGACCTCGCCCAAATCTATGGCGCTAATGAAGAGACCGCGCTCATCCTGCGTTCAGAACAAGGCGGCAAGCTACGCAGCCAGATAATAAACGGTGAAGAATATCCTGACACTCTCGGAGAACTTGATAGTAATGGGACTTGGCAAGTTAAAGAACGTTACAGAAAATTGCCATATATCGCAGATAAGGAGTGGATGGATTCAATATTTGGCGATCTAAATGACGAACAGAAAAAACATCTATGCGCCACCGGCTTGGAGAGGGGAAATATGATAGTCGGCCACATGGTTATAAGCACGCTGTTTCTTCGCGAACATAATCAAATTTGTGATGAACTCGCCAAGCTAAACCCGGACTGGGACGATGACAGATTATTTCACACAGCCCGCATCATCAATACAGTAGTACTTCTGAAACTTGTAATTGAAGATTACGTAAATCATATAGCAGGTATCAAAATATTACGAATGGACCCCTCATTTGTCGAAAAGGAAAAGTGGTATCGGGCACCCTGGATTGCTGCCGAGTTCAATCTACTTTATCGCTGGCACAGCTTAGTACCTGATTCGTTTAAAGTGGCAGGTAGTGCCGAAAAACTTACTAAAAACTTTGATCTACTGGAGAAACAAGGCCTGAGCAATCTATTGCATGCGGCAACAGAACAAGTAGCAGGGAAAATTATGCTCGATAACGTTCCCGAATTTATGCTGCGAGCAGAACGGGCTATGATCAACAAAGGCAGGGATTGGCGTTTAAGATCTTTCAATGATTATCGCAAGCAGTTTGGGCTTAAACGATTAAGCGATTTCAATCAGCTTACCAGAGATACAGATTTGCAAGAAAGGCTGAGGAAGTTATACGGCCATATAGATAAATTGGAACTAAGCGTAGGTTTGTTTGCCGAGGAAGGCGGCCGCACTCTAACAGGGGGATTACAAACAGCCATGGTTGCCTACGATGCTCTGACGCAAATATACACGAACCCATTATTGGCTAAAGCGAACTATACCGATGAACACTTTACCAGCTTTGGCATGGCGCGAATCAAGGCCACGAAGACATTTCAGGACTTAGTTGACCGCAATACAAGCCAGAAAGTCAGTGTAAGCGTTGAGCACGGGTAGGAATAGAAATAGGGGCCGGAGGGATTAAAATTTACTGAATCCCTCCTGCCCCATTATCGTTCGATCCCTGACCGCTTTAATCCCTATTAGCTCATTTTTGGAGCACCGAAAACCCTGCATTCAGGCTCTGCCCCATTTAATCTGTTGAACCAAATACCGACCTCGGAATGTTGTCCTAGATCAGCTTATTCGGCGATCTCGCTGGAGATTCCGTTCCCAATTCGATAGCCTGTTGGGGTCAGGTGCGAGCTACCTGGTACTCGATATACCGAGACGCTATCAACGTATTGTTATGAGGTTCACAATTATGTATAAGACTATTCTTTGTGCTATAGAGGCTTCGCCAGAAGGGAAAAAAGTACTAGCCAAAGCTGTTCAACTAGCCGAGCTTTACGGTAGTAAAATCATGGTTGTCAGTGCTCTTCCATATACGTTGCTTCCGAGCAATCTGCAGAAGAAGCTGAAAGATGAGAATCTTCCCATTATTCACAAGATGATCTCATCCTTCGACATTCCCAGAAAAAATTCTTATGTCAAGATTGGCAAGCCTTACGATGTGATCTGTAAGGAAGCTGCAAGAAGGAAAGCTGATTTGATCGTTCTCGGCACACATTCCAAGAAAGGCCTTCAGTCAGCCATGGGTTCTACCGCGACTGGAGTGTCTAATAATGCCAGGTGTGACGTAACGCTAGTCAGGTTATAGGCCATGGTCGCCTAAAAGAATTAGACGGGGACGGAGGGATTAAAATTTAATCCCTCCGTCCCCTTTATCGCCCAAAACCTCGCCTCGAAGCCAATAAAGGACTCCCTGCTGGATGGCGTCACAGGCATGGAGCGTATTACTACCGCCCTCCTATCCAACTACGCGATCTCTGGGACGGCAAAACTGAATACCGGCTTGGCACGACGCTGAGCGAAGCCTACCGAATCTGGGCTGACAAGCTCGAACTCTACTCCGATGCCAAATTGATGGGTGAACTGCTCGACAGGTACGCTCTTGAAGTAATTCCACTGAAAGCACCGAAAACTCAAACCTCTAATCAATTCTCGATCAGGAAGTTAAAAGGTGTTTTTGGAGAGATGCCGATCGAAGCAGTGAAGCCCAAGCACGTTTACCAATATCGAGACATCAGAGGCAAGCAGGGTAAGACAGCGGCAAACAGAGACATTGAAGTTCTCAGTCACTCATTCACCAAAGCCATTGAATGGGGCCTATGCGAAAATCATCCGATCAAAGGAAAAGTAAGCAAATTCAGCACACCTCCGCGAAAGCGTTATGTAGAGGACTGGGAGGTAGCTGAAGCTCTCAAGGTCGCCTCCCCTTTCATCACTGCTTATATACGATTAAAGCTTCTAACAGGGCTTCGTAGGGGAGATTTATTATCCTTAAAGCTTTCTGACTTGAAGGAAGATGGCATTCATATCACCCCACGGAAAACATCTACTTCTAGCGGAAAGTCCATTATTATACAGTGGTCGGGTGAATTAAAGTTTTCAATTGATCAAGCTATCGCGATTCGAAAAAAGGTACTATCTATTTGGTTATTTCATACAAACACTGGTCAGCCCTATATTAAGGATAATGGGACAGCCAACGGATTTGACTCAATATGGCAAAGATTCATGGCTAAGGCATTATCAAGCACTAAACTTAAAATTAGATTTACGGAGCATGATTTAAGAGCGAAAGTTGCCTCGGACTCTAATCTATCCCATGCACAAGCACTTTTAGGACACAGCTCAAGCTCAACAACTGAAAGAATTTATAGAAGAAAACCAATTCTTATAAAACCTTCTTCGATTCATAACCTTAATTGAGAATCATTCGATGCCAATATTCCATTACACTAATGCAGCTTCCATGCTCAGTATAATTGAGAGTAGCAGCTTAAGACTTACGCACTATAAATTTCTTAATGATGAATCCGAAATGAACGAAGGACTTGCTCTGATAACTAAAGAATTTATACGAGTCTTGAAACAAGTATCTACTAAAGAGGATGGTGAGAAACTAGAGCAGTTGATAGGCCTGATAGATAATGCCAATCATTTTTTGGAAAAAGTCGACGAGAAAGATGAGTTAACCGGCGTGTATGTGATTTCGTTTAGTAAAGCTGGCGATATGCTGAGCCAGTGGAGAGCGTACGGAGATTATGCAATTGAATTTGACGAAAGTGTTTTAGAAAAATCCCTTCCTAGCTATAAGTCCAGCATCATAAATCATAGAGCGCTAATCGGGAGCTGCGCTTATACCGATGAAGAAGTAAGAGAAAAACTTCGTGACTGTATTTCAGCAGTTATATCGAATATCGGATACCGAATACCGAATATCGAAAAAGAAACTTCAGAAACTTCAGAAACTTCAGAAACTTCAGAAACTTCTAATAAATCCTTATCAATATCATTAGTTCACAACTTAATAATGACATCATGCTTCATAAAAAATCCTGGGTTTAACGAAGAATCAGAAGTCAGAGTGGTAACAGATGACGGAGAAAGATTTTTCCGGGCACGAAACCGACTTATTGTTCCTTATACAGAACTACATATCCCAATAGAATCCATAAAAGGAATAGTTGTGGGACCTCAGAAAGACCAACTTCTTGCTATAAAATCTATAAATACTCTATTTAAAGACTTAAAAGAGAAAGATGGTTATCAAAATCTAGATGTTGATATAAGGGCATCAAAAATTCCATTTAGGAGCATTTAATGGGACAAACCCCTCTCCTTAATTCCGAAATAAATCTGTCCCCTTTAATTGTTCATACAAACTGAGGGCAGTCATACATTAAGGGAAATGGTACTGCGAATGGATTCGATTCAATTTGGCAAAGATTCATGGCAAAAGCCGAGAAACATACTGGACTCAAAAAAAGGTTTACAGAGCATGATTTGAGAGCAAAGGCGGCCTCAGATACTAATTTGCATCATGCCAGTTCGCTTCTAAATCATTCTTCTCTTGATACTACTAGACGAATATATAGGAGGAAACCCGATATCGTAAAGCCCCTCAAATAGTACTAGTATAAAGAACCGACTCTCAACATTCGTACCTAATAGAGAAGTTTCAGATATGAACCTATCAAGCTTACCAACTGATAATTTGTATAAGTTTTGCGCGCTAACCGGTACAGTAATTTGCATTATTACCGTTTACTTTAATTATCAGGTGCGCCAAGAATATGAGCAAAAATTTGCAGAAATTGATCTGGCAATAGGATTACTAGCGGTAGAAATAGAATGGACAGACGATGAGGCCACTCGACTCCAGTCGCTAATTGATAATTCTATTGCAAAGAAAAATGGCACTTTTGAAGATAGAGCCGACATCTTGTACTTGGAGTATTCTGATAGCGAAATAAAGGAAGCAATACGTCAGACTTCTCTCAATTTGAAAAGCGCAAAAGAGGGACTAGTAAAAATCGAGCACTCTAGAGCCGAAAGAGATTCTCTTGCGAAAAAACGAGATTACATGTCGCGCATGGGGTCATCACGACTTGCTTTTGGATTCTTCCTCGGCCTATTCGGCTTTTTCATGTGGGATAAAAAAATACAAAAATCTATTGATGCAACCTATTTAAAGCAACAAAAAGAGTCTGAAGAATGGCTAAAAAATTCAACGAAGAACTAATGTAATTCGACGATCTCTGGCTCTACATTATTAACGGGGGACACCGGTATTCATTAAACTGATTTTGCGACGA
>CAXBLN010000025.1:0-28634 GCA_963976555.1 uncultured Gammaproteobacteria bacterium
CGTAGATACGAGTCGAGTTCAGTGTTACTCCGCAGGCTTGAAAGCCAATAACACGTTACCCGCAACCTGACTGAAAGATCCGTAACCAGAACCCACAAACACCATGCCAGATCCCGCGGCGATAGAATGGCTATCAATCGAACCGCCATAGCCCTCGACTCCGTTAACGGTTTCAAAATCCGTTACGGTATCGTACTTAAAGAGTTGCTCGCCCGTATCTGAATCAAATATAAACAGGCGCCCGTCGAGTCCGGCGGTAATGACGGCCCCGTCTACAGACAGCGGTGTAGCAGAGAAACCATACAGGGATTCACAGCGCCTAAGCCTGTCGCTGCGCTGGTCACTACATTCTGGCCGCACTTCATAGGACCAGCTCGGCTCGCCACTGCCAACAAAATAAGTGTAAATGCCGGGTCGGGCATTGCCGGTCATATTGCCCGGATCGTTGACGGTCATAAAGGCTCGCTCGGAATTCGTGGCGATGCCCCAATGGTTGCCACCTAGCGCCGTACCTTCACCGACGCGCTGATTCCAGACTACCGCACCCGTGACAGGATCAAGAGCCCAGAGATCGCCGGATTTCTGACCGGCAATCAGCAGTTCTCGATCGTCAGCCTCTACCAGGATGGCTGGGCCACCAAAATCGAAATCGACGGAGTTTGTGTCAGCCAGAATAATACAGTTTGGGCCCGCGGCACTGCAGGAGAAATTCCACATATCATTCTCTAGCGCCTGGAAGACCCAGTTTTCTTCACCGGTTTCCAGATTCAGTGCGATGACCGAGTCGCTGGTGCCGGTAGTGGGATGAGAGGTGTTCTCGCCAGTGGTGACGTAGACTTGACCGCGTTCGGCATCGATTGTCGGCGTAGTCCAGATAGGCGCGCCGGAGGGGCCCCGCTGCTTAACGCCGGTGGAGCTAACCATGCCATTGTATTCGGCCGCTGGCATGGTGTGGTATTCCCACAGCTTTTCTCCGGTGCGCACATTCAGCGCAGTTACGGCGCCATGATTATCACAGCACTCAAAGTTTGGGTTGCCTCCTGTTACAACGCCTGAGCCGGAGAGGGGTACGATTATCCTGTCGTCATAAATAACTGGCGTGCCGGTAATCATAGCTTGATTGTTAGACGCCTGACCGCTGGCGACCCAGAGCTCCTCGCCCGTTTCCGCGCTAATGGAATGAACCATGCCACTCTGACTACCAAACACCAGCGTACCCGCCCCATCGACGACGGCGTACGCCATGGAAGAACGCAGGCGCGAATCTGCCTCGTAGACCCATTTGGCACATCCGCTGTTGGTATCTAGAGCAAAAACCCGACCAGAATCGGTCGCAGAATAGAATATGGTTGAGCCAACGATGACCGGGGCGGCACGCATGCTGGAGGTTTCCGGGAAAGCGACTGCCCAGGCCAGTTCCAGCTTTGACATATCTGCCGTCGTAAGACCCGCCTGGGCAGCATCGAGGTGGCGCGGATTATTGCCATCCGCTCCCGTAAATGAGAATGACGGCATCTGTTCCAGATTTACCGCGCGGCTATCCGCAGCGCACATGGTAGCTACGACCCAGTCTTCAACCTCCTCTACCGGTGTCTCCTCCTGAGCCAAGCCAAGCTGAGAAAAGCATAGACCTAAGCCGAATAACGCGACAAAGGGGTGATTAAATTTAAAGCTTGCTTGAAGACGAGAATTCGAAAACATAAGTAATGCCTGCATGGTGAATATTGATTGTAAACACGACTCCAAAAAGGGCTGATAGCATCGAACTGCCGACACATTTGGAGGCTGATACCCAGCCGTCAAAATACAATAATTGTAGGCACTATGCGAATCCGCAAAAACGGGACAGACTTATTTTAGGACTGCATCCTATATAGACAGACAGATAGATAGATAGCCCCGACACTCAATCCGCCCCTCCCACTCTGTTCCTTCAAGCAATTTGCCTCTTCGTTGTCTGATTTTTATGCAATCTTAAGCGAGAATTCGTCAATATTTTTTACGGCAGCGCGGTGCCTTTATTCTAAGCCATTGTATTTAATACAATTTAATATTGGCCTGAGAATTGCTATAAGTATTGTATTAGCACTAAATCGATACTACAGAAATTCGATTCATTGAAAGAACAATGCTCAGCCACAAGTTGAGACACAAAGAGAGACGAACCATGAAAACCAAATTTTTGCCTTTAACCCTGCTCCTGCTCGCAACCATGTTCGGCAGCAGCGCATTCGCAGACACCATCTATAACGTAACAAGCACTGGGCTATTGAACTGCGGTCCAAGCGGTCATCATGGTCTTTGGACTAACAACGATATTGGCGGTGGCAGCTGCTCAAATTATTTCGATTTTCAGGCAGGTTCGACACTGACTATTCACGATAGCGATGCCGACAGTGCTAACTGGACAGCCACACTAGCCGCAACTGCACTGAACCCATATAGTGTTCTTGCAGCTCTGGACCTGACTTTCAGCAGCTATACGGACGATCATACTGCAGTAGATACGAGCAAAACTGGCGGGAGTGGCGCATACAACATCAACAATCTTTCGGGTTCCACAGCTTTGCAGATTGGCATGGGCGCCAACGATAAGACTCACACCTTCGGAGCATCTGCATGGCTGAACAGCCCGGATATGAGCTCTGGACACTGGGACATCAACATGGACTTGTCACTGGCCAGCGTGCCTGAGCCAGGCCTCATCGGCTTGCTCGGTCTGGGTTTACTGACAATGGGCATCAGCAACCGTCGCCGCCGGCAACTAGCTGCCAAATAGCGCTAAAAAGCTTAGAGTACCGGAAACGCCTCCTTCATGGGGGCGTTTTTGTTTGAGGGAGCTAGACCGGAGAAGTGCACAGAAAAGCGGAGATTTATCATGTGCGGCCACCTCAGGCCCCCGCACTCCAAGCACAGCATCGAACTTTCTCTAATTGACCGGCACTCGAATCGCAACTATCGCAATGCGCTGAATACTGCCGCCCATACGATAGATTCTTATCGACACTAGAAACAAGCATGTATAGCAAAGATCAATACGCTTCATGACCCATTCTCCCTTCCTGTTTCCAGCGAAATTTAGCCCCTTCGGGTGATCCAAAGCCTAAGCCGAAACGTATGCATCGTTACCAACAAAAATTAGCTCGCTGCGACAAATCGGCAGCATAGATGAAAAATTCAGGTAAGCGCTGAATTCGCGAAACCCCGCCAGTTACAGAAGGGTTCTCGCCCCACTTAACAGTTCAGGAGTCTCTATGATACGCGCCGGCATTCGGTTGTTGATTACACTGTCATTTTGTTTCGCACGCATAAGCTTCGCCGATACACCAGACTTAAGCAGTGCAAATAGGCTTCTCAACTTTGCCGAATCCGCTGAACCAACGCTCTTCTTCCCCCCTGTGCAAACTCAACAAGTCAGCGGAGCAGGCTCCGATTGGTTCTATCGGTATTTCGCGGGGTCAGATACGTACGTTGCAATAAACATCAATGGACAGGGGCCTTATTTCGAAGGCGATGTTTACGTATTAGGCCCTCAGTTTGGAGAGGATCTGCTCCGCGTCGATACCCTGGATAATCTCTTAGTCGCTATCGATAACATCGAGTCTCCCCCGATGGGAGCGGTGAACTCGATCGTCAATCAGGGTAACGGCAATTGCGTTCCGAGAAAGTTTCCAGCGCAGAACGACACTGTGCGTTTTAGAACAACCACTTTTTCCGGCAACACTTCTACGATCACGGAGAGAACCGAATTCTACGAAGAGGTTAGCAGTACAAAAACTATCACAGTCATCGAACAAACTAACTCAGACGGCGAAGCTGAATCCCTAGCCTCAACTCGGCGAACTAGCTACTTTGAGTCGCTAAACGGCATGCTGTTTGAATCTGAGAATGATTCGGCTACTACAATTTCATCGACTGGCTCCCTGCCCTCCAACGAAACTTCAAACAATACTTATGCTCCTTCTTTATTTGTCGGGCCTTCTGATTCTCTGTGTGAGGGTCAAGAATGGTTTGCGGCGCCAGTAACGCTGACTTCCGTCAGCAATCCCGATCTATCAGGGAACGGCCCCATTAGCAGTCAGACTCCCGCAACAGTTGGCACCGTAGACTCAATTGGTGAACAGGTTATTGTTCCCGGCGGCGCGTTTAGCACAGTTAAAATGACGCTATCATTTCCAGATAGCAAAACTATCATCTGGACAGACCTTGAATTTGGAGTAGTAGTCATGTCAGAGACATACCAAGCAGGGGCCGAGAGCCCAAGCCGCATCGAAGAACTGTTACAGCTGGACCTGCCTTTTTGAATATCAAAATTGCAGCAAGGGCACGGAAGTACCTAATTCTGAGCGCCCCCTACATTCATCAGGAATGAAGCCTCCCGTCTCCCGTAATCATCCTCTATGCCCTGTTTTCAACTAAAAAGCTGACGCCAAAAACAGTGGATATGTCAGCATTCTTTACATCCACTGCCTGCCTCCCTAGCCGACCGAAAGAGCACGCTCAAAGCCCTCCGCTTTTGAACCTAAATTAGCCAATAGATTCAACAAGTTAAGCCTCAGCCTCGAATCGAAGCCGAAGAAGTAGTTTATTGGTATGCAACTTGCTCGTTTTTAACCGTATGTTCTTGAAATACCAGTCTTCAAATACCGATTTTTAAGCCCAAATAAAACATCTAATAAAGGCACCGGACAACATCATGAGATCATCAGTCAAAAAAATAGCCATATTTACCATCAGCTCACTGTTCTGCGCACAGAGTTTTGCAGCTCCGTTTACGCAAATCAGGATCGGAGATATCGACGGATTCGGATTCGATGCACTGGGTTTTGCAGGTGTTTCGGCGCTCACCGGAGATGGCGGCGCAGCAGATAGAAATGGCAACGGCCGACTGAATGCAGGGGATGTACTACCAAGCTTAAATGGCGGTGGCATTGTGGCCACGAATAACGGCGATGATTTTGATAATCGCTCTTCTGAATCTATCTCTATCTCAGCTGGCGGCATCATCAACTCAGGAAGCACGGGCAGCGCGTTCACTGACATCTCACTTTCAACCAGCTATGACGCGTCTAGCGCCGCTGGCAACGTCTACGATGCCAACACTAATACTACTGGCGCCGGCGGGGCATTTCCTGCGGGCAGCTCTGCCACCGTTCCAAATCAACCAGGTTTCATTTTTGACTTCTCAGTAGCGGTAGGTGACATCGCTGTTGGAACAGGCATTTTCTTCAATATGTTATTCGGCGACTACGATGTGACCCCAGCACAGATTGATTTCACGTTCGCTGGCGGCGCTGACACAGCATCCGTATCAGCACAAAATAATGGCCCCGATGACGGCCTTATTCAGGCGGCATTCTCCACCCTCGCGTTTGCAGACGTATTCACACTTAATGGGGCAGGCACTCACTACAATGGCTACGTTGGCGTCAATTTCGATGCGCCCTTTGAGCCCTATACTGCATTCGATTTTGTAGAATTAAGTGTCACTCCAATTTCTGCTGTGCCAGAGCCCGGCACAATTGGTCTTCTACTTCTTTCGCTGCTTGGCTTGCGCGCCAGATCGCGCAAACTTCAGTCGATCTAAATTACTCGCTGTTTCCCCCTCGGCCTCGATAGGAAGCTCTATCGGGGCTTGTTTACGCATAGAAAAAGTATAATTTAAAAAAGACAAAAGCGGGCGCAGGGGCTTACTGAAATGAAATCTTTAGTGTGAGTGATTTGCTAGCGGCAGCTGTATTACAAATTACGCTCCATCCATTGCCTGGCATAGCTAACGAAACTCTGCGCAGGTAAAAGCTCTGCAGTGCAGTTACCGATAGGACCTACCCTGGCATATCCACCTGCCAGATAATCGAGCAATATTTGCGGAAAATAGTCGCCCTCCTTCCAGTCTTTTATACCATCGCTATCATCGAGGCTTTCAATCCATTGTTCGCCGCTATCGGCTCGCAGGTAACGCAGCTTCACGCGCCGCTTATCGGCGATATCTGCGAGATATTCAGCATAGTGAGTTAGGGTTACGGTATCTGTATCCGCGCCCAAGCGCAGCACCGCACCTTGCAGCTCTGTCAGTCGCTCCAATACTGAGCCGTGGCCATGATAATCATGCAAAGCTGTCGGATTCAGAAGATAGTCAGCTTGAGGCCCGAGCACAGCATAGCGTGCTGCGGCATGATCGTTTACCTGCACGCCAGGCCACTGACGAAACAGTTCGGGTAATACCCCCATGTCCTCATCGGCTTCTGTGGTGAGCGCAGCAAAAGGCTCTTCGTCGTCGGCCCCAAGCACCATAATCAAGTTACCCTGGGGGCCAAGCGATTGAATGAGTGCATGAATCAAAGCGTCGCAACCGCCTTCGATCGGCCCTAACTTTCGCATGCTGGCATGAACCATCAAGGCGGGAAAATCTCGCAGGCCAAAGTATTTGAGTTGCTCGATTAGAATTTTCTGGGAGATCATGGTTAACCTTCCCACGACTAGTCATCAAGAGATAGTGATAGCAAAGAACAGGAAATAGCAGTGCGTCCAATCCCGCGCGGGCAACACCTCGGCAACTATGAAGACGCAAGGACTCGTGAATGATCAGCGAAAAAACTGATCAATAATGAATCCCTGCGCCTCCTTTACTCCCCCGAGCAAGAGCTCGAAGATTTCCCTTCATCTGGAGATGCTATCCAACCGCGCCGGTCTCTTCAACCTGATAATTAAGATCGAAGCGACTTAAAGGCAGCTGGCGCACGCGCGTGCCGGTTGCATTGAACACGGCATTCACCAACGCTGGCGCAATGCCGGGAGTACCTGGCTCTCCCGCTCCACCGATATCATGCCCGCTATTGATCACATGGGTTTCGATGTTAGGCGCTTCGTTCATTCTCACAGCCTTATAGTCATCAAAATTACCCTGCACCACGGCACCCTTCTCAATCGTGATCTCACCGTGTAGCGCAGCGGTCAAGCCATAGATAATGCCGGATTCCAATTGCGCGGCGATGCCATCTGGAGCGACCGCGATACCCGCATCGATTACTGCTACCACTCTGTCTACCGACACGTCACCATTCACCACAGACACTTCAACAACCTGGGCAACGATGGATCCGAATGCCTCCTGCAGAGAGATACCCCTACCGCGACCTGCAGGAAGCGGTCTATTCCACTGTGCTTCCTCCGCGGCTTTGTTTAGCACGGCGAGATGCCGTGGGTTGTCTTTGAGTAACTCAGCGCGAAACTCGAAGGAATCTTTACCGGCGGCGTTGGCTAATTCATCGATGAACGACTCCGTAAAGAAACCGTGTTGCGAGTGATCGACGCTACGCCATGCACCGAAAGGCACATACACAGGGCTGCTCACATAGCCAATATCCTGAGCGGGTATAGCATAGGGAATCAATGGCGCTTCGATTGGTTCATTTTTATTCGTGTAGGTGTTCTCCCAGGCGAGAACATTGCCCTGCTCATCCAAAGCGGCTCGAAAGCGGCTCTGCACAGCAGGCCTGTAGAAATCCTGACGCACGTCTTCCTCTCTTGACCAGATAAGTTGCACAGGTCTGCCCACAACCTTGGAAAGATGCGCCACTTGTAACGCCCAGTCAGGACGCGCTTTGCGCCCGAACCCACCACCCATGGAATGGTTATGGAGAGTGACATTCTCGGCATCCATGCCTAGCGAGATGGCAATATCTCGGCGAAAGCCCAAGGGGTTCTGGCAGCCTATCCAGACTTCGCAACGACCGTCGCGAACGTCGGCGGTAGCGTTCAGTGGCTCCATACAGGTGTGGGCCAGAAAGGGCACGTGATAGTCGGCGTCGACAATTCTAGCCGCACCGGAGAAAGCAGGGCTGGGTTCGCCCTGAACACGGTCAGTCTGCCGATCCGTACCCGCTGAGATATCGCGTTCGAATTGGGCGAAAATCCCATCACTGGAAACCGCTTCAAAACCTACCTCGCTCCACTGTATTTTAAGTTCTTTAATCGCCTTATTCGCAGACCAATAACTGTCGGCAACTACCGCCACCGACTCACCCGATACTGTGTCTCCGAGCATGTTGTTTACTGTCGTTGCGGGAATCACAATGACATCGACAACTCCCGCAATGGCACGGGCCGCCTGGTCATCGATCTCCACTACACTGCCACCGGTAACCGGAGAGCGAACCACAGTCGCATACACCATGTTAGGCAGTTGCACATCCATGGAGAATTTTACCGAGCCATCTACCTTCGCTGGAATGTCGTGACGTGGCTTATGGGTGCCAACAATCTTGTAATCCGCCGGGTCTTTGAAAGTCGGCGTGTAGGAAGGCGTCATCTCAGCGACTTCTGCAGCAAAAGCGGCATAGGGCTCTCTTCTATTCGTGGCCCGATGAATAAGATGGCTGTTTTCCGTAAGCACCTCTGCGACCGGCACACCCCAGGAATCTGCAGCTGCCTGCTGCAACAATTGTCTCGTCGCCGCGCCAGCTGTTCGCATGGCCAGAAAGCCGGTTGTGCGAACACTCATGCTGCCACCGGTAATTTGCATGTTGAGCGTATCAGCAACCCGCATCATCATGCCGTCTACCGTTGGTATCACCAGGTTGGGAAAGTCTATTCCCGCTAACAGATAGCGTCGCCCAGCTGCATACATCGCATACTCGCCGATGGCTGGCGCTTCTTCCATCTTCACTTGATCCCAATCGGCATCGAGCTCCTCTGCCAGCATTTGGCCCAGAGCCGTTTGCACGCCTTGGCCCATTTCTGCATGAGGGATGATAGCCGTGACTACGTTATCACTATCGATCTTGACGTAGGTGTGAACCAGGTCGGCACCTGAATCCCCCAATTTGGCGGCGAGACCTTTGACCTGATTGCCGGGCCGCATGGCAATACCCACGACGAGCCCACCACCTGCGAGAAGCCCGGTTGTTATAAATGCGCGTCTGGTCAGTTTAGACATGATCGGCTCCCCCTACGTTATAAAATAATTTCTCGTCCGCCTGAGCCACCATGCCGGCAGAGTCCACCGACTTGATAGCGCTACGGATTCGCCCGTACATGCCGCAGCGGCAGATGTTGCCCTGCATGGCCACGTCTATATCGCTATCGCTTGGATTGGGGTTGCTGGCGAGCAACGCGGATGCTGACATCAGCTGCCCCGACTGACAGTAGCCGCATTGTGGAACCTGATGATCTATCCATGCCTGCTGCAGGGGGTGTAACTCATCTGATGCCGGGCGCAGACCTTCTATCGTTGTCACCTGCTTCCCTGCTACGGCAGAAACCGGGGTGACACACGAACGCATGGCCACACCGTCGATATGTACCGTACAGGCTCCGCACTGTGCGATGCCGCAGCCGAATTTTGTTCCGGTGAGCGCGAGTTGCTCTCGAATTACCCACAACAGTGGCTTGGATGGATCGACATCCACCGTTTGCTGATCGCCATTCACCCAAAAGGAAGTACTCATTACTTTCTCCAGCATTCAAATTAAAAAGGACCGGCCACAGGCCTGTTTGTTTTTTATCTGGATTTCAAAGATAGAAATCCGTATTGTGAGACCGCTTCTACGCGCGGGCGTGTTGAGCCGCCCGATAATTCCTGACATATTATGCACTAATTGTCAGATTGTCCATAAAAACAGGGCGACCGACCTGACTAAACATGACATTCGAGATAGAATGCAGCCCATGACAAAATCGAAACAGCCTTCAGCGCGAGTGAGCGCTAAGAAAAACACAGTATTAGACACCGCCGCCAGTGTGTTCGCCCAATACGGCTTCAAACGCACGACGATGAACGACATAGCGCAAGCCGCGGGAATATCACGCCCCGCTCTCTACTTGATGTTCGAGAACAAGGAGCACTTATTTAAGGAGCTCGCTGCTCATCGTCTGAATCTGGCATTAATCGAAGCCAGGGCCGTCTTAGAACAAGACGGTAGCGTAGGCAATCGCTTCATCGACGCAATAATGGTGTTTGAGAAGACCTATACCGAGCCTGTTGCCAATTCACCACACGGCGCCGAGCTCATAGACGTGAACATGAATCTGGCAGCCGATGTCATGACGAAGGGTAAGTCGAAGCTTATTCTCGCACTCGCCAAGGTACTCAAAGAGGCAGATGAATCGGGAGAAGTCAGCTTTAAGAATACACCGATGACGCACAAAGCCTTCGTTGAATTATTGCTGTCCTCCATAGGCGGCATTAAGAACAAGGCCGGCACAAAAGCAGAATATCGAAAGCAAACTCAACAAGTCGCCCAGGTATTTCTCAGCGCTATTCTCCGTTGAATCAATCGGACTAAAGGGAATCAGGGGTGCTGATCACGCTAAACGGGGCACGCACTATAATGGCTAGGCTGGAGTACATTTCGAAGCGCAGCCTAAGCCCACTACAGCATACGATTTCCAGAAATTAAGTATCTCCCCAATTTCTGCTGTGCCAGAGCGGGCCACACACTCCTGCGCCCCATTATTTTTTTATTTATTGCCTCACTGCTACAAACCGTTCTCGCTGCCGTAAAAATTACTGAGCCGCCTGAATGCTGATACTCGAACTCGGAGTATTCAGGGACCCTCTGCGCCCTTCGGCTATGTCTTGGTAGGACCTGCACTCGCGGCGCGGTATATGACTGCCGGCGTAGGTTCTTTCTACGCAAAGTACCTGATCCGGGTATTCCACTGTGCGGTTGTAAGCCATGATCTCTTCTGAACTCATACGCGTAAAGCCTTTAGGCGGAACAACGCAGGAGGAGAGTAGGAGTAGCAAGATTAGAGCGATATTTAATCTATTCACGGTATACCCCCTTAGTTTCAATAGGAGAATGAAATAGTCAATCGTCAGACCTGGCCCGAAGAATCCTTGTCCAAATATCCTTATTCGTCGTCTCTATTAACTCCCGCAATAACAGCCGGAAATCGAGATTCGACTGTGCGACCTTCTCGATCTTGCCGATGTATGCCTCTCCATGAAGCTCAACCAGTTCTTCCAGCGGGCCTGACGCCAGCGCGCGCATTACGCTGTCCGACGTGTTCTTCGAGATGACCTGCAGCATGGCCGCCCAGTTAAGATCCGGATGTTCCATCTCCATATCCGCGAACTTTTCTATCGCCCAATAACATGAGTGATGCTCATTCGATGCATTTCCACTCTCGTGAATCTCGATGTAGGCATCTACCCACTTATTTAGCTCTGCCATTTCCATGCTGCTTCGTCTCGCTTTACCTATCTAATTAGCTGCTGATCCTGTGCAGGGCACAAACCTTATTACCCGCGGGATCGCGCAGATAGGCGAGATACAGTGAACCCGTTGTTCCAGTGCGTATCCCCGGTGGATCTTCACAATCCGTGCCGCCATTAGCCAGACCGGCGGCGTGCCAGGCATCCCCTGCATCTGTGTTCTCCGCGCTAAACCCTATAGTACTGCCATTGCCGTTGCAGGCGGGCTCGCCATCGATGGGCTTGCTGATAGAGAAGATACCGCTCTTGTTCATCCAGAAAACGCGGCCCTTGTCGTCTATGACGCCCGGCTCGTATCCCAGGGCACCCAAGGTGGCGTCGTAAAATTTCTTCGATTCTTCGATGTCATTGGCACCGAGCATAATATGACTAAACATTGCTTATTCCTTCTTTAGTATGAATTGCCAACAGAACACTGTAGCAATGGATTGGCTTGGAATCATACCTAGCCAACAGGCTATCAGCCAGTGATCGCCGTAATTAGTTTAATTTTTAGCTAGTTTTTAGACGGTGCTTGAGTCTTTGGGTGCTGGATCAGCGCTTACCACTCCAAAGTCGAACGCCCTATATAGTCGCTGCCATTATTGTTGCTACGGCCCCAGACTTGTCCGCAGCAACAGCACTTACCTTCAGCCGCCCTTCTGACAATACGCTAACCCATGCTGTAAGAGCGTCTAATGATATTTTGTGAATCTTACCATTCATTAGCTCACTTACTCTGGACCTTGGAACATTCAATAAAGCTGCAACCTGAGTATTATTCATGCCCGAGGCATTGATTAAGCTCTCGATAGCAAGAACCAGCTCTGATTTGGCTGCGAGGATAGCCGCTTTTTTTGGGTCGTCATATAGTTGAAAGAATACTGACTCAGACATTTTTCACTCCTTCTGTTTCTGACGAACTAATTCGTTATAGATCTTTTTCCCAGCTTTGATGTCTTTGGGTGCGGTTCGATTCCGTTTCTTCTCAAAGGCATGAAGAATGTAAATGTCGTCCTCGAACTTGCTTACATAAAAGGCTCTGAACCAACTTAACTCTTCGCGTACGCGGATCTCAAATACACCCGCCCCTACTTCACGCATTGGCCTCATGGCAGTTGGGTCGGCGCCACGCTGAAGCCTGTGAATCTCATTCCCTATGCATTGTTTAGCGGTTGCTGGAAATCCTCTAATTACTTTTAGGGAATTCCCCAAAAACTTTGCGGATTTCATTAAAACGCCTCAAGAAATGACTGTATAAGATTTTATACGCGCAAGTCAAGTCATAGTCTTGATACGCCAAGAACACATAAATTATGCTGAAAATTATTTGAATTCAGGCCGCAAGTCTGCGGCCGCCCAACTAGGTAGGCAACTCAGTGAGCTGATTAAGAAATTCATCGATATTGCGCAGGCAGCGCAGGTCGAAGAACAATTGCCCATCGGAGATGCGACCTACTACCGGTTTCGGCAGTGAGCGAAAGTCGGCCGCCAACCCCTGCAGGGCTTCGTCGGTTCTGCCCTTCTCAGCGATCGGGGTGATGCACAGCGCGCGACTCTCCATCAGGTCCAGGGGCAAGGCTCCGCTACCGATCTGGCTCTTGCAGCACTGTACGCTAACCGTTGCCCTCGTGGACAGTTGCTGCGTTAGTGGTGCCAGCAGCCGCGAGGCAACTTCCTCGATCTCTGCAACAGGCCGTGCGAGGTCAGCCAGAATAGGCAAGCGCTGCGCGAGCCTCTGCGGGTCTTTATAGATGTTGATTACCGATAACAGAGCCGCCAAGGTAAGCTTGTCTACCCGCAACGCGCGCTTCATTGGGTTACTCTTAACGCGATCTACCAATTCACGACTGCCGACGATAATGCCAGCCTGTGGGCCGCCCAGCAGCTTATCGCCGCTAAACGTCACCAGATCTGCTCCCATTTCCAGCGTATCCCCTACGGTGGGCTCATAGGGAAGATTAAACTGCCGCAGGTCGACCAACGATCCGCTGCCCAGGTCGGAAACAAAGGGAATGCCCTTCTCCCTGGCCAACACACTCAGGTCCGACTCGGCAACGGAGTGAGTAAAGCCCCGTATCTCATAATTGCTGGTATGCACCTTCATCAATAGGCCTGTATCGCCATTGATAGCCGCAGCATAGTCCTTCAGATGGGTGCGGTTGGTGGTACCCACCTCGCGCAGCGTACAGTGGGCACTGGCCATCACATCGGGTATACGAAAAGCGCCACCTATCTCCACCAACTCCCCCCGAGAGATGATTACTTCTTTACCCTGGGCCAAGGTATTCAACACCAGCAGCACGGCAGCAGCATTGTTATTCACCACAGTAGCCGCCTCCGCTCCAGTCATGTCGCATAGCGCTCGCTCCAGGTGCGAGTCTCTATCGCCCCGCTTACCAGTCACAAGATCAAATTCGAGATTAGTCGCGTTGCTTGCCGCAGTTACCATCGAGTCAACCGCTTCCTGAGGGAGACTCGCCCGCCCCAGGTTCGTATGCACTACCGTGCCGGTTAGGTTAAACACCGGAATCAAGGAGCTGGAAAACTGCGCTTTCACAGCCTGGGAAACATTCAGGCAGAAGGATTCAAAAAAATCAGCCGAAGTAATCCAGGCCACAGACTGTTCGTCTTCACGCAATAGGGACGATCTCAGACTATCGATCTGTCGCCTGACCTCCTCTTTGACGCTTTCGTGACCGAATTTGTCGATAGATGATTGCAAACTTTTCGCATTCAACATTTTATCGATTGAGGGAAGGGCTTTCAGTGAACTTGAAATTGAATTCATGGCTCTATTCGGTGTCAGGCTAGTTGGTCAATGGAACCATATTTTTCGACCTGACTGTTCAGGCGGCTCGCAGCGTCAATCTACGAAAATTCAGCACTAAGCGCAATCGCTACAAGCTAATAACTACACTAATCGTGATATCTTGCTAAGAATGGCATCTGAGGACTAAACTCAATATATTAATTTCAGATCTAGCTTTAGCTGAGAGGACCAATATCGTGATTGATGACAACATGACACTTGAACCAAAATTCGATGCAGCTCTTTCCAATGAATCCATGGAAGATGGCGAATCAAGGCATGCACGTTTCGAATCACTTCGAAGAGTTGCCATGATCGCAGGTCTAACCAACTCTAGTGAAGAACTAATAGATATTTGCAACTCTAACCCTAAAGATTTTCAAGACGCATTAGAATTTGGACTAGAATCTCATGAACACTATCAAGATTTATTACAGTTAATCGAGAGCGCTATATTGCGAATCTATACTGTAGCCGCGAACAACCCTGCTTGGGTTGGCAGTAAGGACATCGAGCGTTTGGAAGAAAGAGTTACGAACATTATTTCTACCCGATCACAATCAACAAAACACTAAAGTTCTGCTATCGTGATTTTTCTAACAAGCGAGCAATCTAAAAGCACATGCGATACAAAAAATGACTATCAAAAATAAACTACTCGTTGCGAATGACTTCCATCCAGAAACTATTAGAATTCTAGATGAGCAGTATGAAACTTATCACCTTTGGAATTATTCAGATCATGAAAGCAGTAATTTACTTTCTAGCTTGGATGGTGAGTGCTATGCCGTTGCTACTGCATCATGGATTTTTGATAGCTCAATCTACAGCATACATTCGCTTCAATTTATATCTTGTTTCGGTGTTGGTGTTGATGCCATTGATTTCCATACAACTAAAAAACAGGATATTCGCGTAACCAACACTCCTGACGTGTTAAATGATTCCGTCGCCGATATTGCATTAGCGCTCATCCTAGCCACAACCAGAGGGATTGTTTCCGCTGACAAGTTTGTGCGCTCAAAACAGTGGCTAATCGGCTCGTTCCCATTTGGACAGAGCCTTTTAAATAAAACTTTAGGCATAGTTGGATTTGGGAGAATAGGTGAACAAATCGCCAAGCGGGCACAAGCATTCGGAATGCAGATTTGTTATCACAACCGAAAGCCTAAAGACCTGCCATTTCCCTATCACCCGAGCATTCCTGATTTAGCGGCAGCCTCCGACATATTGCTTTGCATGCTTCCAGGCGGCGAGGGCACGAGAAATGCTATTGATGCAGATGTTTTTCGCGCTTTGGGTCCCAGCGGAATTTTCCTCAACGTTGGTCGCGGTTCCAGCGTGGATGAGGCAGCGCTCGTTAGCGCCCTCACGGAGAAAACTATTTTTGCGGCGGGCCTCGACGTTTATGCAGACGAGCCGAATGTCCCGGAGCCACTGCTTACAATGGACAATGTTGTGTTACTGCCACATATAGGCAGCGCGACAGTGGAGACAAGAAGAGCTATGGGCCAGCTTGTAATAGACAATCTCGAGGCTTTTTTTGCAGGCAAACCACTTCTAACTGAGGTCGACTAGCTTGTTGCAACAGGAAAACGTTGGGACTTACTGTCCGTACTGCGGAGAACCTATCCAATTATTAGTTGATTGCTCGATTCCCGAGCAAGAGTATATTGAGGATTGCCAAGTGTGCTGCAGACCAATTCAAATTACAGCACATATAGATTCTGAGGGAATACCTGCCCTGCTCGTGCAAAGCGAAACGGAATAGACCATTCACAGGTTACTCCAAGAGATGAAAATATATGTATCTCGCTTCGTTGTCATACATCAGATTAAAGTTTTGGCTAACCAGGCGCTCGTCCTTTAGATCAAGCTCTGTAAACAACTCTCTATAGGAAGGGCTAAGTGAGTTATAGACAAACTCCTGAACAATCAGGATATTGAAGTCTTTCAAACCCCGCTCTTTGGCATGCTCGCAAAATATTTTCCAGAGCACGGGTTGTTTTCTAATCTCCTCATACTTCGCCGCCTGTATCAATGCGTCTCCGAACAAATCATAGGAACGAATACCGCCACTTTGGAACGTGCCTTGCACAGAATTATAGGCCAAGCCCATTGCACCCTTGATAGGCCTCGAATAGTTGAACTTTTCGACTTCCGCATTAAAGGCTGCAAACATTGTTAGGGCTGTACCAACGGCGCTGTCAGCCAGTGAACGAGAATCTATTGGCAAGAACGGATAGCCAACCGCGCTGATAAAACCGTCACCCGTCTCTTTTAGACGAAACGCACGGGATCTGAGCGGGTTGTGTTCATACCCCTTCATGCAGACCTGCAGAAATGACTGAAAAATACCCATGAAGAATTCTTGGGTTTTTTCGTGACGGATTTCACCTGATTTCTGCACATCAAACACATTGATGATTGCTTTGCCCTCTTTCAAAGGCATCGTGTTCTCAAGCTCATCACCAAGTTTTATTCGCTCGAGCTGATGAGGGTAGACCAATTTGGATAGTTGGTTGTATAGATGCTGGCGTGTATCAGCATCCGTGGATTTCAAATAGAACCGCGTTCGCATAGACTCAAAGAATATCCAGCTAACCATTGTGCCGCCAAGTATTCCTTGCACTAGCAATATCAGAAAAAATGAGGTTACATCGACGCCAATGGCGTTAGTAATCAACGCAACAATAATTGTGAAAGAAATATTCCGTACGAACGTTTTCCAATATGTCCCTTTATAGGAAAAAGCAGTTCCTAGCATCAAGATAAAACTAATCTGACCAAAAATTGTACTAGATATCTCCTGAATGTCTTCTTCGCCATTAGCTCCCAGCAAAGATATATATAGCACCGCACAGAAGCCTAACAGCCCGGTAATTGAAAGAAGATCCAGAACTAATGCACTTCTCCTTTGAAGAGCATTGACAACAATTGTAATTGCAGGGTAAGTGACTAGAAGTAATATCGGGATTGCATATGTGAAAAGCATATATACTGCGTAAGGATTTTCCTTCGCGACAGCATCGCTATAATTAAGGACAGTTGAAAGAACGAACAATATAGCTGCAGACCTGCCCAACCAACTTCTTAAGGATTTCGATGCAGAATTACTCAGCTCCGCAGTAAATTCCACAATATGCTCTCTGCAATAAACAGAGTACTTATCTCCCTTAAAAGCTGTATTATTCACTCAAGTACTCTCATGTCATATCGGGAATAAGGACTGCAGCGGCTAATATTTTCCCAGTTTCTTTGGGAATAGGCACTGAAAGCGTAGGATTCTTAACTTTGTTGATCCCACTCCCCTGAATTAACCGAGATTTACGAGATAAACCAAATAGAAACGCAATACTGCAAACTGATTGACGGCTTGTATCCACTATTCTTTAGCCAAAACTCCCAGTGAATATCATTACTTACCTAGCATTTACGACATACCTAGCTGTGATCCTCAGTTTAATCTGGGCCAGATTCAGGTTTTTTACTAGCCACCCCAATCAACTGACAGTTTGGGTTCGCTTATATGACCCGATTGTAGGCATTCAAATACTAGTGAGTTTGTATATGTTCAGTAGTTCTACTGAACACTCCAATATAGCCACTTTTGCTTGTCTTCTTCTCCTCATTTTATCTTTATCACTCTTTTGGTGGTCCATTCATACAGCCAAGAATCTCGACTTCGCATTTAGCAAGAATGTTGGCAAACTCATTACTTCAGGTCCATATGCACTAGTCCGGCACCCATTCTATGTCTCATACATTCTTGTCTGGACTTCAACGACAATTTTATTCAATTCCGTTTTCCTTTGGATTACATTACTCTACTTAGTAACTTTCTACTTCATGTCCGCTAGAGACGAAGAGAAAGTTATTCTGAGCAGCGAGCACTCGAAAGAATATTTCGAATATCGCCAACGAGTAGCAATGTTTATACCGAGGATTTCAAAATGGAAAAGTTAACTTTTAGAGAAATTGAAAATAGAGCCGAAACCGAGCTTTTTATCGAAAAGATACAAACGTTTACAGGGGTCAAGTTGCCCTTGAATTACGTGGAAAACAGCAAAACTATAGGAGTTTTCTTACACGATAAATTGGTTGCTGGTTACATGATTGTTACCAAGCCTGGTTACAGAAGCTTAATGTTTGTTCCAGATAGTATAAAAAATTCAAACAAATTTTTTACTGAAAACCAGAACGATATGCTTGAAGTTAACGGACTTTGGATTGGCCCATCGATTAAGGAACCCCTTCAACAATTTAGAGTGTGGTTTCATATGGCAATGAATGTAATAACTTCTAGAAAAAAATATGTTTTGTTGATGAGCAACTCTAAAAATAAGAATATCCAGTACTTACACGGACTAATTAAATCAGTACCAATCTATGAAGGAGCACCAAACCTTATGGTTGGAGATGAATGTCATGAAACAATTAAGGTCGGGTTTACTACTCCTTGGAACTGTTTCACTTGTATACCTAAATACTGGGTAGCAGTTGTAAAGAATCGCCAGCGTCGCATAAAAGTGGCAAACAGACAGCGGCAAATGGCTCGAGTCTGAACAAGCAGGCAATCAACTGTGCTGATTTTAGAAAAGTGCGCAGAGTTACCATACCCAAGCTAGGTGTAGCCTAACTCTGCGCACGTCTACAGTACTTAGTTGAACGCGCCGCAATGTGGCCAGTTTGGCTCGAGTACTCGATATTCAAGCGCTGGATTTTGACCCCCAAGTGCATTATTCTCCCTCTCCCGCAGAGGGCGGCTTTTTGTCGTCCTTTCTGTGCAAAAATCGAGCAGTTGGCTTTCCTTGAAAGCGTCATTTATCCCGCCTTTTTTACGGGCTTAATGAGCTGTCCCGACGTATAGCTCTCCCGCAGTGGAGGGGAAAAAAGGTGTAGCTTTAAAAAGGTATTTTTCGCGATATGAGCAGAACCCAGAACAAGAAAACCACCAAGAATAAGAAGCCCAGCAGGACTAAGAAATTCGTCTACGCATTCGGCAAGACCACCGATGGCAACACGAATATGCGCGAGCTGCTGGGCGGCAAGGGAGCAAATCTGGCGGAGATGGCCTCTATCGGCCTGCCGGTGCCCCCTGGCTTCACCATCAGCACAGAAGTCTGCACCTATTACTACGATCATGAAAAGCGCTATCCAGCGGCTCTGCGTCAGTCTGTAGAAGACTCGGTGAAGAGCGTCGAGAGGCAGCTGGGCAAAAAATTCGGTGGCCGCAAGAATCCACTGCTGGTCTCTGTTCGCTCCGGCGCGCGGGATTCCATGCCGGGCATGATGGACACTATTCTGAACCTGGGTCTAAACGACGATACTGTTGAGGGATTGGCCGAAGTATCCAAAAACCCGCAGTTTGCGTGGGACTGCTATCGCCGCTTCATCCAAATGTACGGCGGCGTGGTGATGGGCGTAACGTCCCGCAACGAGGAAGAAGAAGACCCGTTTCATGTCATTCTCGAGAAGCTGAAACAGTCGCTACAAATAGAAACCGACAACGAGCTCAGCACCGAGAACCTGCAGACCCTCGTGACCCAATACAAGGCACTGATTCGAAAGCGCACACGCAGCGCGTTCCCTCAGGATGTGATGCAACAACTGTGGGGTGCCATCAGCGCTGTGTTCGGCTCCTGGAGAAACGAGCGCGCCATCCTCTATCGTCAGGAATACGGCATCCCCGCCGAATGGGGCACTGCGGTAAACGTGCAAGCCATGGTATTCGGCAATGCCGGTAACGACAGCGCCACAGGCGTCGCCTTCACCCGCGACCCGGCTAATGGCGAAAAGCTGTTCTATGGTGAGTACCTAATCAACGCCCAGGGCGAGGACGTCGTAGCTGGTCTGCGTACACCGAACCCCATCAGTAGGCTCGCCAAAGAAATGCCCAAGAGCTTCAAGGACCTGGAGAAGGTTCGCACCAAGCTGGAAAAGCACTTCAAGGACATGCAGGACTTCGAGTTCACCATCGAGAAGAAGAAGCTATTCATATTGCAGACTCGAAACGGCAAGCGTACCGGCCTCGCAGCAGTGCGCATCGCGGTGGAGATGCAGAAAGAGCGTCTGATGAACGTCGAGACGGCGCTGCTGAAGATCCCAGCTGAGTCGATTGACTCGCTACTCGTCCCCGTTTTCGACCCCAAGGCGCTGAAGGCAGCACTGGTTATAGCAACCGGCCTGCCCGCCGGCCCTGGCGGCGCGACTGGGCGTATCGCGTTTACCGCGGCACAGGCAGAAATGGAAACCCGCAAGGGAAACAGGGTTGTGCTGTGTCGCACGGAGACCTCTCCTGACGACCTAAAGGGCATGCTGCATTCTCAGGGCATCCTGACCTCCCGTGGCGGTGTATCTTCCCACGCGGCGCTCGTAGCCCGTCAGTTAGGAAAGGTCTGCGTCTGTGGCGCGAACGACATTAGCATCAACTACGAGAAGAAGACCCTAACCGCAGGCAAGACTGTCTTGCGTGAGGGCGACTACATCTCCATCGACGGCAGTACCGGCGCCATCTACAAAGGTATGATCGTCAGCACCGACTCCGAGGTGAAGCGCGTGCTGGACGGCACCTTGAAGCCGAACAAGAGTTACACCTACGAGTTGTTCCAGACGGTAATGAAGTGGGCAGACAAGCACCGCACCATGAACGTTCGAACCAACGCCGATACCCCCAGCATGGCCCAGCAGGCCGTAACGTTTGGGGCCGAAGGCATCGGTCTGTGTCGCACCGAGCATATGTTCTTCGAAGGCGATCGCATCGACTACATGCGGCAGATGATTCTCGCCGTCGACGAGGTGCAGCGTCGTGCCGCACTGAAGAAGTTACTGCCATTCCAGAAGAAAGACTTCGTCGGCATACTGAAGGCTATGGACGGTCGCCCGGTGACTATTCGCCTGCTCGATCCGCCATTGCATGAATTTCTGCCTCACGACGATGTGGTAAGACGCCAGTTAGCAGAGAAGCTTGGTGTGCCCTTCGACTTCGTCATCGACCGCATCAAGTCACTGCACGAAGAGAACCCCATGCTCGGCTGTCGTGGCTGCCGCCTGGGCATCCTCTACCCCGAGATCACCGAGATGCAGAGCCGCGCCATTTTCGAGGCAGCAGCGCAGATCCTGAAGGGCAAGAAGAAGATCAAGGTGAAGCCAGAGATCATGATTCCTCTAGTGGGCTTCCGCGAGGAACTCGCAGATCAGCTAGCCATCGTGCATCGTGTGGCCAAAGAGGTGATGAAGAAGCGCAAGGTACGCATTAATTATATCGTCGGCACTATGATCGAGGTACCTCGTGCCGCCATCACCGCCGACGAGATCGCGAAAGAGGCAGACTTCTTCAGCTTCGGCACCAACGACCTAACCCAAACCGCCCTCGGCCTCAGCCGCGACGACATGGGCCTGTTCTACGACGAGTACCAGAGCAAGGAGATCTACAACAAGAACCCCTTCGCCAGCCTGGACCAGCGCGGTGTGGGCAAGCTCATCGACTTCGCCGTCGATCGCGGCCGCTCTACCAAGCCAGACTTGAAACTGGGCATTTGTGGCGAGCATGCAGGCGACCCCGCCTCCATCGACTTCTGCCACCGTGCCGGGCTGAACTACGTGAGCTGTTCACCACCGCGCGTGCCGATTGCCAGATTGGCCGCAGCGCAGGCGAAGCTGCGTAATAGCTAAGAATCAGTCCTCTGTTTCACTTTGGTGAAGTAGAGGACTGAAAATGATTTTTGGTGGTTTGATATTTATGAATCTTCAGATGGCTAGGGTGGCGGACTCATAATCCGTTTGTCCCTGGTTCGAATCCAGGTGGGCCCACCATTTTTCCTTTCTTTTCATCGAGTTATGATTTGGAGCGACGGACTATAGTTTTTCGTGGTCCGTTGGCCATAGCTGAGTGGCCGGAACCTTCCTCATTGCGACATTGGCCAGATTAAGATGAAAATTTTTACTAATTCTACAAATCAACAAGAAACTAAAACTCGAGATACGGAGATTCAATCTACCTGCAGAGCAAATCCTCCGCTCTCTTTTGAAGTACTAGAGTTAACTATCACTCTAACATCGAATTGAACGTATGCGATCGAGCGCCTGTATAAGACTAGGTAAATGGCTGGAATAATTGATACTAGGAATAGCAGAATCAATAAATTCATCAGCTATTTGATATGCCTCACTAAGCTTTGAATCGCGAATGGACCTATCTAGGTTATCCAAACACTCAGAAACCTGGGATAAATCTAATTTATCGGGATAGAGAATCCGAAGGTTTTTAGCATCCCCCGGCTCTATTTTTAATACCCCACTACCGTAGTGCCGACAATAGAGTTCTGCACAGAGTTGGCTATAAGTTGACATCAAGGATATTCGTGCTACATCTTTGAGCCCCGTAATGTGGACATCTGCCCGTATATCAACTCTGTGAACATTGTTGGTATTTATAACACCTGCTTCGTTGAGCACTAAGCGTGGGCCGAACTGTGACATGTACGGCAAAAATAAGTCTGGCGCGGGGAATCGAGGCACCGAATACCAAAGAGGCCTCTTTTTAAAAGTTTGATTACTGGCCATTTTCTCAGAGGGATAGGAATCTAAATACGCCCTAAATATAGAGCTCTTGAAGTTGGAACTATCACCATTTAACAGTAGGCAAGGAATATCCAAATTCAAATGATTCTTGATATCAGCTGATGTCAGGGATATCCCCTCTAGTTGTGATGAAATAGATACAACGGGCGTAAAAAACTTTTCAGGGCTAAGTCCTTTTGCAAGACACTGGCTTTCCTTTAAGACGAAATAGTTTTTGTCTCCGGAAACAGCACCTATTCGAATATTGAAAAACTCCTCGAGCGCCTTTGATTGACTTGACTCTTGCAGTAATTCAAAAGATGATTTTTGTGAATTATTCAAAATTGAGAATCCGTAACTTAGTCGGGAAAACTTTTTCCCCTTTGCTAATTCACGCGGTTTATCAAGCAGCAATCTGAGTTCCAATAAATCTTTACAGTTACGAAAATGCAAGTTATTACGCTGCTGCCTACTCGGCTTCTTACCAAAACCTTCACATAGAAGGACTAGACACTTCTCCTTAACACCGAGGTGTTTAAACATTCGCTCTTTAATTGTGATTGCATATGATAATCGAAAATTCTGTTGTAAGATCTCAGGCAATTTTATCGCAAAATTGGAATCTAGCGCCGTTGATGGAAGAATAAATGCAAGTCTTCCTCCCGGTTTTAAGAACGAGAAAGAATGAAGAAGGAAGTAAAACCATAGATTTGCCTTCCCAATACTAGATAGGCCGTTTTCCTCTAATATTAGTGCGCCAAGTTGGCGCTGCTCTTCACTGAGTCTTCTCTGAGCAACGTAAGGAGGATTACCTAAAATCACATCGAACGTTTCTCGTTCCCAATGCCTACGCGATGTCGAAAGGAAATCTTTTAACAAAAATCGTTTCGATAACCGAGAATTGGTTAACTCCTGGGAATCAAATAAGTACTGAAACGAATCAGGATCCACATCACAACCATAAATTTGATTACTCGGAGATTCATTTCCCAACTCCTTGAATCGATTCACAGATGAAGTGAGAAAACCACACCCACCAAAGCTTGGCTCCAATATGGAGTCCGCAATACCCCGTATTGCCCATTTACAAAGGATATCGCTTACAGAATTGGGAGTATAAAAGGCACCAAGATTTCGTTGCCTTTCAAATATTTCCTCTTTCACGAGATTATTCATGTTATTGAGATTGGTTCACATAGCTGCTCGTATACGCTATTTACTCGGTCGGCCGATCCCAGATAATCTGTTATTTTCTGAAAATAGGGTAGAAGCCAAAGCGTCTCGCTGCAACGCACTAGACTTCGCCAGCGTGACTCTTGAGTAATACCGGAGACATTTACTCCAAATTGTTTTAGCAGCATGTCTAGAAGAAGAATAAAGTCGTAGGGTGGAGATGGTAAACGCGGCAGGTCAATTGCCTGAAACAATTCATAATTGTAGTCAAAACCACTGGCCAAATGACAGGAGTCGAATTTACCACCATATTGCAAGTGAATTGGCGGCCTATCTCTACGTAATTGACCAGGATCAAGGTCAAAATGAAATCGTCGCACTACTGTGCGCAGGCTTGTATTCCAGGTTCCGCAACAATGTTTCTTTTTTTGCTCTTCATCTAGCTCACTTTCAGCAGTTGAAACGACGCAGACTGTAATGCTCTGATCTTTGAGCAAGCCTTTTTCAACGTTCAATTGCCCGCCTATAACAAGATGAGTCTTGCCGCGCGGACCGCAGAAGGATTTTGTAGAAATCTCAAATTCTATATTGGGAGTAAGACTAAAATTCCAATCTTCGCATTGCGTAGCACTAATAGCTTTCAACTTTGATAGTGCTGTTTGAATCGTCTCTATTGAATCATAGGCATTTCTACGATATTCCGAAGATGTGGCCAGAAACTGGAAAATATTTATCAAAAGTTTCAAGTAGCTTTTCGACTGCTCTTTAGATAACTCCATCAGTCACCCCTCTATAAGTCTGGGATGATCGAAAAAAGGCAAGACCTGAGCTTTTGGATCTAATTCAGAACAAGACCGGTGTACCGGGTATAATTCCAATCCGTCCGTTGACCCAACAACCTGAGGAAAAGCTTCTCTGCAAACTATACATTTCGCTCTTTGCTCCTCCGGCACATTAAGTATTGTCGGGCTCGATGTTGGCAATTCATCAACGATCTCGCCTTGTGAGTTGGGGTGAGAGTATATGTAGTTAAATATCGCCTGCTTCCACCATCTTCGCTTGGATGTATCAGAAAAGATGCCTGTATACTTAGTTTGCTGAACGAACTTAGCTCCTTCTTCACTGGGAAGAAAATCGTTCATAAAATAGCCAATATCCATTCCTAATAATACTGACGCATGAACATCCCCACACAAAATCCCCTCGTCAGCCAACAAAGGCCTTTGCACCCATCTGCCAAACCTTACTATTCCGGAGAACTCGAACGTTGATTCGGTTTCAAGGCCTTCAATCTCTACAGTTTCATCTTCCAAGTCGGATGTAAAGTCCCTAGGTAGGACATTTCTGAGATCGTCTACTGAGCTTTCGGGGCTCCTTAACAACGCCAAGAGGTTTTGAATCCCTCCGGGTATACTATTCTTGATGCCATCAAAATCCCTTACATCCGAAAGGATGAATCCAGGCTGCAGAAAATTATTCTCAGTAATCAGCCGGTCAAATATATCTACTTCTTTTGCGCTGTGTTTATCTTCAAAAAATGCGCTCAACAGGTACACAGGAACTTGAGGAAACACATCACGAATCATACCTACAAGTGAGGTACCCTTGAAAGGGAAGGTTTCGCCATCTAACGCTGAAGCGTTCAATCGAAAATCGACAACAAACATGTCCGGCTCTAACTCTTTATCCTTCAGCCAATCAATGACTTTGGTAGGGTGTAATTTTAGAACTTTAAGAAAATCCCTTTCACTAAGCAGATTTATAGCGTTATCTCTGGGGGATCCAGTGCTAATCTCATCGTCAATACAAACCACACAATATTCAGTCATTTAGGATCACCTGGTTATTTGAGAGGAAGTAGTACTTGCACGCAGGTGGACCATCCTTGGGGTGCTTCTACAAAAGCTACTGAACCCTTTCTCTTCGTGACTATTGAGTCTACTATACTTAATCCTAGTCCGGATCCCCTACCTAAAGTACTTAATTCTTCGTTCTTAAATTTTAGCGTGAGGCGACTATAGATTTTGTTCTCTGGGTCAGTAGCAAGCGGATCAAAAACAGAATCCCAATGTTTTTTACTCAACCCAACCCCTTGATCAAGAACACTAATATTGAGCGTTTTCCCTTGCGCCTTCTCCGCCGTTATTTTAATCTTTTTCCCACCATTTACGATCGATGCCTTTAACGAATTCGAAATGAGATTCACCAACACCGAATAGAATTCGGCCTCATTCATCATCGGCGTCTTCAATATAGGAGAAATATCGCTGCAGTCAGCTGTTATCTTAAACTGCGTAAAGACAAAGCCGAACCCATCGAATATTTTCTTTATAGTACCCATAACTGGAATTTTCTTTGAGGCTAGCTTTTGTGACGAGCTAAACACATCAAATAGTGCGCTAAGCTGATTAAAACGCAATTTGGTATCTTTGAAATCGTTCGCCAAATTCGTTAACTGGTCGGATACAGCTTGATCTTCGATCTTACTCGCCACGTGCTCCAAGTATGCCGCGTGAGTTTGGAGTGATCCGGTAATACCCTTTACTTCGTGAGCAAATACAAAGAGCAGCGGGCCAGTTGATGCTATTGTTCGCAGAAGATCTAGCTCAGCTGATTGTTGTTCAACTTTTTCTCGCACATAGGAAGATGCTTGCTTAACTATAGCTAGGTCATTCTTGGCATGTTTCCGTGTTGTTGTAGACCCCGGCTTAGGTTTTTCCCCTACATCATTCTTAGCTTCGGGCTTTGATCTGGCCATATCGGAGGTAGTGTTTTCGATAAACTTTAACGCCTTATTCAGGCGATCCGACTCATGAAGCTCAGGCTCACCCAAAGCCTTTACAAATAGCTGCTCCTCTTTCTCTCGCTTCTGAGATAATGCCTTATATTTCTGGCCCTCATACTGGAGTGTTAGCCAATCTAGACTCAATCTCATAGCTTCGCGCAGTTGCGATAGAGCATCGTTCTCAACAAGACCTTCACGGTCCATTTTGATAACAAATGGGCTATTCTCAGAAGCAATATTAATAGACCCAACTATGGAGGAATTTCGGGGATGACCCAGCATCGATCTCGCCGGATCTAATTTCATTTTTTTGGCTATGATTTTTAGGGCTTCGTGCTCTACCCCTCCCCTCCTTCGAGAAACATCCTGGTCGATACTTAACCAATCGTCTCCTTTTTCACCGTACGGATATACACGAAAACCATCCAGATAAACGCGGATTCCGCTGCTGAACTCTAATAATTTAGTTTGTATGGAACCGGTCAGTAATATTGGATTTCTTCGGCTTTCGAATTCCTTAGTACGAGGCAGCCAATGAACTTTGAAGCTACTCCCGTATAACAGAATGAATTTCTCAGGAAGAGTGAATTCTAGCTCATGAATATCCTTTGCTCTCAGTGTGAGTTTTGTAGTCCCGTCACTTAGCGTTTTACCTGTAAGAGTAGCCCATCCAGCCTCTAAATATTCCTCACCTAAAGAACTAACCTCGCTATCGAATTCTGCAGCTTCTATGGAAACTTTAAACCCAGGATCCTCTGAAAAACCTTTGCGCTTGGTAGGTGTAACCACTGAGAGAAGCGACAGGTTTCGCTGCAACATCGTAAAATCTCTTTGCGTCCAGTGTTCTCGTAGATTTCTAAGCGTGAGCTTTAGACCAGGAATACCATTCCTTACTCGGCGCGACTCGTAGGTACAGTCTATCTCTTCTAGGTTTTTACCTGGTATAAACTTCTCCCAGTCGAATAAAACCGTTGTTATCTCGAACTGTTTACCAATCTTTGCGGTAGTTTCCAGTTCGAGATACCGGGCGAGCCGCTGACATGCAAATCGACCAATTCCTTTGTTTCCAGTTTTGGGGCGGCCATATTTAGTGCTCGTTGGATTGTATCGCTTGTTAGCCGTGGCTATGCGCATCCAGTAATCTTGCACCTGAGCAAATGTCATGCCATGCCCTTGGTCGCTTACGATAATTTTGCTATTGGTTGGATCTGCCGAGCCTTTTTTAATGTCACGTAGTTCAAGGCGCAGGGTGGAACTGTCAGCATCGTAGGAATTCTTTACCAGCTCAGCAAGAGCGATATAGTTATTTGTCACCAACTTCTCGCCAATTTCACCTAGGAGCTGGCTGTCGACAGAAAAATTTAGTGAATTTGAACTGCTTGCCATAGCTCGCCTATCTCCGTAATTCCAGTTCTTAAAATGAGAAGGCAATCAGGACAATGAATCCCAGCCTCCAAATTTGTCAATTGATGCTACATTTTTAAAAATTCACAATCGACGGTAGTGACAAATTACATACTGTAATCCTAAGAAAATTCTTCCAATAGGATTCACTGCTACTTCTGATCTGCTTGAAACGCATATGCACGAAATTTTAGAGGGGGATCATACTCTGATCATACCAAAAGCGGCCTCAAAATGACCAAGTTAAAGTCAGTAATTTGTATATAGCCATAGATAAACCCCCCTCCTAAAACGCGAACTTTTCGCCATCTTATATGAATAAACATCAACATCATATGAGAAACGATTATGAAGAATACACCTAATTCAATTCCACAAATCAAACCCCTCAGAATCGCCACCTGCCCCACCCTGTCAGGTAAGAGCTCCCTCACCTACGCCCTCGGCCAAGACTCATACAAGGCTATCCACATCAAGATCAAAGCCAACGATGGCGGAGGCTTCTTCTCCTCGGAGTGGGTTGCCTGGGAGGACATCGAGGCGGCCATCAACAGTGTGGAGCCCATCACGAGCATTTGCTTGAGGTCATTGTTCAAGGGCAAGTCCGTGAACAGTTCTGGCTTTCTTCTCAGTATTTTGCGAGCTGAGGGGCTGGTCGAGTCACTTCCTTCAAAAGTAAGACACTTCACAACAACCAG
>CAXBLN010000026.1:0-27745 GCA_963976555.1 uncultured Gammaproteobacteria bacterium
CATCGAAAACCTTATTGCCTTCTACGTCCGTGTAATACGCACCCTTGGCAGAGGCCATCAGCCGTGGATTGTCTTTGAATTGTCGATTGCCTGTGAACGGCATCCAGTGTGCTTCGAGTTGCTTTCTACTCAGAGTCACGTGAACCCTCCTTAGTCTTGATTAGATATTAGTTGTTGGCCACCGGCGCTGATGTGACTGGCTCGATAATCACTTCGCCGTGTCCTATGCTGTCCAGGTCTGACTGATACTGGGCCGCCAGCTCATCATCGGGCCAGATGATGGCGACGACATAGCCCACAATCAGCGCTGACAGGAAGGACGGTGGCATCGTTTCCAGTGCAACGAAAAAGGGACCGATGGATTCCATATCCTGTATGACAAACTTGCAGATCATGGTCATTGAGAACCCGGTGATCATAGAGGCAATGGCGGCTCTCTCAGTGAAACGCGTCCAGAATAGCGACATCAGCATCATCGGGCAGAAGGTTGCGGCGATCCCGGCCCAACCGAAGATAACAAACCAGAAGATGGTTCTATCTGGCGACAGGAACGACACCGTGATAGCTAAGCCTAGCGAGAGCAAGGCAAACAGGATGGTTATGGCGCGACAGAGCCGCGCGGCCTGTCCGTCGGTCAAATCAGGGTTAATAATCTTTGCGTACAGATCGTGAGTAATAGAACCGGCCGCCATAACTAACAAAGATGATACGGTGGACATAATCGCGGATAGAACAGCGGCTACGTACAAGCCTACTAGCAGAGGCGGGAAGGTGTATTCCACCAACTCGGAGAGAACGTTTTGTGCACCGTTGCCTAACACCGTGTCTGGCTCGACACCCTGGGAGGTGAAAATAAAGCGGCCGAGTACGCCGATGCTGACGGCCGAGAAATCGACCAGCAGTGTAAACAGCATTGCCACCCACTTGCCGCGATTGATCTGATCCTCGCTGCGTATGGCGATGAGTCTTGCAAACACCTGTGGTGAGCCCAGGAAGCCGAGCCCGATTAGCATCATGCCTACTACTACGGCTACGTTCATTAGAGTGAAACCACCTGCGCCCCACATGTTCACAAGGCCCGGCTCTATCGCGTACAAACCATCGTAGATTGAACCACTGTTAGACAGGCTCAGGTAGGCGACCGCTGGCAGCAGCATCAGGCACACGAGCATCATGGCCCCCTGGAACATATCGGTCCATGCCGCCGCCAGAAAACCACCGGCAATACAGTAAGTGGCCACGACAAGGAAGCCCACTACAGCACCCGTGTGATAGTCCCAGTCGAGAAAAGTTTCGAAGGCAGAGCCAGTGGCATCGATCTGCGCCGAGATATAGATCAACACGAAGATAGACAAGGCAACGGAGGAAACAAGACGCAATACATTCGTCTTCGACTTGAAGCGACTACCCATGTAATCGATGACGGTGATGGAATCGTATTTGTCCGTGAGGCGTTTGAATCGATTCGCCATCAGAAACCAGGCAACACCGACACCAAATAGCTCTCCGACAACTACCCAGTAAGTACTAAAGCCGAGCATCGCTCCCATGCCGGTGAGACCCAGTAGCAGCCAGGCCGACTCGCCTGTCGCCTGAGCCGAGAATGCCGCAACCCAGAAGCTGAGGGACTTTCCTCCTATCACGAAATCGCTCATGCTCTTAACGCGCTTGGACGCCAGATACCCCAAAAATATCAGTATCGAGAAGTAAATAATGATCATCGAGTATTTCTCGAGCATGGGTGTTCCTCTGCCAGTGAGTTCTCTGTGGATGGCTGGCTCGATAATACCTTTGCAGGGCTAAACTTACACCCTGCGATAGCCGCTAAATGAACCGAATTGGAGGAGGCGGAGAATTGACTAGGCAGTTTGGGTGTAGCGGAAAAGTCAGTCGCAGAGCAGCTCCAGGAGCATCTGAATATTGCAGCGCTCATAGGGTGAGGGCTGCCCGATAATGCGTTTGAATCCGAGTTTCCTGTAGAGGCTGATCGCTGGGCTTAGTTTGGTATTGCTCTCCAGGAAAACCTGCCGATAATTCATTTCTCTGGCCTTGGCTATGCAGTGTTGCCCCAATAAAAATCCGATGCCTTTCCCCTTTGCGCTTTCTGCAACGGCCATCTTCGCCAATTCCAGTCGCGAAGCATCGTGACGGACTAAAGCGCAGGTGCCTACCACCTCGCCTCGGTACTTGGCCATGACGATGTAGCCGCCCTTTTTCAGAATGTATTTATCTGGCTCTTCCAACATGGCTCTATCAGATTCCTCGACTTCGAAATGCTGATTGATCCATTCATAGTTTAGATCCCTGAAATCGACCGCATAATCGGCTGTGTAATCGAGTAGTTCCACATTCTCTTGATCCCTTTCCATGTAACGAGCTTTCACGCGAGAATATAAGTCGCTTTCTTCCAGTTGGTACTCGATCTCCGAGATCGCCTCCCAGATATTATGTTGGGACTGCGCCAGCATCTCTGCAACTACAGACTCCATATCATCCGTTTGATGGCTAAATTGAGGCAGCAAGGCCTTGCCCTTCTCCGTCAGACACACTTGATTAACTCGCGCATCTCCTTGCAACTTCTCACTGCGCAAAATTCCAGCATTCGTCATCTCCTTCGCGATCTTGCTAACCGATGCGTGAGAATGACCAATGGCCTCAGCGATGACGGTAATGGGCAGACATTCGCCGGATTTCACCATGTAAAAGACTGGAAACCACTTTGGGTCTATGTCGAACTCGTACAGCTCATAGACCTTCGCTGCCTGCTCTGCGAGTCGCTCACTCAGCAACTTGAGACGGCTTCCAAGTGCCATTTTTCCTGTTTTTTCATAAAGTTGCAGCATACAGACACCAGTTACGTAACTAACTACGCATATCATTCTAGCTATAGCCCTAGCTCTTTTCAATGGCTTTTTTGACGAAGATGCCGTGGCAGGCAGAGGAAAGGGTCGTGCCTGATGACGGCAGAGCATCTACTCAATGAAGCACCTATAATGCAGCGTCTAATAAAGCGCGGCTCTCGCCTTCAACCGCTGCGTTGCGAATGGAATATCTTCAATGTCATTGTTAGTTTTTGCCGCCGTATTGTTTGCAGCCCTGCTCCATGCAACATGGAATGCCGTTATCAAGGTAAGCGGGGACCGCCTGGTGATCATGGGCGTAACTACGGCTACTACATCTGTTCTGGTGATCCCCTTTCTCTTCTATCTACCCGCTCCGGCGCCCGAGAGCTGGCCCTATCTGCTCTCGTCTGCATGTATTCATACATTCTATATGCTGGTATTAATCAGAGCTTACGGGCTCGGAGACTTCGCCCAGATCTACCCGCTCTCCCGCGGGTCGGCTCCCCTGCTTACCGCCATTCTCGGTTTTTTGTTACTAGGCGAATCCATGGAAACCTCGGAGATTTTGGGCATGATGCTCATCGTAGCCGGCATCTTCGGTCTCGCCCTTGAGAGGAGTGCAGGCGTGCTGCAACTCTCGCGCCCTGCTTTATTCTATTCACTGCTGACCGGTATATGTATAACCGCCTATTCCCTCGTCGATGGGATGGGTGTAAGGGTCTCGGGTAACAGCGTAAGCTTTACTCTATGGATGTTTTTTCTCGACGGCTTCCTCGTCCCGTTGTTAGCGTTCTTACGCCGACCCAGGCAAGTATTGAAAGACACGGTACGGGTAGTATGGAAACCAGGACTGCTGGTATCGCTCCTCTCAACTATCGGCTATGCCATCATCGTCTGGGCCTTTAATCAGGAGCGTATCGCTCCAGTCGCCGTGCTTCGAGAGACCAGCGTTCTATTCGCCATGCTAATTTCCATTCTCCTTATCAAGGAGTCCTTCTCTGCGCTGCGCGTTCTAATCGTGACAGTGATCCTCGCAGGTATCGTAATGCTAGGCCTATAAGCAGGTCGCCGGCCCTTCGCTTCTTACTCTCCCTACCTTTTTGCGGCCATCCGCAGCGAACTTTTTGGCGAGAATACACAATAGTTGGCCGGGTTCGCGCATCTATTGCCCTTAAAGAATCCAATATATCTCTTAATTTCAATACTTTACGTTTATGGCATGAATCATGAAAGACAACTAGAGAATGAGTGCAGGAAGATCGATTGTCAGAGCCGATTTCCATCAGATGTAACCAATCTTGCATCCGATTCGTCTAACTCAGACATCTAATAAGAAGAACAGACTAGAGACTATTAAGTGTGAGCGCATCCAACAACATCATCAATCTGTTCACCAATCACAAGGTGGCATCGAATCTGGTCATGATCATGATGATCCTGTCTGGCTTGTGGGCAACGGATCGAATCAATACTCAGCTGGATCCGAGCGTGGATTATCCCGTCGTGGAAATTCGAGCTACCTGGCCTGGGGCTTCTGCCGAAGACATCGAGCAATTGATAGTCACTCCCCTGGAACAACAGATCGCCAACATGACCGACCTTGAAAGTTATCGCTCTGTTAGCAGCAATGGATCCGCTTACATAACCGCCTACTTCTATTTCGACTCGGACATCAGCAGAAATCTGGATTTCGTAAAGAGCCGCGTCGCACAGATTCGAAACTTCCCTGCAGATATGGAACCCATTCAAATTTCCCAGCGTCTCGACTATGAAGAGATTGCTGTCGTCTCGGTTAGCTCCGACGGCTCCTTACAGGAACTCATGCCCCTGGTGAGAGAAATGGAAGACGATCTCTACGCACGCGGCATAGAACTCATCCGATTCGATGGTATGCCGGAAGAAGAAATAGCTATTCAAGTTAGTAGCAGCAAATTGCTGGAGCTAGGCACCAATCTCGAGCAGATTGCGAGCGAGGTACGCCAGCGCAGCAGCAACTCACCCGCCGGAACCGTCGGGCGCGGCCAGGCTGAGATGCAGCTACGCAGCCTCGACCAGAAGCGCGAGGTGTCAGAATTTGAGCAGATGCAGGTCAGTGTCGAAGCCGGCGGCAGGCTTGCAAGACTTACCGATATTGCGACTGTAGAGAAGCGGCCCAAGGTCGGTCAGGCCAAGCTCTACAGAGAAGGCAAAGTCGCCATAGAGATGGAATTATTCAGGCTAACTAACTCCGATGCGATTACCACCGCAAGCATCGTCAATGACTGGATCGCCGATGTCGAACCGAATCTACCGCGCGGCGTGGAGATTCACAAGTATCAGGAAGTCTGGCTGCTCCTGAAGGAGCAGCTGCGGGTGATCTTCGAGAACGGCGCCTCCGGTCTTATTCTAGTCTTGATAACACTGTTTCTGTTTCTCAATGGCAAGGTGGGCTGGTGGGTTATGGTTGGCATCCCCGTTAGCTTCCTTTTCGCCACACTCATCTTCTATGGCGTTTTCGGAGGCAGTATCAACATCGTTGCCCTCATCACCTTCATCATGGCACTCGGTATTGTGGTGGACGATGCTATCGTCGTGAGCGAAGACGCAGTCACTCTTTTTGAGCAGGGGATGACGCCAGCTGACGCCGCTGCGAATGGGGCCAAACGCATGCTGTTGCCGGTGCTAACCTCTTCACTTACCACACTGGCGGCGTTTGTGCCGCTGATTCTCTCAGGCGGAGAGATGGGCGCGGTCATAACAACTATGCCGGTAGTATTACTCTGTGTGATCGTCGCGTCGCTGATCGAGTGTTTCCTCGTGCTTCCCGGTCACCTGCGCCATGCATTTGAGAATACCGATAGGAATAAGCCTAGCCAGTTCAGACAGAAATTCGATAGGTGGTTCTATGGTCTAAGAGACAACTACTACCGCCCCTTACTCGACAAATCTCTCTCCGCTCCAGGCACGACGCTGTGTGCAGCCCTCGCTTGCGTGGTTCTGTCGATAAGCCTGATCGCGGGTGGCCGGGTTGGCCTAAACCTGGTCACTGGCATGAGCCTGGAAATGCTGGAAGCGAACGTAAAGTTTGCAGCACAGGCGACAGAAACAGATCGTCAGGAATATATGCGCGCACTGGAGCGAGAGCTTGAGCGTATCGACTCAGAGAATGGCGGCACCAATATTAGTGGCTATATTTCCAAGTCCAACACCGCGAGACTCAACCAGGAACGCAAGTCCGGTAGCCAATATTCCTCGATTCGCATCGAATACGGCTGGGAAGAAGATCGCAGCATAGCTCCGCAGCACTTCGTCAATCTCTGGCAGGAATCCGTACCCCCGTCGCCGCTGGTTGAGGAACTGTATCTTGAGGTACGCGGCGGCGCTAACGGCGGGCAGCCGGACCTGACTCTTGTGCTGCGCGGCAGAGATATCCCGACACTAAAACAGGCATCGGAGGAACTGCAGGAATCACTGGCAGCCTACCCCGGAGTTTCGAATGTCTATGACAACCTACCCTACGGCCGGGACCAGATCATTTACTCGATCAATCCTGCGGGCAAGTCGCTTGGCATAACCACCGAATCCCTCGGCCGGCAATTGCGCGCGGCATATAGCGGCGGTCGAGTGCAAATATTCAATCAGAACGATTCCGAGCTGGAAGTCAGCGTGATGTTGCCGGACGAAGAGCGCGACAACCTGTACTCGCTGAAACAATTCCCCATTCAGACACCTACTGGCGAGCTCGTCGCTATGGGTCTGATTGCCGATATTGAGAATCGCGGCGGGATCGATCTCATCAATCACAATAACGGATTCATGTCTGTGGCTATCAGCGCCAGTGTCGACCCGCTGCAGAACAACACCGAACAGGTCGTCGCTCACGTCACTGACAATGCGCTCGCGCAGATACGCGAGAAATACAACCTAACATCTGATCTCGGCGGAGTCTCGAGACAGAATCAGGAGCTACTGAATACGATGAAGACTGGCGCACTGTTGACCATCATCTTTATCTACCTGATCCTGGTTTGGTCATTCTCCTCTTATATTTGGCCACTCGCGGTGATGACCGCCATCCCGCTAGGGTTGACTGGCGCGATCGCCGGCCACTGGGTCATGGGTGCCGACATCGGGGCAATGTCGCTGCTCGCCTTCTTCTCCTTAACCGGTATCGTAGTGAATGACTCTATTATTCTAGTTAGTTTCTTCAGGCGCGAACTTGCAACAGGAAAACCCTATAAGGAAGCAATTCACGATGCATCTATTGCGCGTTTCCGCGCAGTAATCCTTACCTCACTGACGACCATAGCTGGCTTGTCACCATTGATGTTTGAGACTTTCAGCCTCGCCATGTACATCGTGCCAATCGCTATCACGCTTTGCTTTGGGCTAGCCTTCTCGACACTACTGGTTCTGTTAGTGATACCAGCGCTGATAGTCATGATCGAGAACGCGAAAATTAGACTGCACCAGCTATCACCCTTTAATCCCGGCAAGCCAGATAGTGACGTCATCGCAAGCGGCGATGCCAATACTGTCTTATAAATCTAAACGGACCTAAAAATGATAAGCCACAGATTCGATATCGTGACGAAACTACTCAAGACACTCGGCAAGAAATTTACCGGACTCCTGCTCGTTCTCCTGTCTCTGTTTGTGGGGTTCATCATGGTATCTACCGGGCCCAGTGCGGAGCCCCTGGAGAAGACCGAGCGTGCATGGCCGGTATCGGTGATGACCGCGTCCCCTTCCGATCTACCGCCGACACTTCTCACATTCGGCAAGGTGGAGTCGAAGCAGATAGCCAGTCTGAACACAAACATCTCGGCTCCGGTAAGTCAGGTGCTCGTGCGCGAAGGTGACAGGGTTGAGGAAGGCGAACTACTGATTCAGCTGGATGCCGTCGAGGGCGAGCTTACACTCAACGTCGCACAAGCTAACCACAATAGGAACACCGCGGTGCTTGCTTCGGTCAAGACCGAATTCGATCTCGCCAACACCCTGACCAGTCAGTACCAGGCGCTTGACGATATTGCACAATCCAAGTTAGGAAGAGCACTGGATCTGAATAAGCAGCGAATGATCTCCGATGCCTTACTCGACGAGGCCAGACAGGAGGCGAGCCAGTCTACGATTATTCTGCAGCAACACCTGTCTCAAGTTACCGACTACCCTAACAAGATTGCGCAGCAGCAGGCTTCGGTCGACGAGTCCGCCGCACGACTGCAACGGGCGCGGCTCGACCTACAACAGACACAAATTCGCGCGCCTTTCACAGGTCGCGTTATAAGCAGCGACGTCTCCAAGGGAGATCGCGTTCTTGCGGGAGCTACGCTCATCGAGATAGCCGACTACAGCGGCCTCGAAATCCGCGCATCCGTGCCTAACCAGATTGCCTATATGTTGAATCAGGCTATGCGACTGACTCGCGAGGTGCGCGCTAGCGCCACAGTCGACGGACGCAAGCTAGAGTTCATCCTCGACAGGTTGTCCGGTGACGTAAAGTCCGGCCAGAGCGGTATCGATGTCTTCTTCCGCAACGCGGGTAGTGAGTCTCTCGATATAGGCCGTGTACTCAGCATGACAGTCGATCTCCCTATTCAGCAGGACGTACTCTCAATGCCAGTGTATGCGCTCTACGAGAATCAGACCGTGTACCGAATCGATGAGCAGCGGCTGCAGGCTGTGCACTACGAGACCGTGGGCGATTACATGGCAACCGACAACGAACTTCGAGTACTAATTCGTTCCGCCGAGATCAAGGCAGGCGATCAACTGCTCGCATCGCAACTCCCAAGAGCCATCACTGGCTTACTGGTGGAGCCCATAGCCAATGCAGACGCCAGCCTGGGAATTAACTAGGCGTAGTACTAGTTTGCCCTGCTGCGCTGAGTGGCGGTCAGAATCTTCCATGCGCCATCTGTCTTTATAAAGGTGATTCTGTAGTTATAGAACACCTCGTCATTGAAAGCGTTGACGCTAGCCGACGCCAGCAGTCCATCCGTAACGCTCAAGCCCTGAATAAGTAATTCGCGCTGCTGCCCACCGAATCGCTTCTCCTCATGCAACGTAGCAAACTGCTGCGCCGGGAGAGTAATAATACTCGCGCCGTCAGCGGAGAATCCGTACACGACACCCTCCTGGTAGAAGGCTCGCTCTAGGAGAGGCCCGTCTTGCCTATCCACGCCAGCGCCGAAATCGTGAATGAGCTGAGCAATGCTGGCCAAGTCGCTCTCCTGGGTGGCCGCGGTGGCTGTGCCATGAAAGCCTGCTAAAAGAACTAGAACAGATAAAAACCCACAAATAGATTTCGACATAATTGTGCCTCTCGCCTTATAATAACTAACTTGTCTTAACAATAGTTGTTATAACAACTATATTCGCGATGGAACTTGAATGTCAATGAAAAAGACGATAACCGATTCCTATGCGTTTAAACTAAACGCACTAACACGAAAGATGCGCCGACACTCACTAGACATCATGCGCAGCGAAGACATAGACCTTACCGTTGATCAGTGGGGCATTCTCAGCCTACTGCACGACAACAAGTCGCCCATGTCACAGACAGAAATTGCCGTACTGATGATAAAGGACTCGCCCACCGTCAGCCGCATTATCGACATACTCTGCAAGCGGGAATTGCTGGTACGAGAAACCCACCCGGCAGACAGGCGCAGGTTTAATCTGAGAATTACGAAACTTGGCATCAAGGCCGTGAAACTAGCGATGCCAGTAGTGGAGAGAATTCGAGAAGGACTATTCGATGGCTTTACAAAACAAGAGTTCGCAGCGCTGCAAGAACTAATTGCGAAGATCGAATCGAATATGGCCTGCGGAGACCCCGACAACTAATCTGCTTCGACGCGATTGATTAATGCATGGGAAATCGTTGAAGAAGTTTTTCAACACGAGTGCTCTCGATGATCGGCAGGATAGCAATAAGCTTGTAATTCGGCTCAGCAAGTCTTGAACGATCGCCATAAAAGTGGCTATATCCACTCCTAGATATACCTGCAGCAATATATAGACAAAAATTCCAATTTGGGCCCTTCTACAAATTATTATTCCACTTCGCCCTGCACTATAATCCAGTGAGCCTAAGCTACAATCATGCAATCCAATCAGGATGGATTATTAATGACTTTTCTCGCAGCCATCCCATTTCGATACAACAATTTCTTTCGCTGCCTTTGCAGTGTGTGGCTCGCAGCCCTTCTACTGGTCGCCTGTAGCAACACATTCGAATCCGATCCAAACTTGTCTCAGGCTATTCGCTGGTATACCGGAGAGGCGGGAGTAGTTGATGACAGCAAGGCGCGCGCCTTGCTCGAAATCGCAGCCGCTGACGGAGATACACTATCACTAATGTGGCTGGCGCGGGTGTATTCCACGGGTCGGATGACTTATCCGGCAGATAAATCCAGAGCGGTAGAAATTGCGAGCACGGTTATTGATGATGTCCGACGACAGGCAGATGCGGGTGTAGGCGAGGCCAGTTTTCTGATGGGCACGGCATACGCAGAAGGTCTGGCTGTGCCCCTCGACCCTGTCGTGGCGGTATCTTGGTACCGCAGGGCAGCTGCGCTGGATATCACTTTGGCGCAGCATAACTTGGGGAACGTGTATGCGTCTGGAACTGGAGTGGAACCCAGTGATAGCGAAGCAGTGCGGTGGTGGTTACTGGCGGCGGAGAAAGGCGACGCTATTCCACAGTTCCGACTGGCAGGAATGTACGAGCAAGGGAAAGGTATTAATCAAGATCTGACGCAGGCCCTAAGCTGGTATCGAGAGTCGGCACGCCGCGGCAATCGAAATGCCGCAGCAGCCTTGCAGCGATTGCACGCGAACTAATCTGACCGCACCGTGGGATATTCGACACCGAGTTGCTCCATGTAAGTCTCGTACTGACTTGGATCATAGTAGTAGTCTCGCATAATCGGCCTAAATGTTGCCATGATACCTTCGTTCAAATGAATCGCAGGTTGGTCTTGGGGGCGCAGCAAGGACGTGTACTGCATATCCTTGGTCTGGACCTCGTTGTAATAGTCCCAGGCATCGGTGAGTAATTGCTCATCGGTTAACAGATCAAATAAGTTCATAGCCTGCACCTTGGCACCAGCGACAATACCCTTGTGCGCTATCGGTGTTGCCATCGCAATCGCATTGACCCAGTTATGGCCAGGCAGGTTTGGTATATTCGATGGATAACGCAACGTAATTGTCGGTACCTGCCAGGAGATATCGCCAATATCGTCAGAACCACCTCCGGTGTTACGCGTCGGATCCGGCGGCTCACTCAATTCTTGAACCTCTGTGTTGAGACCTTCTTGCTCTACTCCCAACTCGGCCTGTACGGCTTTCGCCAAAATCAGATCTTCTTCGGACCAATCCGGCATGCCCACCATTTGTGCATGCTGGTAATTACGCTCGGCCATGGCTTTGTTAAAGTGTCCGGGCCATGCAGTTCCCAAGACCTTGGAGCTCCATGTAGTATTGGACATCAAAGCTGCGCCAGCCGCCATGTCATCACCAATCTGCCACAGACTCTTGATATTCTCGTAGTCGGACTCACGAAGGAAGTACCAGATGCTCGCCTCGGAAGGCACTACATTCGGCTGATCGCCTCCATCTACAACTACCGAATGGATACGCTGTGAAAGCCGCAGATGCTCGCGACGAAAATTCATACCAATATCCATCAGAGAGACTGCATCTAGGGCACTGCGTCCCCGCCACGGAGCTCCAGCACTGTGTGCGCTCTCACCGCCGAAGTCATACTGAATCGATACCAGCCCATTGCCTCGGCCGCCGCCGTAAGAGGTACTCAAGTTCGTCGAGACGTGAGAAAACAAGACTGCATCTACGTCCTCGAAGTAGCCGTCCCGGACATAATAGGCTTTCGTTCCTAGTTGCTCTTCTGCGACTCCAGGCCACATCTTTATCGTGCCTTGAAAACCATTCGCCTGCATAATTTCCTTAATGGTTATCGCCGCTAGATAATTAACCACCTGCCCCGAATTGTGACCCTCACCGTGTCCGGGTGCGCCGACCACGATAGGCTCGCGATAGGCAACTCCCGGTTTCTGCGAGGCTTTGGGAATGCCATCAATATCTGAACCGAGTGCGATGACTGGCTCCCCCTCCCCCCAACTTGCCATCCATGCCGTGGGTATGCCGGAAATACCTCTGACAACCTCAAATCCATTGTCAGCCAGCATTCCAGTAATATAATTCGAAGTTTCGAACTCTTGAAACCCAAGCTCTCCAAAACTAAATATCATATCATTCATCACTTGGGCTAACTTCGCTTTGTCCTCTATAGAAGCTACAATATCCTGCTTGAAGTCAGCTCGTTGATCGGGACTTAGTTCGGCTCCGAAAACAGGAAAACTCAACAAGGCAGCTATCAGCCACACGGTGGCATATTTCAAATCGTCAAACTTTAGCATTCTGTTAGCACTATTCACTTTTCAATCCTCAGAGATTCCCAAGCAGCATTGCTAGTTGGGGTGTCAATTATACAAATTCAAAATTCTACCTACTAGAATTCCATTCTTATGCCGAATCGAAGTGTGCGGCCTAGCACATCCATCAAGTTGCGATTAGTGGGCAGATAGGCGGGTCGGTTTTCTGACCCCTGGTTAAGGGGCAATGCGAAGAGCACCGGATCAGTATCGAATACATTCTTCACTGACAGGAAAATCTGTGCTTCGGAATCGCCGAAGGTCAAGTCTTTAGCCCCATAGAGGTCGAAGAACCATTCCCCTTCAATGTCGTTCTCATTGATTGTCCTCGCTACGCTTCCAGAGACGGGACAGTCGCTAGAACATTCAATGAAATCGTTATCGATAACACCGTCGCTGTGGCCACGGCCTGTGAGGTTGAACGACCAAGTATCGAGTGTGTACCGAGCAGTAAAGCGGTGCACCCAATCGGGCGTACTACCGATGTTCTGACCCGCTCTATTGTTAGTTGTAACGCCATTATCCGTAGTATCTTGCACATAGTTGGTTGCCAAATAACGCAAACTAATATCGCCAGACGCGCTTCCTATCAAGTCGTTAAGTGCAAAATTGTAACTGGCCTCGACGTCGTAGCCTTCGGAGATTAATGAAGTCAGGTTCTCGTATTCGAGATCGATAAACTCAAGTGCACCCGCACCGTCATAGCGCAGGTTATCGCAATATTCTGTCCGCCCCTCGAGCAGACAGGCATCGGCTACCTGCTGCGCACTAAGGAAGCCGATGACACCCTCGACCTCAATGTCATAGTAGTCTACGGAAACAGCAAATCCGGGCAGGAAGCCAGGCTGATACACGAAACCAAGCCCAAATGCATCGGCTTCTTCCGGCCCTACTGTTGGAGTTCCCTGCAAATTCTGAACGAAAGGCGTCGAAGCACCTCCTATCGCAACGGAGTTACTTCTCGCCGTGCCCGCATCAAACAATTCACTCAAGTTTGGAGCACGGATATCTTTAGACTGAGTCACACGCACAGTGACGTCATCGATAGGAGTAAAGGTCAGGCCACCTTTCCAGGTCGTGGCACCACCTGAAGTGCTATAGTCGGTGTAACGCACCGCTCCATTGAATTCGAGCATTTCAGAGATAACTGGCACGACAGTTTCGACATAGGCTTCCGCCACGTCGTACTCACCAGTGGTGACCTTGTAGTTGCCGTATTTCCAACCACTAGTGAACTTTGGATCGACGAAACCATCCAGTGCTTCTTCCCGCCATTCGGCACCGAAGGCCAGAGAGATATCACCAGCCCAGCCTTCGATGCCTCCGGTTGTGAAATTGATCGCTGCTACATCCTGCTGCAATTCTTGTTCACGGCGTGGACGCCCTAACACAAAATCGAGACCGTCCTGATTCGCGACACCCGTTCCGAATCGATTCAGCGGAACACAGCCCGCCAAATCGGATCGACATACGATGTCTCCAGTCACTGGATCTACGATGGCATCGGTGGCAGCACGAAGATTCGCTGTGAACCAAGTGGGGTTTTGATGTTCATCAGTGTTGGTAAGGCCACGCTGATAGTAGGCGGTGTATTCATATTCTTGGCTGCCTATCTCGAAGCTGCTTTCAAGCCCCAGCACAAACCGAGTGGTTTCCCGAATATTATTGCTACCAGAGGCTGGCATATCCTGATTACTGGTACTCATTCGAAATGAGCTAATCCCAGCATCAGCCATCGATTGTCTGACCGATTCTGGCAAGAAGGCATTGTCATTCTGAATTGTGAAGTTGCGATCTGTTGGATTGATGTAGAAGCTGTTGCCTTCGAAGGCAGCATAGGAGCCCTGGGCGTAAATCTCCATCCCTGGAGTTAGCTCCCAACTTGCTCGCCCAAAAATACTATCTCGCTTCTCGTCAGAGCGAAGTGAGTTCGTCCCTAGCATGCCGGAAGTCGTGTACTGTCCATCGCCGCCAACCATCCACTGACCACCGATCTCGCCGAATGTTAGTTGTTCAACAGACCCTCCCTCGCCAAAAAATGTGCCTCGAAGTGGACCATCAACGATTAAGCCGCCAGGTGTATAGGTTGAAATGCCAATATTATTTTGCACAATGTACTGTGGCTCGCCAGTTGAACCGGAGCCTCCATAAGCAGGATTTGGTATCCCGAAAAAGCCGTCCTGCGCCCAATCGGGGGCAGTGTAGTGAATGCCATCCTGATTATAGGTCTCGCCGCTAAACAAGAAATGGCCCTGACCATTTGCGAAATCGGAGCCTGCCGTTATGACGAAGCGTTCGCTGTCGGCGTCGTATTCCTCCACGCTGCCCACATCAATCTGAGTCTTGAATCCTGTAAAATCCCTGTCCAATACGAAATTCACAACACCTGCTATCGCATCGGATCCGTAGGCAGATGAAGCACCGCCCGATACTACCTCTACCCTCTCTACCAATGACTGTGGAAATGTATTGGTGTCCACTCTGCCAACAGCGGTGGACGCCACTGACCGTTGCCCATCAAACAGGACAAGCGTTCGACCCGGCCCCAATGCGCGCAAGTTAAGTGCAGCAATGCCAGCCTGACCAGAGCTCAGGCTGCCCGAAGAAGTCGAAGCTGTAGTACTGCCCTGAATCGACGGCAGCGTCATCACAAAATCGGCAACACTGCCTGGCGCTTCTGCCTGAATTTCGTCGCTGCTTAGAATTGAAACTGGCGTGGGTGTGTTATAGCCGTCACGTGCGATGCGTGAACCTGTAACGATAACCGACTCTATATTCTCTCCAGATTGCGCAGATTGTGCCTGAGCTATGCTAGAAAAAAATAAAGAACTTGTCATGCCAGTAAGCGCCGCACATGTTCGCAACGCATATTTTTTCGAATTACTCATTGATAATACTCCCAGTCAGTGTAGCCCAGATCAGCTCATGGAAACTATGTACTGGGTTTATGGGAGCATTATTCGTGCCAATCGAAATCGAGCGCGCTGTGATTCCTTATCACTCAAACCGAGATCAGCATAGTCGTGCATTTCTACCTATAATTCACGACTATTGGACAATATAAATTTTCTAACAAATACAGCACGTTGAATAGCGCAGACATTTATTCGAAATTTCATTATTAAACCATGAACTCTTTTTACTAGATTAATATTTAATAGGGGTCAGGAGGCCTTTATTAAGAATTTTTCTCTATAGATGAATTATTCTAATCTATATGCGCACTCTAATTGAGCAATTAGAATTTAACGCGCCAAAACGGAACCAGAAATAGCGAAGTCGGACTATCTGCATTTTCACTAATCTAGAAATTAAAACAGAACGAAAGAACGGGAATTCGAAACAGGGGCTCAAGGCAAGAAATTTCTGTATATGAAACGCTGCCTACAGCCAATATAAGAGACACCTTTAGTTGCATGGCTCCAAGGGTTCCTTACTCATTCAGTGGTAGCGACTGGCAATCTCTATCCACACGGGTATCACGAAGAAGGCTGCGAAGGTCTGCACGGTAATGATGTTCGCCATGAGGCTTTCGTTACCGCCAAGCTGTCGCGCGAGGATATAGGCCGAGGGCGGCGAGGGTAAGGCGGTGAGAAGCAGCAAGATCACTGCCACCGAGTTCGGCGTCTCGAATAGTATGCATGCCCCTAACACTAGCCCGGGCAAGACAGCTAGCTTGTTTATCACCGCTACCAGTAATTGCCAGCTCTGCTCTCCCAAGGCCACGAAGCGTATCCCAGCACCGACTGCGAGTAAGCCTATGGGAAGCGCAGGCTGGCTAAGAATAGCCAACACTGATTCAGCGAGAGAGTGTATTCTGAAACCAGTATAGCTGATCGCTATGCCAGCCACGCAAGCCAGAACCAGGGGGTTGGTCGCCACGGAATTGATGACGCGGCTGATTCTCTTCGTACCGCCCTCTGTGCCGCCGGTCAGCGCGACTACGCATAGTATGTTGACCAACGGTATATAAACGGCGAGGCAGAGCGCGGCGGTGATTAGGCCGCGGTCACCATAGAGAACATCTATACATGCCAGACCTATGTAAGTGTTGAATCGGATGCTGCCCTGATACACAGAACTCAATGATGCCGAGTCACCACTCACCAGCTTTCGCAGCGACAGTATGAGCACTGTGATGACGAACAGGGCCGTCACAACAACCTTCGCAATATCGGCAACGTCTACCCAATCGAAATTGGAAGTCGACAGGCGCAGAACGAGCAATGCGGGGAAGAAGATATAGTAGGTAAGCCGCTCTAACTCCGACCACACAGCCGGACTCGATACCGGTGTGCGACTTATCAGAAAGCCTAATAGAATTATCGCGAAGATGGGTGTGAGCGCACTTAAAATCATGGCGGCATACTAGCGCCACCGGACTCTCAATGCCAGCCTTCGCTCCGCTTGGACGCTATGGCAGCGGCTTGACAATTTTTGAGGCCTCGGAGATACTTCTGAGCAATCCAAGAAAGGCCTATCTACCAAGGCCACTAAAAAAATATCACAAACTAAACTAGAACCAACAGTCGGAGAAAGGCAATTTCTTCTGACTGCTCGTACCGTCTTGAATTTAGAAAACTCCAGACCTACTTATTGAACAAGCAAAACTACCATGGAATATCTAGCAATCGCCGCCTTCGCCATCACCACTTGTGTGACTCCGGGACCCAATAACGCCATGATTATGGCATCAGGACTGAATTACGGCATCAGGCGAAGTATGCCTCACTATATCGGCATCGTTCTGGGTTTTCCCGTGATGGTGCTAGCTGTAGGCTTGGGCATCGCTCAACTATTCGAAGTCTATCCCGCACTGCATCTGATCTTAAAAATTGTCGGCGCGGCCTATCTCAGTTACCTAGCGTACAAGATCGCGCGAGCTCCGGTATCTGAGAATAGTAAAAGCGAGGGAAAACCGTTCACTTTCGTTCAGGCGGCGGCGTTTCAATGGGTAAATCCGAAGGCCTGGGGGTTGGCCGTGGGAGCTACAGTCACCTACACGACATTGGGCGATGGCTACGTGCTGCAGGTGCTAACGATCTGCGTCATCTTCCTCTTCTGCGGCGCACCTTGCATCATGCTATGGCTGTGGGGCGGCGCCTCGCTGAAGACGCTGATGCGCGATCCGAGCTATGTGCGGATCTTTAATATCAGCATGGCTGTGTTGCTAATGAGCTCTCTAATGCCTGTGTTCATCGACTTGTACCAGCAATTCATAGGCTCCTAGAGGCTTCTCAAGTTAGCCAGCTTTCTTCGCCAGAGACATCAAGCCAAGAGGCCTTCCTTCCGGGTCTTCGAAAAACGCCATCCACTCCTCACTGCCGTCTTCGTGGGTGTGTATAAGATGAGGCTGCTTGATAACATCAACACCGGTCTCCTCAAGAGAGATACAAGCCTGTACGATGTCGTCGACTTTTAGGTAGAGAATTGACTCTTCCTTGTTTAACTCTTCCGTCTCGTTCAAAAACAGTCGCGTGCCGGAGAGATCGAAAAACCCTATGTTGCCGAAGCTATACAGGTGTGGGATACCAAGCGTATCGCGGTAGAATTCTATAGATTTTTGCAGTGAACTCACCGTACGTGAGACCTGACCTAAGCACTGTACCAGTGGCGTGGATTCTTTGCCCGTCGTCATTACAGTATCCTCAATTAAACTTTCATAGCCCAAGCCTTGCGCACCTTCAGCCAAAGCGCTTCCGCGTGGCACCCGAAACCAGGACTTAAGTGCCTCTCGATTGGCAAGCCCCAGCTTACTCAGAATATTCGCCATATGGTACTTAACTCCATTGGCACTAATATCTAAGCCCTGGGCGATTGCGCGATTAGTTAGACCGTGCTGCGCGGCATGGAGAACGCGCCACTTCATGGGAGTCAGCACATCGTCATGGGGCGGCCTGCCTCTGCGAGACTTCATTCTGCGCGCCGCCGACCGAGATGCTCTTGTTTCGACATTCGGCAATGCTAGCAATGAATGCCGGGAATTTCCCTACCCATAATGACAAATCTTGCCCTTCGCAGCCTCCGTAACGGATAATCTCTGCTCAATAGAAGGGGACTAGACCTTATGCAATTTATGATTACAGCCTATGATGGTAAAGATGATGGCGCGTTGAGCAGACGCCTGTCCGTTCGCGATGCCCACATCGAAGGAGCACATCGGCTCAAGGAAACAGGACAGCTGATTGCTGGCGGCGCGATTCTCGACGAGGAGGATAAGATGATCGGTTCGACGATGTTCGTTGAGTTCGACACGAAGGCGGAACTTGATCAGTGGCTAGCTAGCGACCCTTATGTCATTGGGAAGGTCTGGCAGGACATTAGCGTCCTGCCGATTCGCCTGGCTATCAAATAGCCAGCTATTGGCTATTCGCCAGGCTGTAGATGCTCCAGCTTTAGACCGATAGCGGAATTCGGGCCGAAACCTTTCCAGTAAGTATGGTCATCGTTCTGCTGTCCTCGGGTAACCGAATACACGGCATCGGCTCCGTCGGGAACCAGCTCAAGATAGGAAGTGCGACCTTCGATCTGCTTGAGATAGTGATCGAAATAGGCCGTCGCGAAATGGTCCATGATATTGTTCATGCGAACGTTATCCCATACCGGATCGGTATAGTGCCCTGCTCCTGTCTTATCTTCACTATTTAGAATCTCTACCGGCACGGGATAGGGAGCGCCAGCATTGTGTCCTGCATTCTTATAGGTGAGTAAGTAGCGATCGCTGTTCACGGCGCCCTCGTAGATCGCGCGTACTCCATTCTCGTACCCGGCTACGGTGTCGTTGTCACCCGCCAGATAGAAGGTAGGCACGTCTATGCCAGCGAGATCTTGCGCGCGCCAGAACCCTGATGGCATTCCCCATGGAGCTACGGCAAAACCCGCCTTGATGCGCGGATCCAGATTCGATCGATAGTCGGGATTACCCGTGGCATGCTGGTGTAAGAGCTCGTTAGGTGGCGCCATCAGGGAGGAGACTATCTCATCGCTATAGCCGCCGCCGAGATTGTTCACCAAGCCATACCCACCCATCGAATAACCTACGACGCCAGTCATATCGGCGTCCAACAGGCCGTTTAGAAAACTACTGGAATCCTCGGAAAGATTGTCCAGCGTATTTAGCACGAAGCGCTGATCTAATGGGCGGTTGTAGAGCGTGCTCTGGAAGGCCTGCTGATCGTCATAAGTGCTATCGGTATGATCGATTGACGCGACGACATAGCCCTTGCTGGCCAGATTCTCCCCGAGATGACTCAACAGGTAGCGATTGCCGGGATAGCCATGTGAAATAATGACCAACGGATAGCGCGCGTCGGCGCGATTCGGTTCGGCATCGCGTACGGCAGTGCCGCGAAGAGTTGCAGTAATAGCAGGGTTACGGGTAATAGCTCGATATTCGCCGCCAGCAGATTGATTCGCCGCGAGCTGTGCGGGATACCATACTTCGACAGTTAGGCTTCTTTCATAGATCGCATTCTCGCCGCCTCGATCCGTATTCAGGATATCGATCCGGTCGGCATCGACGAACTCCAACGTTCTGACGCCGATGTCGTAGGCACCGAAGGCGGCCAATTCTGGCGCGTCGGGCCTGATGTTGTCGATGCGGTTTTCTTGCGCCATCGAATTGCCAGTTATGCCGAGTAGCAAAATCACAAAGCCTAGAGTTTTCATACCAGTAGTCCTATTTCGTAGAGCCTAACAAAACCATATTGCAGGGCAAAGCCGCAAGTTAGCAGTCGTTCTAAATCAGCGAATTAGCGGCCAGGAGGGACTAGGTAATCCAGCCCCCTCTGCCAAAAAACGGTCTCGCAGAGGGTGCTTAGATTACGGTAACTAGTACTTATATGCCAGCGCTCGTTCTTCTGCCGTGTCGCTGTGGCCGACGAAATCATGCAGAACAAGATACAGGCTGGGCACGAGGAACAGGGTAATAACCGTGGCGAATAAAACTCCGAAAGCCAGCGAAATCGCCATGGGCACAACGAAGAAGGTCGCCGGATTAGCGGTTGCCATCAGTGGTACCAAGCCGATGAATGTGGTCAGGGACGTGAGGAAAATAGGACGGAAGCGAACCATACCAGCGGTGGAAACGGCTTCGACCATGCTCATCCCCTCGTCACGAAACCTATTAATAGAAACCACCAGAACGAGGCTCGCATTTACCACTACCCCACTCAGAGCGATGATGCCCAGCAGAGAGAAGAAGACTAGGTCGGCACCCATTATGAAGTGCCCACAGATAGCTCCGATCGCACCGAAAGGAATCACGCTCATGATCACGAGCGGCTGGGTATAGGACTTTAATGGTATGGCGAGCAGCGCATAGATAACCATCATCGCCAATGGGAATGTCGAGAACAATTCGGACAGAGACTGTAGTTGCTGTTCGCCTTCGCCACCTACCACGAGGTCCACATCCAGATTTCGCGCCCAGTCATCCTGATACTTCGCAATAACCTCGCGTCGGATCTCATCCGGCTTCACCATCGTGCGGTCTATGTCTCCACGAACCGTAATGACGCGACGGCCATTCTGCCGATTGATGCTCGAGTAGCTGTTACCGAGGGAGAAATCGGCGATGCTAAGGAAAGGCACCTCGGCACCATTTGGGGTTCTGATCAAGAGGTCTTCGAGATTGCCCAAGGACTGCCGTTCATCCTCGGGGTAGCGCACCATGACACGTATATCATCTGAGCCGCGCTGAATGCGTTGCGATTCTGCACCGTAGAAAGCCTGCCTAACCTGCGTGGCTATGTCATTTAGGCTTAGTCCCAATGTCTTGCCGCGCTCTAGTATCTGTATCTGAACTTCCTGTTTTCCTGCGCGGAATGAATCAGAGATATCGAAGATGCCAGGATAGCGGCCCAATTCCGCACGCAGCTGAGAGGCCGCGATCTTCAGGTTCTCTTCGTTGCGCCCCTCCAAACGATAGTTGATTGCATCGCCCGCCGAGAAGGAATCCGAGACGAAGGTCAGTTCCAGGGCATCCGGAATCGTACCGACTTTCTCGCGCCACCTATCACGTATCACGGCAGAGCTGATCTCACCGCGCTCGAAGAAAGGGGTCAGATACAACACGACTTCGGCAATCTCACTGCTCCCGGCATTTCTACTCGAGCCTCCCGGCCCGCCGCGAGGCGCTCGCCCACCGATTATCGTTAGCACACTATCCACGACACTCTCTGTGTCCTCTGGAGCCATGCCGCTCGATTTTAGGCCGACCAGTTCTTCCTGAAGCTCGGCAGATAATTCCAGGGCCTTCTCTTCGAGAATTGAGATGGCATCCTCGGTGATGTTTGAAGGCACGCCCACAGGCATGACGACAGTGCCGTAAACAACATCTCCCTCTACCGAAGGCATGAACTGGAATACGACGCGTCCCGACATCAATAGGGCGAAAGTAATAATGATCACACCAGTAGCCAGAGACCACGCCGCGTATCGGTATTTCAGGACCTTCTTTAAGGCGCGCTCATAGCCATGCTCGGCAAAATATTCCATGGAATGGGCGATTCGGCCCTGAAAGTTCTGCCACATGATTACGAACCGACTGTTCTCGAAGAGATAGCCCTCGGTCTTACGATGGGCGATATGCCCAGGCAGAATCAATTGCGACTCGACCAGACTGGCAATTAAGCAGAACACCACGACGGCCCCGATGGCGTTGAAGAAAGCGCCCATCTGTCCACCGAGGAGCAGAATTGGAAGGAAGGCGGCAATGGTTGTCAGCACGCCGAAAATTACGGGAACAGAAACTTCCAATGCCCCCTCAATCGCGGCATCTTCCTTGGAAAGACCCTTGCGCTCGAATGCATGTATACGCTCGCCCACCACGATCGCATCATCGACGATGATGCCGAGCACCAGAATAAAGCCCATCACCGTAAGCGAACTAATGGTAAGCCCTACGGACGGAAACAGCGCCAACGCGCCGGCGATTGCGATAGGAATACCTGCAGCTACCCAGATCGCCAGCTTGAAACGCAGGAATAGCGCCAGAATCACCAGCACCAGCAGAAGGCCGGTGTAGGCATTCTTCGCTACTGTCGCGATACGATCCTGAGTAGCTACAGCCGAGTCGGTTATTACATCCAGAGTCATGCCTTCCGGCAGATTGAAATCGGCCGAGGCCATCCATTCCCGCGCGTCTCTCGCCGCGCGGACGATGTCTTCGTCACCTACGCGCAGTATGTTGATGATGGCAGCATTGACACCATTGACGCGGGCATCCAGATAACCTTCCTCGAAGCCGTCTTTGACAGTAGCTATGTCGCCGAGGCGCAACTGAGTACCATCCGGGAAGGACTGCACGACTATGTTCTCGTATTCGTCGCCGCTGTATACCTGCCCCTTTGTGCGCAGGAGTATTTCGCCCGATGCGGTGCGAATCGTTCCGCCCGGCATGTCGAGAGACGCTCTATCGATCGCGCGGGAAATCTGGTCCAGTGTCAGTCCGTATTGACGCAGAGTAAACTCGGAAACCTCGATGGATATTTCGAAGGGACGGATATATTCGATGTTGACCGTGGAGATACTATCGAGATCAATAAGGTCGTCGCGAATACCTTCCGCCACGATCTTCAGGTTGCTGTCATCACTGTCGGAAGCCAGCGATAGAGTCATCACATTGCCGCTCGCACTGAAGGCTCTAACGATGGGCTTTTCGGTTTCTGTTGGGAAGGTAGTGATCGCATCCACCTTTCCCTTGATGTCGTTAAGTGCACTGTTTAGGTCGGCGCCGCTGGTTAATTCAAGCGTAGCATCGCAGCCGCCTTCTCTGGCGGTGCTGGTTAGACGCTCGATGTCTTCCGCACCATCCAACGCCTCCTCGATGCGCAGACACACGGCCGATTCGGATTCTGCGGGCGTCGCGCCTAGATAGGCGACGCTTACCTGAACCATGCCGAAATCGATGTCGGGGAATTCTTCCTGATTGAGATTGAAATAAGATATGACCCCTCCTGCGAGGAAGATCATCATCATCAAATTCGTAGCAACCGGATTCTTAACGAACCATGTAATCGGAGTTCTCAAGACTGACCTCTACTTAGTAAATAGTTTCGTATACTACTTTTCAATTAGATGAGCTCTGTAACTGGCTGTACGGACATTCCATTTACAACGGCCTGAATAGGAGACGTGCAGATGAACTCACCTGGCAACAGCCCACCGCTAATGAGTACGCGGTTTTCTTCCAATCGATAGATCTCGACATCGCGGTAATACATCTTATTTTCAGAATCCACGACCAGCACTTGATTGTTATTTCGAATCACGGTTCTGGGCAGCGCGATTAGATCGTCAACGCGCTTACCAGCAATGGTCGCCTTAACATACAGACCGATCGGCATTGGAATCTCAGCGGACCTGCCACCTTTGCTGACAGGTGCCGTCCTTGTAGGTTGCGCTACCTTGATAATTGTCTGCACGGTATTGCTGTTGGCATCGATAGCCGCCTCGGTTCTAACCAGCTTGCCATGCCAATTGTATTCCTCACCACCATAGTTCCCGGTTAGGGTTACATCTGGCGACATCGCGCCGCTTAACTCGCCGCGCATGCCTAAGGGCACATCGAGAAAACCGAGCTGACGGATCGCAAGCGGAATTCGCACCTCGACTTCTGCGGCGCCATAAAGGACCGCGATGCTCTGCGCCCTGTTCACATACTGGCCAAGCTCGACGTCACGCGATTGAATTACTGCATCGAATGGCGCCTTGATGTTGGTCCTTTCCAGGTCGAGTTCCGCCTGACGGTAACTGGCCTCGGCATCCGCCAACCTTGCAGCATTCACTTCTGCCGAACGTTTCGACTCCTGCAGCTGCGAATCACTTGCGAGGCGTTTCTCGGCTAGCTCTCGAAGTCGTGCATACTCGTTGCTTGCGAAACTTGCCTCAGCTTGAGCCTGTTGCAGAGAAGCCTCGCTCCTTGCCCTAGCCGTCTCGAAGTCACTTTTATCCAAACGCAGCAGGGTCTCGCCCTCAACGACGAAGCCTCCTGCCTCCATAGAGGGAGATATCCACTCGACCGGGCCGGCTACCGGCGCTGAAACGCTAGCCATCTGCGAGGCCTGTACCTTGCCCTGAGATTCAACGAACAGCTGAATCGATTCTGACTGCACCTGCGCTACCCTGACGCTGACGGCAACCACCTCGGGCGCTGCCTCTTCAACTACGGTCGGATTTCGCACTAATAGCATGGCGAATAGAACACAGCCCACTAGAATGCCTATGGGAATAATTACCCGCTTCATGCGAAAGCTCCTTTGCTGGTCTTCCTTGGTTCGAATATTCGCTTCATTTGAGTATTTAAGTCTCTTTAGCTAATTACTATTAATACGGCTCGTTGGATCACCGCCCCTAACGCCCTATCCCTCACCACGTTCGATTCGACGTGTTTGGCGACGCAGAAGCTCTAGACCGCCCTTTGCTTCAACCCTTCTGCCTTCATATCGATCGCTTCGCGAACCGCGAGGCGAAGCTCTTCAAAATGCTCCTGCATCGCCCTGGCCGCCAGCTCGCCGTCCTGTGTGTTTAGACTCACTCGCAGAGCACTTAGCGTCTGCTTTATCGAGTTCTTCTTGAATTTGGGATGAATGCCCAGCTTTATCATCTGATCTACAAACTGTGCCTTCAGGTCGTTGCTGATGAGCCTTACTACCAGATTGTCCGAGACGACTGACAAAGTCTCTAATAGTTCGCGCCATTGTGGTTGCATGGCCTCAAAATCATTCGACTCGTCTGCCAATTCAATGACCTGTTGCTTGAGCTGAACGAGTTGCTCTGCCGATGCTACATCCACGGCATTCCTCGCTGTCAGGACAGTCATTACGGCAAAAGTCTGCAGAAACTGGTCCACTAGCCGCGCATCCGGCACATCGTCCAATGCCAATAGGGGACCGAGAACGGCGATGCTTGCCGAGTCCACGCTCTGGACGCGTGCACCGCCAGGCTGTATCCGTATCAAGCCGAGTTGCTCCAACTGCGACAATGCCTCGCGCACGGCGCCGCGACTGGCATCGAATCTGGCTGCGAGGTCTCTCTCTGAGGGAAACCGCTCACCGCTTCGATACTGCTGGCGCAGGATCTCATCGCGCAGGATGTCCGCTATCTCATGACTAAGCGTGGTTGTAGAGGGCATTCAGTGCCTATAGCTCGCGATTCAAATTCGCGTAATTTTGGTCTGACCAAATTGGTCGGACCAAATATAGGGCCAAAATCCCATAGTGCAAGTCACAGGCGATGAATCACACGCCTGCCCAGACGAATCGATTCGATTCCGGCCAAAAAGGCTCGGAAGCCCTCACAGGCACGCAGAAGTGGGACTGATTCCCGAATAGAGGCATATACGAGGCCCAGTCGCGGCCAAGTCCAGATTCCCGTGCTGCTCAGGCAAAGACCTATGGCCACGTGTCATACGTAAACATTTTCGACTTGCCTGACTCCCATGCTGGCAATCTGTTGAAAGAAGCATAAAAGCGCATGACTAAGGCTCGTAGCAGTTGTTCAGCTGTAGCAAATCTGCTTAAATCTTACCCTCTTTCGCCCAACGGACCTCACATTGTCCCGCAAAACTAATTTTAAAATTTTAGGGCGCAGTTATAATTCAGCCAATCTCTAAATCAATTCCTTTTCAAGCACGCGCATATAGAAGAAAAATACAATATGGAACCGTTAAAGCAGTATTTGATCGATAACTTTGAGGGTGTATTTATCCTCGTCATTCTTGTCGTAGTGAGCGCAATCGTTTGGTTCGTCGAATCGAAGCTCTCTTTTCTAAACTTCTTCTACCTTCCAGTTTTGTTAGGCTCCTACTATTTGGGCATCCGCTCCGGTGTGCTCGGGGCCTTCTTCACTTTCCTTGTAATCGCCCTGTTCGCCGGCATCTACCCTGAGCGCTTCACTGCGCCCATGGACATCTTCGGCCTCTGGGCGTCGGTTCTGACTTGGGCAGGCTTCCTGATTCTGACTGCCGTCATCGTTGGCTTCACCCATCGCGAACTGCAGGATAAGATGACCGAAGCACTGCGAGCCAAGGCCGAGGCCAGCGGTAATGCAGAACTCCTGGAACAGACTATGACCACGATTCGCGAATTCGAGTCTGAACTGGACTATAAGGTAGAGGAAAGGACGCGGGTACTAGAAGAGAAGACTAAGTCCATACGCGCCCATAAAGAGAAGGTAGAAGAAGCACTCTACTCCACTATGGACCCAGCGGTTGTTAAGCTGATGATCGAGGGTCGCATCCGCACCGAGAACCGTCGCATCAGCGTCATGTTCTCAGACTTGAAAGGTTTCACTAAATACGCTGAAGATCACTCTGCCGAAGTGGTGATCACAGAGCTGAACAAATACCTCGCCGATATGGAAACCATACTGCTTAACTATTACGCGCATATCGACAAGTATATGGGCGATGGCATCATGTCAGAGTTTGGCGCTCCCATTCGCTACGAGAAGCACCCGCTATTAGCCGTTGCCTGTGCCTGGAAGATGCAAGAGAAAATGCAGCGCGCGAAGTACCCCTTCAAGCTAAGGGTTGGCATATCGACTGGAGTCGCGACTACCGGCATCATCGGCGCCAAGCGCCAATCGTTCACGGCCTTTGGTGATACCGTAAACCTGGCATCTCGCATCGAGGGCATGTGTGAGCCGGGCCAGGTCACGGTAGACGAATCGACATTCAAGGAATGTAACGACATCTTCGACTTCAAACCGGTCTCCGGTTTGGCTTCCTATACGCAGTCGGGCAACCCCGCCTTGGTCGATGAGATTAGTGCACTGATCAAAGCGGTAGACGCGAACACTAAAGATGTGGATATGCGAATCGAACTGGCCCGCCTCCTGAAAGAAGCAAACGATCCAGAACAGGCACACCTGCATTTGAAATTCGCCATGGGTCTCGCGCCTGACAATATGGATGTAAAAGTTGCCTATGCCGAGAATTCCGTAGTGATGGAACAGCAGCGTGATTTAACCGTACGCGGCCGCCGCAGCACTGTCCATTTGTATGAAGTAGTAGCATTCAAAAACCCATTAGATCGATGCCAGCAGCTTCCGTCTCACCTGCTAAAGGATCTTGAAGCAAAGGTGGATAAACTCGTTACCTATCCGGAGGACTTTATTCTTCCAGTTGAGTGTATTGATGGCTCGGTAGGCTTTTCTCGCCTAACTGGCATCACCGCATTCCTGTTGGCAGACCGAATGAACCTGGTAGATCAGGAGAAACACGACATCCTCGAAGCCGGCTATCTGGCCGAGATTGGCAAGACCATCGTGCCTGAGAATATTTTGAACCGAAATGGCGGTCTTACCGAAGACGATTTCACCCATATTCATATGCACCCTAGAGAGGGCGTGCGCAAGCTACGCAATGCCGGTTATGAGAATGAAAGAATGTTGGAACTCATCGAGTGCCACCATGAAAACTTCGATGGTTCCGGTTATCCTGCTGGTATTCAA
>CAXBLN010000027.1:0-27669 GCA_963976555.1 uncultured Gammaproteobacteria bacterium
AAAAATAAATAAGAACTGAAGGCGGGATTGTTATGAAGGCAATAAAATTCTTAAGAGAGAAGACTGCGGCCCTGAAGACATTAGTTACAGCCTTACTCTCTTTCGCGATTGGCGCTGCATCGATGCAGCTACTCGCACAGGGTGTAGACAGCCATATTCCAGATCTTGCTGGAACCTGGAACGGCGGCTTCAATGTCAGGCCAGTCAACGGCGAGACCGTTCCATGGGGAGAGGATAATTTCCCCAAGCTGAACGCACGCGCACTCGCATACCAACAAGTCTGGGAAGAAATCATAGCACCCAAATATGACTGTCAGCCGGCGTCTTCGCCTGCTATTCAGTATGACCCCTACCATATGGAAGTCGTACAGTGGCCAGACCGCGTGCTTTTCCGCTACGAGAAAGATGACCAGCTACGCACCGTGTGGCTAGACGGCCGTGTGCCCACGTCCACCGATTTCGGTGTCCAGGGTTTCTCCGTAGGTCACTACGAGGATAACGCACTCATCGTTACGACGACTCACTTCGTTTTCGATGTGGCCGGTTTCGATGACTACAACGGCATCCCCTCTTCGTCGCAGAAAATCGTGCGCGAGCGCTATTGGATGGATGGTGAAGAGCTGCGCATGACCCTGGAAGTCGAAGACCCGATGTTCTTGCTCGAACCGACCTCCTATACCACGCGCTGGCTCCCGGCCTCGCCCGGCTACAAACTGGCCGCTTATGACTGCGACCCGGAATCTTCTCGTGCTTCGGTGCGTTTCTTCCCTTCGAAGTACGACGACTAGGCAGATTCGCAGCTAGAATAAGAACGTAGTGCGTCAGAGAATAAGCTGCGCACTACGTTTTTTTCGTTCAAGCGATAGCTTTCTCTTCAGAATATCATTCAGATCCCAGCCATGAGCCCAGCCAGTTCTCTACACGATCAGGACAAGTCTTTTGGATGGATATCAATCGGCCTGCACTGGTTCGCAACCGGGGCCATAGTCTTGATGTGGTTTATCGGACAAAGCATCGCCTCGTTGCCTGTTCAGGAGCTAGAGGCACGACGTTCCCTGCATATCACTCTGGGACTGATCGTCTGGTTGCCACTTCTCGTAAGAATTCTGTGGCGATTCAAATCGCATCATCCCCATATCGAAGGTCAAAGCCTGCTAACCCATCGGCTGGCAAAGATGGCGCACTACACTATGCTGGTGGTACTCGGGATTCTCTTATTGTCTGGGCCGTTGATGGCTTGGGCGATTCCAGAAAATTCTAGCCTGATTGAGGTCGCCTTCGCCCTTCACTCCAATGCAGCGAAGGCACTTGCGGTAATAGTTGTACTGCATGTATTCGCCGCACTGAAACACCTGATGTTTCATGATGATGAGACGATCGCCAGAATGTTCGTGCCGCGCTCAGAAGGAAGTGACGTGGGCGCGGACTAGCCCGTGCCCACGTAGGGGATCAGGCGACCGCAGAGAAGAACAGCTGCCCAAACTGCGAGCGAGGTATAGGCGACAAATTTCGCGATAGGAGGTGAGACCGTGTTCTCGTCCCAACCGTGCATTATAGGACTGACCTTCCAATAGTAGAGCGCCGCATTCAGGCCGGCAACAATCACCAGAGACATCTTAATCTGAAAGCCTATGTTCACTGAGTAGCGCATGGGGTCGCCGTAGAAAAAGAGAATACCGGTCAACAGATTGATGCCGAAACCGACTAACACGAATGGTAGTAGTTTATGTGTAGCGGCACGAAAGTGCCCTGCCATACGCAAATCGATAACGAGCAATCCACCCAGCAGCAAAGACAAGCCGATGAAGTGGCTAATCTCCAGGATAGGCCACAGCCAGTAGGTTCCCTGTATTAGCGAATTTAGCGAGCCACCGACAATTGATTCTGCAAATGCTTCCACAAATAGGCCTCTAGAAAATATAAGCAATCAGGCGGCCAGCAATGATAGCCGCAACCCAAAACATGAGTGAGATCGACGCGATGACCTTGGTAGACTTGCTGATAGCCGCTTCGGAATCGGCGATACTCGTCTCCCGGCGCAAACGCGACTGAATAATTCCCGCTAACACCATGCCTGCAACGATACAGACAATCTTTACGAGGAATGGCACGCTGCTTATAAAAACGGTTGCCTGCGAGGCAAACAGCGCGAAGCCGGACAGGGCGTTCACTATAAAGCCCAGCCAGGCTAGCTTACTAATCCCCAGAAAAGCAGACGGTCGAATTCCCGGGAACATACCGAGCAGTGTCAGGTCGCGCATCGAGAAGATTCCGACGACTATGGCCAAGCCCACGACATGCAGGCTCAACATCATGGGATAACCCCAGAGCGATACCGCGACCCAGGTTGCTAGATCGGTTGTTTCAAGCGTGGCAAACATCTAAATGTTTATCTTCCTTTAATTTCTGCTATGCGCTATCTGAGCGCGCTGTGACATGGCGAGTGATACTAGCAAAGTCGAGCGCAAAACATGATGATATAAATTATTTCGTCGCATTCTGATTAATCCTGCGATACCAGCCATGATCTTCCGACTAGTCTTTCCACCAGTGCTCTATCGAGTTCGCATAGTACTGGACTAGCGGCCTGTACTGGGGATTTATTCGGTAGCGATCATCCTGTTCGATGAGGAAGTCTCTGGAGATCAGCAGGTCGAGGCTGTTCGCTAAAGTTCGCTGCCGCGGCTTCTCTTTCGCCGTCATCGCAGCCCCCTTCTGAATCATCTCATCGATCAGAGTATCGCAGTCACTGACGATCTCCAACGAGGTTTTCGTTTTGTCTCCCGCTCGCAGAAGCACGGCGGCGATGATAGGAACAGGAATGATTGGCATGACATAGCGCAGAGACTGCATGAGCGACTCTGCCAGTTCCATTACTTGGGGAATACGCACATCTTTCTCGAGATGACCGAAGTCGATGTTCATCTCTTCGCAGTAGCTACGCATGGATAGCGGCACGCCAAAATTCACGCTGGCGTAACCATAGCGCCTCCATCGCTGACGGGAGCCCGCAAACAGATTGAGGCGCAGAAAACTCCATAGCCTTTTCAGGTGTTGAGCGCTCGAACGGCGCGCGGCCTTCTTGTCCCAGGCCAACAGGTTCTCATCTTCCAGGACCCTATCGTAGTTAATGCCGACGGGCACGAACACGATATCTCTATCAGTGCGCCAGTCATAGCGCCGCAGCATGTAATCCAGAAATCCGAGTTTCGGCTCGGCCAGCATGCCGTCCCGGCTCAAGCCACCTTCCAGAAAGACGGCCTGACAGACACCGCTTTGCGTGGCCATATGCACATAGCGTTCGAGTACTTTGCGATACAGCGGATTCTGCGAGCCGCGGCGTACGAAGAATGCCCCCATCGCGCGAATGAGCATCTCCAGAGGAAATATTCTTGCCCATTCGCCAACTGCATAGGAAAGTGTCACGCGCTCTGCGGCGAGATAGCTGATCAGCACATAGTCCATATTGCTACGGTGATTCATCACAAACACGACCGTCGCATCCGGATCGATCGCCTGCAGTTTGTCCGGTGCTGCCGCGGCAACGCGCACTCGATAGATGAAACGAGAGACCTTCTTCGCCAACCAGTAAAAAACCTGATAATAGATGTAGGCATTGAAGGAGGGAACGATCTCCCGCGCGTAGCTCTTCACCTTCTGTTGCAGGACGGCACGGGGAATATTGTCACGTTGCGACTGCTCTTCGATGATGGCGATAATCTCTCGATCGAACATCAACTGATCTATCAATACCTGCCGCTTGCTGCTTTGTAGCGGTCGGATCTTGATCTGCAGACGATTATTCAGCCTGTCAACAGTCCTGTTTAAACGGCGACGGAAAAACCAGCGCACGCTGGGGAAGAGCACGCTCACTATCACGGCATAACTGGCGACGAGTAGTAGAAGCAGGAAAATCCAGCTTGGTAAGGTGACAGTTGAGGTCAATGCGGCCGTCCACAGCTCTTATTGTTTCCTCGATTGTAGTGGATTCGGCCGTCAAAATGTCAATTTAAGCGGCTTTATAGGGCTATTCCATCGTATCCAAGATGGACTTAGCCAGGGATAGTCTCTATCCTTCGCATCCACTTTACGATCCTCAGCAGTAATCTTTCGGCGTAGCAAGGCAATACTATGAGTAGCGAGCAAATAACCTCCTTCGATCAACTAGCGCTAGAACAGCCGATTCTAAAGGCGCTCAACGATGTCGGTTACGAATCTCCTTCTCCTATTCAGGCGGAGACTATTCCCTTATTGCTCGAAGGCAGAGATGTGCTGGGACAGGCTCAGACCGGCACCGGCAAGACCGCTGCCTTTGCCCTGCCCATCCTATCCAGACTGGATCTGAAGCAGAAAGACCCACAGGTGCTGGTGCTAGCGCCGACCCGTGAGCTCGCCATACAGGTCGCCGAGGCCTTCCAGAAGTACGCCACTCACATCAAGGGTTTTCATGTTCTGCCCGTCTATGGCGGCCAGGACTATAGCGGGCAGATTCGCGCGCTGAAGCGCGGCGTCCACGTAGTAGTAGGTACGCCGGGCCGCGTCATGGACCACATGCGCAAGGGTACGCTGAAGCTAGGCGAGTTAAAGACCCTGGTTTTGGACGAAGCAGACGAGATGCTACGCATGGGGTTCATCGACGATGTCGAGTGGATCCTCGAGCAGACGCCATCAGGGCGACAGATCGCTCTGTTCTCAGCGACCATGCCCCATCAGGTGCGCCGCATCGCCAACACTCACCTGAACAACCCTGCCGAGATTACCATCAAGATGGTATCTGCTACGGCTGCGCTAATACGTCAGCGCTTTTGGCCAGTTAGCGGCATGCACAAGCTAGATGCCCTCACGCGGATCCTCGAAGCCGAGACCTTCGACGCCATGCTGATCTTCGTGCGTACTCGACTGCTTACGGTGGATCTTGCAGAGAAACTTTCAGCTAGAGGTTTCTCCGCCACGGCGTTGAACGGCGACATCCCCCAGAAGCAACGCGAGCGCACTATCGAGAGACTGAAGAAGGGTCAGCTAGACATCGTGATCGCTACCGATGTAGCCGCCAGAGGTCTGGACGTAGACCGAATCAGTCATGTAGTGAACTACGATATCCCCCACGACACCGAATCCTATATACACCGCATCGGACGAACCGGAAGAGCCGGTCGCGAGGGCGATGCGATTCTATTCGTCGCACCGCGCGAGAAGCGTATGTTAGCTGCGATAGAACGCGCTACCAGCAAGAAAATCGAGATGATGGAGCTGCCCTCCACACAGCTAATCAACGACCGTCGCATCGAACAGTTTAAACAGTCGATTACCGACACCGTGGCGGGCGAAGACCTCAAGGTATTCACCGATCTTCTGGAGAAGTATCAGCTCGAGAACGAAACTCCTCTGCTAACCATCGCCGCGGCACTGGCAAAATTAGCACAGGGAAACACACCGCTGTTATTGCAGAACAAACCCATTCGTAAGACAGAGAGCTTCAAGCGAATCGACGACGATGACTCGAGAGGCAGATCGCGCTCGAAGCCACCTAGAGAAAGAGAAAGAGAGAGCGGCAAGCCTAGGTCAGAGGCACGCTCAAGGCCCCCAAGAGCAGAGAGCCCTCCCGAGAAAGGCATGGAGCGATTCCGCATCGAAGTCGGCCATAAACATGATGTTATGCCCGGAAATATTGTCGGCGCCATCGCCAACGAAGCCGGACTCGACGCTCAGCATATCGGCCGCATCACCATTCACGACGACCACAGCACAGTAGACCTGCCAGGCGATATGCCGGACGAAATATTCAAAGAGCTAAGGAATGTGTGGGTCTCAGGTCAGACGCTAAAGATATCTCGCACATCTGGAGACAGCGATCGAGATAGAGACAGCAGACCGTCGAAATCGGCGCGACCCGCCTTCAATAAGACTGAGAAGCACAAGTCGGACAAGGACAAGGGTAAGCCGAAGCGATCGAAGACCAAGCCCTTGAAGAAGGGCAAGTCGAATGCGAAATCTACCGACGATGCCAAGAAGAAAGCCGCGGCGAAGAAGAAGTCCCGTCACAGGAATCGACCAGGCGCTCCGGCTCCAAAGAAAACGAGTGATTAGTAGTCTCTCTACTAAAATCAGCAGATATTCAGATATTGCTGAGAAATAAAAAAAAAGGGTGCGAATTTTAATTCGCACCCTTTTTTAATAGACCCGATTTGGTCTATCGATTTAGATCAGGGAATCAACCTGGGAATAAACTTGGTCATGCCCTGAATAGGTCCAACTTCTCCCGCGTAGACGACGCCGTTTCTATCAACGGTGACACCTTCGCCCATGGAGCCTAGGCCACCCATGCCAGAACCGCGCTCGGAATCGTGCGCCTTGATGTAGTAGAGCACCTCACCGGTACGCGCACTGCCCACTCTCAGACCCTTCTGCCAACCCGGGTTGTAGTTCGCATCAGATTCGGAATCGATTGCGTAAAGCATGTCGGTGTTCGGATCGATGAACAGGCCGCTGATACGACTAAACTGATACCAGGTATCCAGATGATCGCCGTCTTGGGTGAATATTTGGATGCGGCTATTGCCACGGTCGGCAACAAATAGTCTGCCCTGCGAATCCATTGCAAGCGAGTGCGGCGAACGAAACTGCCCATCCTCGTAGCCGAATTCACCGAAGGTCTTGATGAAGGTGCCGTCGGCCGCAAACATAGAGATTCTACTCTTAGCCGTTGGACCTGCCTCGTTCTGAAACTGCGCACCGTGAGTATCGCCGACATAGATCGTGCCGTTAGGCGCGATGAGGACATCGTTTGGCGCATCGAAATGCGTAGGAGGATCGCCCGCTTCTCCTGGTGTACCCAAGGTCATTAGCAACTCACCCTGTGGGCTGAACTTAAGCACCACGTGCCCCTTGCCAGCGGCGGCGGGATTTTCTTCCAATTCGTTAGCGTTAGCTGCTCGCGCATCGACAACCCAGATATTGCCTTCGCTGTCTATGTCCATGCCATGTGGCCAGATTATCTGTCCCGCGCCGAAGCTCTGCACCACGTTGCCGTCCGGGTCCAGCTTCACCATAGGGTCGACGTCGGATGTAGCGCAGGAGTTCGAGCCGCAGCGATCGCCAGCCCACACGTGGATGCCATCGATATCGATGTTGACAGCACTCACTGAACCCCAGCTGCGACCGTCTGGCAGCGTGCCGAAGTTTCGTTGCGTCTCATAGGGATTCGGCAGGTGGTTGATTGGTTCTTGATTCGCGTGAGCTGCCGGTTGAATTGCACCTGGACGAGCTGGCTGTGCTGTTGCTGCCGTAGAAAGCAATGACAACGCGATACTGGTAGCACCTGCTGCCAGAAGGAATCGTACTCCTTTCCCTGGTGCAGTTTTATAAGTCTTATTCATTGTTCACCTCTTAGCACTACTTGATTAATTCTTCACTTCGCCTCTCGCAAAGTGTCTGTAAATTCCGATCGCAGACTATCGCTCTGACAAAGCTAGCTAAACCCTAGCTTGGGACAGAGCAACCACTGCATAGTACAGCCTTCTCTATAGTAAATATAAATTCGGCGAACCTGAGAACATGGACTCTCGCGAGAGCGTTGTCAAGACGGCTCAACGCTGCGAGAGTACCGATTTTCGCATTAGCAGCCGGAATCCCTAGACTCCCGTCTTTTGGCTGTTTATGCTCGTGCTCACAATAAGAAGAGGGGCTCTCATGCACAGCAAGTTGATATACGTGATTTTTGCCACCGTTCTCTTGATGGCAGCTATTCTAGTGGCTATCTGTCTGGCAGAAGCGGTACCCAACGGTGCCGGTATGGCTCACCCCGACTTCAATGGCATGCAGAGCGGCGGAGATGGTGCCGCGCGTTTGGAGCACATCGGCAGCCTAGCCTTCGCGTTCCAATGCCTACTGCTAGTACTCATAGTCTGCCTCTGCGCACTCGGTGTTGCCGAACATCGACGCACTCCAGAACTCTGGGCCTATATGGGGGGCACATTGTTATTCAGCCTGTTCGTTTGGTGGAAGATGTACTCCGGCCATCAGACATTCCTAGAGACTGGATCCACCGACTACTTCATGGGCTTCCCCATAGCGACCGCATGGCAGGTATACGGAACATGGCTCGCCGCAATACCGCTGATACTTCTGTATAGTCTCGGCTTTCGCAAATTCATCTTCACTATCGAGGATGAAGACAAATACGAAGACCTTTTAGAAAAACTTAGGGAAGAGACGGAGCAGTAACTCCATGGAAGCTTACAGGCAGGAAATAATCGTCGGCGCGGTAGTCATCTATATGATTTTCTGTGTCGTGACCGGCCTCTGGGCCATGCGACTGACCAAGAATTCCAGCGACTTCTTCATCGCGGGCCGTGGGCTAGGGCCGATCGTCGTCTCCCTGGCGCTGTTCTCCTCAACGCTGAGCGGCTTCGGGTTTGTTGGCGGACCGGGCCTTGTCTATTCTATTGGGGTAAGTTCATTCTGGATGATCGTGATCTCATCCACCGGCTACGCTCTCGGTTTTTTCCTGGTCGCAAAACGAATACGCATGATCGCCGACGTACGCAACTGTATATCCCTGCCGGATATTGTAGCGGCTAGATACAATAGCGAGGCCGTTCGATTCCTCACCGCTATCACTATCGTTCTTGGGGTAATGGGGTATCTCGCAACCCAGATTCTTGCCATGGCGGTCGTGATGCAGGCAATCCTCTCCGGCACTGAGATGTTCGCCGGTATCGGCCTGGTAACTTGCGTGATTATTTCCTCGACCGTACTCATCTTCTACTGCGTAACCGGAGGAATCATCGCCTCCGTCTATACCGATGTCGTGCAAGGTGGAATCATGATGGTCGCCGGCATACTGATTCTATTGACCGCCATGTCTGTCTTCCCAGGCGGCATGCAGGAGGCTACTTCGATTATCCTCGCCGACGACGGCGAGGCGATGATGCCCTTCGGTGCTGCGGGCATCATGGCTTCCCTGGGCTGGTTCTTCGTCTTCGGCCTGGGTCTCGCCGGCCAACCCCATCTGGTTACCAAGATGATGATGAACCGGAGCATAGCCGACAACCGCAGCATCCTTCCCATGTCGCTGTTCGGCTATGTGATGGCGGCACTACTTTGGGTTTCAATCGGCGTGATCATGCGCGCCGCCGTTATCGATGGCGTTATCGAACCACTGAGCCTACCGGATGATGCCGCTTCGATGTTCCTGTCTATATTTACTAATCCATTGCTAGCCGGCATCGTCTTCGCCGGCCTGTTCGCCGCCATCATGTCAACCTCGGACGCCTTCCTCAACATCGGAACGGCCGCTATCATTCACGACATACCGAAGGCTATCCGCGGCCATAGCATCGAGAACGAACTATTCTGGGCCCGCGTGGTCACCGTGATTCTGGCGATCGTTGCTGCCAGCTTCGCACTCTATTCCCACTTCAAGGATGCCACCCTCGTCGCCATACTCGGTGCCTTCGGTTGGGCGACATTCGCAGCGTCCATTTTCCCGGTGCTCGCTATAGGACTGAACTGGAAGGGCGCCACAGCATGGGGTGCTATCACGGCCATCGTTGCGGCACTGCTGATCAATTTCATCGTGCAGTTGGCCGGCATTGTGCTGCCTTACGGCATTCTTGGCGGGCTGATCTCGTTCGTTGTTTCTCTGGTGTTGTTTATCGGCGTCTCGCTGCTTACGAAGAAGCCTGAGTTGGATGATGATATGGAAGCGGTGTTGAATATATAGTTCTCCTTTGCAGAACTCTCTGTAAAAAACACTGAAACCTGACTACTGAATCAGCTCCAAAAAGTGATTTACAAGCGATCTTGTCCGTTAGCTTCCTCTAATTCTTCCGTTCCCATACCCGACCCATGCTATTCAGGCTTGACTCAAGTCAAACCTGAATAGCGTCCTTCTGTTATATTTCAGGAAGCGTCAATTGCACAGCAGCTCTGTGATGAACTGCCTAATACAAAGAAAGAAAACTGGGAGAGCTAGCCATGTTTGAAGCCGCCGAGGTCGGTCGGAGTATTTCCAAGGAAGACTTCAAGAAGCTCGAGCCGGAGATTCACAACCTCATTCTAACCCTGCAGCGAAAGCTGAGAGCGTCTGACAAGGCCTTGATTATCATCGTCGCGGGGGTCGAGGGTGCGGGCAAGGGTGAAGTCGTCGACCGCCTGAATCGCTGGTTCGACTCGCGGGACGTGCAGACACATGCGTTCTGGGACGAGACCGACGAAGAACGGCAGAGGCCGCGGTTCTGGCGATTCTGGCGCAGCCTGCCGATTCAAGGCACGGTCGGAATCATGTTCGGCTCCTGGTACACGCGGCCAATAGTCGATGCCGCCCTCGCAAAGATCGATGAGGCCGAGCTCGATCAGCGCCTGGAAAAGATAGCCGGTTTCGAGCGCACGCTTACCGACAATGGCAACATAATCGTGAAGCTATGGTTTCATCTACCGAAAGATGTTCAGCAAGAGAGACTCGAACAGGACGTCAAGGTCAGCAAGTTCAAGAAATCACCGCAACTGGAAGAATTTTCGAAATCATACGACAGTTTCGCCAGAATATCGGAGCGAGCTCTACGCTTAACGGATACTGGACACGCCGCATGGCACATCATCGAGGCCAGCGATCGAAACTATCGAGACGTGGCTGCGGGCAATGCCATCACCAACAAACTACGGGAAGGTCTGGGTGAAGCCAAAGCAGCGAGTGCGGATACGAAATCTGGAGAGATTGAATATTCACTCATAGAGCAGATCTTGCAGCGACCCTCGGCAACGAGCACGGTTCTGGATACTGTAGATCTGAGCTGCAAACTGTCTAAATCGGAATATCAAACGCAGCTAGCGGAGCAGCAAGCCAGGCTGCATCGGCTGAGCTGGCAGATGTATCATGAGAAGCGTAATACGCTGCTGCTGTTCGAGGGCTGGGATGCAGCTGGCAAAGGCAGTGCTATTCGCCGTGTGACCTCTGCTATAGACGCTCGCTTGTATAGAGTGATCCCTGTCGCGGCACCGACCGATGAAGAGCGGGGACATCACTATCTCTGGCGGTTCTGGCGACATCTTCCTCGCGAGGGATACGCAACTATCTACGATCGATCATGGTATGGGCGTGTACTGGTTGAGCGGGTGGAGGGATTTGCTAATGCTGGCGAATGGACGCGCGCCTATCAAGAGATTAACGATTTCGAGGAACACCTGGTAGAGCACGGCATGACAATTCTTAAGTTTTGGGTACACATCAGTCATGCTGAGCAGCTGCGTCGATTCAAGGAACGCGAGGCAGATCCCCGGAAGCAGCACAAGATCACTGAAGAAGACTGGCGCAATCGAGAGAAATGGGATGATTACAAGCTGGCAGTCAACGATATGATCGCGCATACCAGTACCGCGCGAACGCCTTGGACCCTGGTGTCGGGTAATGACAAACTATACGCAAGAATCCAAATACTGAAGACAATTGCAGATGGGCTGGAGCGAACTCTTAAAGAGAATGTAAAGGAGACAAGTGATAGTTAGCTTCACATCAATGTAAGCCAGATCGATAGACTGGAAGACAGTCACAGGCTAATCCTAAACTTACTGCGAATGACTTGTCGCAGGCTGTATTCACAGACCAAATATGCTGTACGCAGTTTTAGCAGGTAGTTAGAGCAAGCGATAATCCGGAGACGGAACTAACATTTGGTGATCCATCTGCTCCATATAATGGGAAGCTGGCTTGGCGTCCTCTCCGAATGAAAAATAAAAACTCCCTTTCACGAGATCACCTCCGGCCTTGAGCGCTGCCCACTCTACCTTGTAATAATTTGCCGCTGCCAACTTGGGAAGTTTTTGCAAATAGTGCTTTCCCGCAGAAGGAGTGTAACGAAAGTCGATCAGGATCTCGCCCTGCCTGGTTTCCTTCAGAGCCAGCTTCACAAGCCGCACGTCCGATTCAAAGTCCAGCATGATTGATGAAGGCGCCTTGGCAAGAACTGCGTCGTTAGCCGGCATCGTCTTCAACTTCAAGCCCGCAACGTTAGACATGCCATGCATATCGTGTTGGGCCAACGTTAGAGTGCTTCCCAACAAAGCAAACACAACACTGAGCACGAGCAAGGTGCCCGAGAAGGCACCTCGATATCTACTCTCTAATTTAGCAGCATTGGCCTTACTTAACTCAGGCACATCTATCCCCTACTAGCTAATCTAAAAAACCAGGGTTGCCCCTGGTTTCTCAGATTCAAATTTTTGACAAAGTAACAGCGAAGCTAATTACCTGCTTACATTTACAGTCAGGTACTGATCCTGGAAAAGGCCGCCATCATCTGCACGCCCCCAAAGTAGATAGGTACCTGGCTCATCGAAGCTAACGCTCACTTCATGTATTCCGTCTTCGGGCAATTCTGGCGGTATCCACATCCAGCTCCATGGTGAGTTAGCCGTTGGCCGCGTATCTTCCCAGGGTTTAACCTGCGGCGGATCGAAATGGACAGCATTCTGCACAGATTCCAGGCCTTCGGGAGCTCGATAGACGTTCCATGAGAGATAGAGGCCGTTGTTCTTCGCCACAGTAGGCTTGGGTGGCGGCATCATCATCATTCTATCTCTGACCATTTCCTCCGTTACAAAGGCTCCAGCAGCTCCACCGAGCAATCTTACGCGTCTCATGGGGTCGAAAGGCTTGGGGACGCCATCATCGCTCACTCGAGTCTGGAATGTCAGCGGCTGACCCACTTTGACAGTTCGAATATTATCTCCGATCAATTCTGCCGATGGAGGAATATTGGCCCTTGTTTCCGCATCCGACGAGCCCGCGCCGAGCGCACCAGTTTCAGACATGATAATAATATTGTCTATCTTGTAGTCAGCACGCAGCGTTGCATAGGCACTTCGCGTCACGCCATTGGGAGAGGTTACCTCCCACACAAGCTCATCGTCTCCACCGAAGTCTGCCGGCATTACTACATCGAAGGTGAAGCGATTGCGGCGCGGCAGGAAATGAGTGGGCTGGCCGCGATCCGGGTTTCCCGTTGTGAAGCGATTGTTCTCTCCTATCGGGATGTCGAGTTCTTCCTCCCAGTTGTGGTTAAAATAGCCAAACGTAAGAGTAATAGTCCCAGCTTCGTTTTCACGCCAACCTTCGTAAGCTACTTCTGTGTGTTGACCAGTACGATAGCTATGTTTCGTGTATTCATAATCCTGCTCTGCGCTAGCCATTGTAGACAGCAATGCCACACAGCCCGCGATGAGCACCAGGAACGATCTTAGTAAGTCATTGAACTGAAATTTCATATCTAGCCTCTAACCCTTTCAGGTAGATCTCCGTCAGTGATATTTTTTTGGTTTGTGAAAAGCGGGGGCAACTTAATAAGCCCACCGCTCTCTGCTTGGCTGTGCTGCGCTTCTGGCAGCAGCTTCGCCTCCGACAACAGCATCACGCCAGCCGAAATTAGTCATTACCTCCTGATGTTTCTTCAACTGGCCATACAATTGGGGCCAGGCATAACGGGCATCCAATCACGTGATCGTTAGGGCCAAGGCTTAGAGCTTCTCGCCGCTTCGCCATCTCTTCCTTAAATTGCTCATCGGTCATATTTACCCTGCTTCCCAGGTCGATGAACATATTGGTAACCGAACGGTTTCCAGAGCCCTGCCAGTTACGAGCATCTGGCACATTGGCATTGGCGCTCGTGTTGTCAAAATAGCCAGTGATGTGAAGGATAGTTCCCTTGGGCAGCAGTGGCGTGTAGTCATCCGCGAATGGATAACCCCTCACCCAGTTGTGGTCATAGCCAACACAGGAAAGCGTTTCAACGGAGTAACCCCAGATCGCCTCTAAACACATGCGTTCACCGGGAGCATGAAGATGCGGCTCGAAGGTGATGACTTTAGTGTTCTCGGTGAGCACCTGATAGGCATGTAACTCCTGATCCTTGCCGTTGCCTTCGACGCTGATATCAACGCCATTTCCCATGATGCTGATGCCTGTCTTGTACTTTGGCACATAGTCTTCTGGATGAAAGGTAAAGCCTATCTGTAAATGACCCGTGGTATCACGGCCATTCGAATGCATATGCACCGAATCAGTGTAGAAGGCAGAATTGGCCTTAAGTAAGGGGCCTGCATCGGGGTCGAAGACGTCACCGTTACGGCCTACCTCATGTACAGGCCAGCTGACGGCTTCACCGAGAACCACGTCGCCATTCTCGTCCAGTACTTCCGTACGCCAGATCATATGGTGGAAAATATACAAGCCACCCACGGTATCGGACGCTTCGGCACCGGTGCCCACATCATTCGTCTCTACGATTTCCACAGATTTCACATAGCGGTCTTTGGTCAGGCCAGTCGGCACGCTGGGAATCTCGCCCCACCAGTCCGGTCGTCCGCCGGCCATGAAGAAGTCTTCGGTGTTGACGATTAAGTCGGGCTCGCCCAACCGCCATTTGACGCTGTCATCGAAAACCAAGGGCTCGGGGGCATCTGCAGGATTCCCTCGCGGCGTGCCACTTCGAGCCCAGGTAGAAATGGCGGCAATTTCCGCATCGGTCAGTGACGGATCATTTTTGAAATGTTGAATACCCACATCTTTCTCTACATACCAAGGAGGCATGGCACCAGCTCGATCACGCAGACCCGTCTTGTATTCGATCAATCCGGCATAGGGCGCAACCTGGTCATATTCGACCAGAGGCATGGGAGCCACGCCGCCCGGTCGGTGGCAATTCTGGCAGCTACGCTGCAGGATTGGCTCAATATCTTTATGAAAGGTGACTTCCTGAGCCTGCACGGCCGGCACAAAAGCCAGGCCCGCAGAGGCAAGCAACAAGCCTCTATTGATGAGTGTTGAAACTCGCATGTATCTCTCCTATGTTAATCACAGAGCCAAACCGACTTAGATCACCACGAATTAGAATCGAAGCCGGTATCTACTTTCCATAGGAGCCATTAGAAACAGTTTTGGAATAGGATTCTTCCTAAAAACTGATTGATATCTAGTTATTAAGAGGAAATTTGATCTTGATCAAGAAGGAGCACCGTCAGATTGAGAATGCAGCAACAGAGTAACTATCAAGATTCAAAGTAGTCCAATATAAGAGTAGTTTGATCGGAGAATGTTTACTCCAACATCAAGCTACGCTGAACCCTTTGATTCCTCTGCGTTACTCGCCTACGACATTACGAGCAACAAAAAAGCCCACTTTCTTTCGAAAGCAGGCTTCATCACTCAGGGGTGAAATCGTCTCTTGTTTTCTCACTTCTTTTGTAGATTAAATTTCAAGACCGCTCTACTACTTGAAAGTCATCGGCCCGAACGCTTCTTGCTGCTAATCTTCCTTGGGCGTGCCATCCCCATTCATGCCCATCGACTCATAGCGTCTCCATCCCGCGAGTATCCCGGCAAGACCATGGTTGCCTTCATGGCAGGCATACTCGTAGATAGGGTCTTGCATGCGACGCATGGGCAGCCTTGCCGACCAGGGCTCATCCCAGGTGTTTGGGTCTTCGACGGTGAAGTCATAGTCCAGCGTGTTCTCGTCCAGCCAGGTAAATCGCTCCTGAACCTTTAACGCCGTTGAGGTATTTCTCCAGCCGATGGCGTAGTAGTAGTTCTGCGTATCGATAACCAGCGTGTCGCCGTCCCAGTGTGCTATCGAGTCCCCCTCCCACTTTAGCTGACGAGTGTGGTGCTCGTCGTCGAAGCGAATGATGCGGGCATGATGAATCATCTCGCTCAGAATCATGACGTGATCTTTCGTCTGCACCAGCTGCATATTGTTATTGTAGGAGCCGGATATCATCGGTGGGCCGGTGCGTGCGTTCATCAGACAGCGATCATTGAGGGTTCTGGCCTCGGGGCCTTCGCTTAATCTTCGCATCTCGGAGATCTCGGCAGAGCGCGCCCTTCCTTTCGCGTTTAGCTCAGGCACGCGACCATTCGGTGGATCGTAGACTAGCGAGGTTCTTCTATCGGCGATGGTCTCCACGCCTCGCTCATACCAGAATTCGTTATAGGAGATAACGCCTGGCGGGTATCCTGCGCCGCCAACGGAATCGATGATCAAGTCCCGATTTTGTCTTCTATTCTCGAAGGCCGCCCATTCTGCCGCTTCCTCCTCCGTCAGCGTCGCCTTATCTGCGAGTTCAGGTGGTCGATTCAGCGGCGTCAATGTTCTGAAAGTATAAGTTCCCTGAAGGTCTGGCACCCCGTATTCGGTACGAGGAATGTCTCCAGACTGCGCCGAGAGAGTCGGAGCAATAATCAGAAGTGAGAGAGCTGTGATCGCCTTAGTTAGAAATCTCGTGCGCATACGATTCTCCTTATAGATTTTGTTATGAGGTCTCGCGATACTAATTAAACTTCCTAGTTCTGATAGACCAACTCCCCGCCTACATAGGTTTGCTCTATCTCTATATTCATTATCTGTTCCACATCTACCGTTAGAATATCTTCGGAAAGCACGATCATATCGGCGAGCTTGCCGGGTTCCAGCGATCCTTTGATGTCTTCATTGAAGCCCAGGTAGGCGCCCTTGATAGTGTAGCCTTGTATAGCCTCTTCCATGCTAATAGCCTCGTCCGCGCCGAATACTCTTCCACTCATGCCCTTTCTAGTCACCGCCGCATAGATGCCAACGAGCGGACCGATTGGCAAGATGTCGCTGGAAATAGCGACGTGGATGCCATGATCCATGGGCGAGCGAATAGGATTGTTGTGCTCCAGCCGCCATCCGTCCAGGTTAGCTACGTAGCGCCCTTCCAGTGTGTAGGTGAAGTTCGGCTGCTGGGTAATATGGATGCCGTACTCTGCCATTGTCGCCATCGTCTCGTCGGAGGGGCGCATGGAAAAATGGTTGAGGTAGGTGCGATGATCCTCGCGTGGGTTTCTCTCAAGCGCATCGGCGAGGGTAGCTACTACCAGCTCGATGGCTGCGTCGCCAATCGCGTGTATTCCCATCTGCCAGCCAGCGTCGTGAACTTCGTTGATGAGGCTAACCAGGTCTTCCGCAGGCATATTCAGATAGCCGCGATAGTCGCCCTGATTCAAGTAGGGTTCCTTGGTGAACGCGGCGGGGCCAGTGAAGCCACCATCGGCGAATATCTTGATGGGGCCGATGCGCAGAAGATCGGTGCCGTCGCCTACTCTCGCCTTAACCTCGGCGATCGCCTCGGGGTCGAACCACTGGAACTGTACCGCCGAGCGCGGCAGCTTCACTCCAGGCGTGGCGTAGACCTCCTCCCACATCGCGTATTCACTTGGATCCGTCGAAGCATCGGTGATGCTGGTTATTCCCTTGGCGAGCAGATTGTTCAGATTTATCTCCAGGCTCGCGCGCAACTCGTCGTAGGTAGCATCCGGCACCAGCCGACCAACAATACCCTGTCGTTCACGGATAATACCGTTGGCGACGCCGTTCTCGTCACGTTCGATGACGCCTCCCTCCGGGTCTGGCGTATTATTGTTAATCTCGGCCAGGCCCAATGCCAGAGTACTAACAACCGCACTATGGCCACCGGCGCGCGTAAGCGTGACAGGGTTTCTCGGCGCGGCAACATCGAGGTCAGCGCGTAGCGGCCTGCGCCCCTCCGCCAGCTCATCCTCTGACCAGCCATAGCCCGTAATCCACTCCCCCTCTCCCAATTCGATCGCCTTGGCGCGAATCAGATCCTGTATCTCGGCAATTGAAGTGACTTCACTCAGATCGATGTAGCGAAGTGGATCACCGCTTATATGCGTGTGAGAGTCGATAAACCCCGGCATGAGGGTTTTGCCCGCGAGGTCGGTTACAGTCGCCGCCTCGTACTTATCCAGCAAGCTCGCATCGCCAAGTTCGACTACAAGCCCATCGCTGATAACAATCGTATTGTAAATACTGAAGCTCTCATCGACAGAGACGATCTTGCCATTGCTTAGGATTAGATCCGCAGCGATCTTCTCGATCATGGGAGCCGCTACTTCCTGATCAGGTTGACAGGCGGCGAGAAAGAGAGCGATCGTTGAGACGAGGAAGGCGCTTCTAATATTCTTCATAATTTTAATCCGTTTAATTGAAATTATTCTTGCGTCAGTAACTAATACCTAAAATTCTACATTTACCTGTTCCAACGTATTGAATCTATTGCAGCAAATTTTCATTCTTGGCGAATTCGAATGTCGCAGTTAGCGCCCGACTGAACTTCTCTATCATTTCATCGACCTGTTCCTGATCGATTATCAGCGGCGGACAGAAGGCGACAGAGCTACCGCTAACTACTCGCAATAACAAACCCTCTTTCTGGCAGGCGCGCTGTGCGAAAGCTCCAAGGCGACCATCGCCGAAAGCTTGACCGGTCTCCTTATTCGCCACCAGCTCGATTGCAGCGATTAGGCCCTTGCCGCGCACCTCGCCAACCAGTTCGTGCATCGAAAATTCCCGCAGGCGCCCTTGCATATAGTCGCCCATTTTAGCCGCCTGAGCGAATAATCCGTCACGCTCATAAATCTCCAGCGCCTTGAGTGCCGCCGCGCAGGCGACCGGGTGACCCGTGTAAGTATAACCGTGACCGAAAACGCCGACATCGTTGCTCTGCTCAACCATCGCCTCATACATTGCTCCAGGAATAACGGCGGCGCTTATCGGTATGTAGGCGGAGGAGAGCTGTTTCGCCAAGCTCATCATGTCTGGCTCTACTCCCATGGTCGTAGAACCGAAGTCGTTACCCGTTCTGCCGAAGCCGCAAATCACTTCGTCTGCCCACAGTAAAATGTCGTGCTGTCTTAGCAGTGATTGCACCTGCGGCAGGTAACCATCCGGCGGTACGATTACGCCGCCGGCGCCCATCAACGGCTCAGCGACGAAGGCGGCTATCGTGTCTGCGCCTTCCTTGAGGATAAGTTGTTCCAGATTTTCCAGTAGGCGCGCGACGAACTCTTCTTCAGATTCCCCGCCGACTTTGCCGCGGTAGTAGTGCGGGCAATCTGCTCGCAGAATACCGAGCGCATCCACAGGCAGGTCGAAGTGGCTATGCATCACTGGCAACCCAGTGAGAGAAGCGGCGGCCACGGTTACACCGTGGTAGCCGCGATCGAGCGCAATTATCTTCTTCTTTTCGGGTTTGCCGATGGCATTCGCGTAGTAACGCAGCATCTTTATCTGCGAGTCGTTGGCCTCGCTGCCGGAGTTGCTGAAAAATATTTTCGCATCCCGGACCGGTACCATGGCGGCCAGCCTATCGGCTAGCTCCATCACTACAGGATGAGTGCGTCCACCGAATAGATGACTGTAGGAGAGAGTATTGAGTTGTGCCGTGATAGCGGCGATGAGCTCTTCGTTGCCGTAGCCTAGCGCAGAACACCAGAGCCCCGACAGGCCTTCTAGATATTGTTTGCCAGCATCGTCGAATACGTAGACGCCTTTGCCGCTGACGATATTCAGCTGCTCGACGGCCTTCAGATTTGTAACGGGATAAATTACCGAACTCATAGGGAAATCGCCTCACTTTTTATCCTTGGACTCTAGCACGAATAGGGGACACTCATAACTTAATAACTTAACAACTTGAAAAGGGGACACTCATAACTTAATAACTTAACAACTTAACAATTCATACCAGGATTCCTCTTTAAGTTGTTAAGTTATTAAGTTATGAGTGTCCCCTACCCCTACTCCAGTTATTAAGTTATGAGTGTCCCCTACCCCTACTCCATAAAGCCTTCCCAACTACCCATATAGGCAATGAATTTATCCGAGAGGCCCTCTTCTACGAGATGGGCTCTGGATACAGGGTTCTCGACGGGGGTGAATTCTGGATTGTCGCGATAGAGGTTGGGGAAGTCATGATGCAGAATAGCCGCGCGTCCCAGCATGATCCAGTCGGCTCCGGCGGCGAGCGCCTGCTCCGCCTCTTGCGGCGTGCGTATCTTGCCCGCGACTCCGAGTCGGACCTCGCCTCGGTCCAGCTCCGTAAAGTAGGACATAAGCGTCCTGCCCTGCAGGGCTTCATCGTTCGGTTCCTTGAATACGTCCCATAGCGACATGTCGAGGAAGTCGATATGACCACTGTCAATAAGCTGCTGCGCCACAGTCTGAATCTCAAGCACGTCTAAGCCGAAGCGTTCCGGTGACAGACGCACCCCTACCATGAAATCCTCACGACACTGCGAGCGGATACCCTCTAGTATCTCGAAGAAGATGCGACTCCTGTTCTCTAGTGAACCCCCGTAGCGATCTTCACGATGATTGTTCTCGGCACTCAGAAACTGGCAGAGGATATAGCTGTGGGCGCCATGAATCTCGACGCCGTCGAAGCCTGCTTTCTCACTCCGCACCGCCGCCGCGATGAAGTCTGCAACCAATTGTTCGACTTCCGCAAGGCTGAGTGCCCGCGCGCCAGTCTTCTCATTTGCAGAAGGGGCAACGGGGCTCGTGCCGATAAGCTCGCTCGGTGAGCGCATGCCCGCATGGTGGAGCTGGCAGATCGCAATGCTGTCATAGGCCTTGATCGCAGCTGCGAGATGACCCAAGCCTTCGAGATGTTTGTCTGCGAACACACCGAGCTGCCCCGGAAATCCCTGACCGACTGCCTGCACGTGTGCGGCACAGGTCATCGTTAGCCCGAAGCCACCCTGGGCACGCATGGTCAGCCAGTTAAATTCCTCGTCAGAAAGCACTCCATCGTCATGGCTCTGAGAATTGGTGAGAGGTGCCAGCATGAAACGATTCTTCATGGTTGGGCCGTGGCTAAAACTGAGGGGCTGAAACAGATTACTCATATGCTCGGTAGATTCCTTCATTGCTGTTCGGTGAATTTGCTCTGTGGCGACTTTAAAGCTGGCAAAGGTTACACGTTTAACCCGCATTGGGAAACCATCCCCACCGCGGTACTTGGATACACCCACCGAAATCACGTAGACTCGAAAGCTATTGGCCAGTTGGACAAGAAGAACAAGGAGATACCATGCGCGCCTCTCGAGCCACCGCACTTTTCACAGCCGTATTTACTACAGTCGTGTTCGCACAGAATCCAGACAGCTTATCGTCGGGCAGCGAATGGACCCAGTATCGCGGCAATCTGGCGGGCACGGGTTACTCGCCTCTGCAACAGATCAACCAACAGAATGTGGGTGATCTGCAGAGCGCCTGGTCTTATTCGCTTCTCGCCAACGCGCTCGATGCTGATGACAATCCAAGATCGCCCAATTCCCAGGCGACGCCAATCGTTGTCGCAGGTGTCATGTATCTGCCTGCAGCGAATCGCGTGATCGCGCTCGATCCGATCAGCGGCAGGGAACTCTGGAGCCATCGCGTTACCGAGAGTGCGGCTTCCAGACGCGGAGTCTCCTACTGGCCTGGCGACAACGATTCTCGTCCGCGCATCCTCTATACCGCCGGACGTCGTCTGGTTGCACTCGATGCCGCAAGCGGAGAGTTGGCGAGCGAGTTTGGCGATTCCGGCGAGATCGATATTCAGATCCCTTATAACTCCGTGGCTATGGTCTTCGAGAACACGGTAGTGGTTGGCGCGAACACCCCTCGCGGTGCCTCTGGTGGCATCGGCAACGCCAGGGCCTTCGATGCGCGCAGTGGCGAGAAGGTCTGGGAATTTGAATCTGTACCCGGTCCCGGCAGCCTCGGACACGATAGCTGGGAGGGAGATAGCTGGCGCGGCAGACTAGGTGCGAATGCCTGGCCTTTCTACTTCACGGTAGATGAGCAGCGCGGGCTGATTTACCTCCCCCTGGCCTCGCCAATTCCCTTCGGCTACGGTGGCGACCGCGCAGGCAACAACCTGTTCTCAAATTCCCTGGTCGCCGTGGATATTCGCAGCGGCGAATACAAGTGGCACTACCAAACCATTCATCACGATCTATGGGATCATGACCCGCCGGCGCCACCTGCCCTGTTCGACATCGAGCGAGACGGCATAATAGTTCCGGCTTTAGGCGTTACCACTAAGTCGGGCTACCTCTATCTGCTTAACAGAGAAACCGGCGAGCCGATCTTCGAAGTAGAGGAACGCGCTATGCCCGCGAGCGACGTACCGGGAGAGGAAACTTCTCCCACCCAGCCAATTCCTGTAAACCCACCGGCGCTGGCGCGAGTCAGCTTCGATATCAGCGACCTGGTAACGGCCGCTGACACATCCACGGAGCATGCCGAGGCCTGTAGGGAACTATTCGCAAACTCGGGAGAGGTTGTTAACGACGGCCCATTCACTCCCTGGGCGTATAGACCGAACGGCGCAGGAGACCGGACCACGCTGTTGTTTCCAGGACTCACTGGCGGCCCAAACTGGGGCGGCGTATCCTTCGATCCGGCGACGAAACTTGCGCTGGTATTCTCCGGCGACATCGGCAGCTTCGGCTGGGTAGAGGAAGCCGAAGCCGGCGCCGAATATCCCATGCAGCGCCGCGGCCCCAGACCGGGCAACTTTCAGGTAAACATTCAGGGCATGCAGTTGCCGTGTCAGAAGCCGCCCTGGGGAACGCTTTCGGCGGTGGATACCACAACTGGAGACATCGCCTGGCAGCAGAGCATTGGGGTTAGCGAGGTGCTGCCCGAGGGAAAACAAAATACTGGCAGGCCCGGTAGAGCCGCCGCATTGATTACTGGAGGAAACCTGATTTTCATTGCAGCGACTGACGACAATCGTCTACGCGCATTGGATACGCTGACCGGCAATCAACTGTGGGAGGCGGCACTGCCACAACGGGGCAACGCAAACCCCATGACTTACTTGGGCGCGGACGGCAGTCAATATGTCGTCATAAGCGCAACCGAAACGCTGCAGGCATTTAGACTCCCGTAGGATGGGAGTCGGCTGTGCCGCCAATCCGGCGCTAGGACTTCTCTACCATGTCAGGTCGCCGCTCTAGATAGTCCGTAACCCGCTCGTAGGCCATCGCGAACTCCAGCACCTTCTGGTCTTCGCCGAAGCGTCCCATCACCTGCATTCCCATCGGCCTGCCTTGGGTATCGAAACCAGCGGGAACATTGACGGTGGGATTGCCAGCGAGACTGGCGCCTATGACGACTTCCATCCAGCGGTGGTAGGTGTCCATCTTTCTGCCGGCAATCTCGCTAGGCCAGTGAATCTCCTTGGAAAATGGAAACAGCTGAGCGCTTGGCAGCACGAGAAAATCAAACTGCTCTAACAGGCGCACTACTTCGCGATACCACCTCGCCCTGGCCTGACCAGCCTCATAAACCTGACGCGCGCTTAGCTCGAAGGACTGCTCGATCTCCCAAATGTATTCGGGTTTCAGCAGCGCACGCTGCGCTGGGTCGTTATAGAGAGACTGTGCACCTATGCGTGACCAATGCCGCAAATCTACCCAGGTGCGCCAGAGCTCTTCCATATCAAACTCGGGCATACAGGGCTCAACTCTTGCGCCCGCTGCCTCCAACAGGCGCAGGCTGGATTCACAGACTCCTAACACACCAGCCTCGGTTGCCAGATGCCTCTCGAAGTCCCCCATCCAGCCAATCTTCACCTCGGATAGATCTAGCGCAGCAAACTGCTCGGTCTCGGGCAGCCTATCCTGGAGCGCCAGCGGCTGATCGTTGGCGGGACCGGCAATACTGTGCAGTAGCCGAATCGTATCTTCTGTATTTCTTCCCATCGGCCCGGAGGTAGAGAGCCGCTGATAGAAGGGATCTCCACCGCTAACGCGACCCTTGGACGGGCGAAAACCGATCACATTATTGAAGGCGCCCGGGTTTCGCAGTGAGCCCATCATGTCGCTGCCATCGGCAACCGGTAACATATGAGTACCGATACCGCTGGCGCCGCCGCCGCTGCTGCCACCCGCTGTGAGTTGGGGATTACAGGCACTGCCGGTGGCGCCGAATACGGAGTTATAACTCTGAGAACCAAGGCCGAATTCTGACGTGTTAGTCTTACCGATAAAAATTGCACCCTGCTTTCTTATACTGGCGACCAGGGAACTATCGCTGTCCGCCACACGATTGGCATAGATGGGCGAACCACTCGTCGTGATCATTCCGGCGACATTGGATAGATCTTTCACCCCGTGGGGCATGCCGTGCATCCAGCCCCAGTACTCGCCCTTATCCAGAGCCACATCGGCGCGTCGCGCCTGATCGAGAAGACCATCCTGTTCGGCTAGATTGACGATTGCATTGTAGACCGGGTTATAGCGTTCGATGCGCGCCAGATAGGCCTGCATGGTCTCGAGGCAGCTTATCTGTCGCATCCTAATCGCGGCAGAGAGCTGCGATGCGGACAGTTCGGTAATATCGGCGGGCAATTCACTCGCTAGGAGTCGAGCTGGCAAGGACATGGATGCCGATAGCGCGAGGGAAGCCTTCAGCGATTTTCCAACAAAGTCTCGGCGCTTCATAAAAACTATCCTTCTGTCTTGATCTGATAGTGACTCATGGGACCTAGGCCGAGCGAGAGTTCGGGCTAAAACCCTTCAAATAGATCTATGCCTAAAATCGTAGAATAACGCATCTCATGAATCTCCTCTCTAGGAAGATTACCACTGAGTAATTTCTCAACGTCATCTGCGATTACCACAACTGTCTCTTGTTGTGTCTCGAAGTCCGGAGCAAGCTGAATGGTCGAGCCCCACAGTGACAGCATACGGGAATCGATCAGACGCAAGTCATTGTGCTTCGCCCACTCAGCACCAATCGCTACGCCCAATTCATTGAGCTGAGCGAGAAGTTCTGCTCGCTGCTGTTCACTAGGCGCTTCGAACACATAGCCACGAATATCTTCCCAGCCAGACTGATAGACCAGATTTCCCTGATAGAAGCTCAGCGTCCATTCCAAATATTCAGTCTGAGATTGCAGATGCTGATTCTTCTCATCCTCGGCATAGACTGCCAAGAACACTTCTGGCGGTGGCACCGAGTCTGGCCAATTCGCAATGTTCGGCATGACGCAGGATGCAAGCGTGGCCAGCAGAGCTGAAAGCAAGGCCAGGCGGCCCAGACTACAGGCTGGGACTGCCCTTATTTGTATTTCCATGGCAAACATTACCAACCCACTGCCTGACCATCCTTTCGATGATCGGAACCGGCGCGGTAGACACCATTGACGGGGTGATCCTGCTCAATACTCTGTGGCCCAAACACAGGCTCCGGCAGCGACGGATCCTTGGTAAACAAAATACCTTGGTAGCCACCGACCCTGCCGCCATTGACCGAACGCACGTCATGCCCTTTAGCCTGCAAGGCACGGCCTACCAGAGAGTAGAGATTATCTTCCAGCGAGAGCACATTACTATTCTGACTATGGGTGAATCGCGCCGCGTCGGTGGTCATCTGAATGTTCATGCCATTATCTATAACGTTCACCATATGTTGAGCGTGAGTCTCCGGTTGCACCGATCCACCCATGTTGCCGAATGTCATCAGCGGTTCACCGCCTTGCATGACGAAACCGGCGATGATCGAATGGAAGGGACGCTTGTGCGGCGCGACTACGTTAGGGTGATCCTCCTCCAGAGAGAAGGCAACGCCACGATTGTGTAGCATCATGCCGTAGGGAGGTATCGTTGCACCGCTGCCGTAGACAGAAAAAATGCTGTGAATAAACGAAACCATATTACCCCAGCGATCAGTCGTGGTCAGATAAATAGTGCCTCCATCGAGACCGCCCTTAACCGAGGGTTCCGCCGCCACATCCATATCGATACGATCGCACAGCGTTGCGGCATAGCTCTTGGATAACAGCCTGTCGACTGGTATGTCGGAGAACAGAGGGTCGCCGTTATAGGCCTGCAGGTCGGAGTAGGCGAGCTTCTTCGCCTCTACCAGGAAGTGCCAGTAATCGGCATTCGAGGGGCCGAGAGCAGAGAGGTTCACGCCGTGCAGTGGCGCGCAGACTTCCAGTATATTGAGCATCTCCAACGCCGCGAAACCCTGACCGGGAGGCGGCAGCTGAAACACGTCGAAGCCATGATAGTTCGTGCTAATGGGCTCGACCCATTCGGATTCGAACTCGGCAAGATCTGCATGTGTCATCACGCCGCCATCCGCCAGCATCTTCGCGACTATCGCATCGGCGATGGGCCCCTCGTAGAAGGCATCTCTGCCCCCAGCCTGAATCAGCCGAAGTGCATCCGCCAGCTGCGGATTACGGATGATGCTGTATAGAGGGGGGACCTCCCCTTCATCGAGGAACACCGCGTTGGAATCTGCATCGGCGCGTAGTTTCGATCGCACGGAGCTTAGATCCTGATGGCGTCTCTCCGCCTGACCCCAGCCCTCGTCGGCGACCTGCACGGCTCTGGCAAACGTCTCCTGAAATCCCATGCTTCCAAAGCGCTTGAGCAAGGCATCGTAGCCACTGATCGCACCGGGTACGGTAGCTGCATTCACTCCCGTGCCTGGCACGCGTTCCACGCCGAGGCTTTCCTTGAAATATTCCGGCGTCCAGCCGGCCGGAGCCCAGCCAGCAGAATTCAAGGCATACAGTTTCTTATCCTCGGCACTCCAAACCAGCGCAAATAGATCACCCGCTATTCCAGTATCGTTCTGCGAGGTGACGTCGAGAACCGCCGCTGCCGCTACGGCCGCATCGATAGCATTGCCGCCGTTTCTGAGAATCTCCAGACCCGCCTGCGCCGCGATCGGATCGCTGGTCGCCACCATGCCGTGACGAGCGATAACCTCGGAGCGCCCCTGGCCAAGCCAACCTTGACCACGAGAGCCTGGTGCAGCTACAACGTTCGCCGCAGGGTTTGTAAGCTTCTCGCTAGGAATACCAAAAGCATTCGGCGACTGCGCCTGCACTGATGCCAGCGGCAGTCCCAACAACAAGATGCTCGCGAGGCATCGGCCCCGCAACAATTGTCTAATTAAAATCATACTTCCTGTTCTCCCTTACAAATTTCTAGTGCGGATGAGCCGCCAGATGTTGCGCCAGCAGGTCTTTCCCGTAGTCATTTCCATTCGGCGTTCTTACTATTGTATGAATATGGTCGCGAGTCGGCGTGCCAGGTGTATTTATTTGTGTCGTTCCAACAGGGCCTTGATGATCGAACTCAATCAGAATTACCGGGCTATGTATTCGGTAGTAAAAGATCGCATCGTCTTCGGCATTCCCTACCCACGCAAAATGCGTATCGTTAATGTGCTGGCCGATCTCATCCATAGTAATATCGGCATGAGGAGCCCGCATATTTGCGATATAGACACGAATAAGATTTAGTAGCTGCGACTTCTGCGCGCTGCTCATTTCGCTGCCACGAATGCCTTCGTAGTCTAGAGTCAAGTTGTCCGCGTTGGCCGCCGCAACTTGATTGTTACGGGTCTTGTCCGGATCGACAGTAGCAAGCGCCTGCTGTGACCTGTCCAGGGACTGCATGAAGGATAGCCCCTCATTCTGCTCATCCTGCATGATGGCATTGCCCGCGTACATGCCGCTCTGAGCTACTACCGGCTCACCGCCCCAGAACGCCGGCGTCATGACGACCTGATCGCCCAGCACGAAAAAATTGATGACCAGATGATGGCCATCGAGCTGCCAGCCCCAGGGCTCGGTAGTGGATGGAATTCCCATTATTGTGAAATAGTATTTCTCTACACCGTAGCGTATCGGCTCGCCGTTTAGCTCGAACAGCGACTGCTCGGTCTTCATAATATCCTGTGTCTGCGCAACGCCCTCGGTGCTGAGCGAGGCATTGAGTAAGTTCCAGGCCGCGGTCTTCTGCCGCTGCGTCATCTCTTCCAGACTCACCCC
>CAXBLN010000028.1:0-27584 GCA_963976555.1 uncultured Gammaproteobacteria bacterium
GATTCTTATCAGTATTTTTCTACTTAGAGCCTTTGGCTAGCTAGGCAGTGGCTTCTGTTGTTACTCTCACGCCTAACCGAAAAAAGACCAAAGAAAGAATCGATGCGCAGAGCATCATTACCAGTAATGGATAGACGCTGCCATTGAATATCATCGCGACTAGTTGCGCAGCTATAGCGGAGAAGAACATCTGCAGGAATCCGGTAAGGCCAGAAGCGCTACCCGCGAATTGCGGAAACTCGTTGATAGCCGCAGCCTGTGCGTTAGGTAGTGTGATGCCGTTACCTAACACGGCCAGCGCAACCGGCGCGAACAGCGCTATGGGTTGATGGAAGCCAGCAAGCTGCAATAGTATCGCGAGAGAAATTCCACCTATGCCGATGCTGGCCCCAATGCCGATCATACGGTTGAGTTCCATCTGACGGCCGTAGTGTCGCGCGAAATAATTTCCGACCATGAACCCGAGTGGAATCATCACGAAATAATAGCCGTACTCGGTAGGTGGGCGATCCAAAACCGATACCATGATCTCCGGTGCCGCTGAGATAAAGCTGAAGAACACGACAGAGACGAAGGTTACACAGAAGGCGTAGCCGCAGAAGGCGCGTGAGCGAAACAGGGAGAAGTAGTTATTGACCATGGCTCCAATACCGGAGAAGGGTATCGGTTCTTTTAGAGTTTCCGGCAGGCTCTTAACGAGCAGGGCAAGGATCAGCATGCTGGCCAGCGCAATCACCACGAACACCGATTCCCAGCCCAGGCGCAGCATTAGCTCGCCCCCCAGGGCAGGCGAAAGCATGGGGATAACTACCATGACCATGACCAGGGTGGCGATGACTCTAGCCGCCTCCTGACCGCCGTATACGTCGCGCACGATAGCGCGTGCGAGCACGAGGCCAACGGCGCCGCCGAAGGACTGAATAAACCTTCCCAGTATGAGCAGTTCTATTGTGTTAGCAAAGTAGCAGAAAAGCGAGCCGGCGATAGTGATCGAGAGGCCTAAAAGCATGACGGGCTTGCGGCCGTACTTATCCGAAAGCGGGCCATAGAAGAGTGTGCCGAGTGCGATGGCCAGCATCGAGAGACTAAGAGTAAGCTGTGCTACGTCGTTGCTAACCTGAAACGTTTCTTTGATTATCGGTAACGCAGGCAGCAGTATCTGCATCGCGGCTGGTCCGAGCGCGGAGGTGGCCGCTAAAAGAACGATTAGAGTCTTGGATAGAGTGGTACGCGTTGGCAAAACGATTTTCCATCAATGGTGGTGCAGTGATGAGACTTCAGGCGGTCATAGACAGAGAGTTAGAAACTAGCGATCCAGTACGGCATCTCGATTGCGCTGAACAGAGCGGTCGTTCTGCGAGCTGAGGATGACGCTTGAGCCCATCAGGATGGAACGCTGGGCCTGACTGATTTCGTAGCCGAGACCGAAGGCCTGGGTATGAAATTGCTGAGTCAGCTCTGCCGCATTCCACTTGCTGCTTTCAGTTTCGGCAGCGGCCATAGTGTAGCACGACAGGATAGTGTTCGTTCTGGTTTTGAGGCATATGGACAGATCTGGGCTCGAGCTAACTTCAAGGACCATGCCATTCGCATCTTGCGAGAATCGAGGCGAATCGCTCAGGTAGTCTGCCACCTGTTCGGCGAAGCCACTGCCATCACCGCTGATGTTAACAGGCAGGCTCATGCCGAGGCGTCTCAATATGCTTGGGTCTTGACGATAGGCAGTCTCGTATAGAATGAGGGCATCGTTGAGGTCACCTCTGCGCCATGCGACGGCGGCCATATGCGCAGCCAGGCGGGCTCGCAACAATACTTCCTGGTCGGGAAGCATGGTGAGGGCGGCTCTGCCTTCTCGCAGTACCGCATCACGATCCTTATCCAATGCGGCGACCTCGGTCTTGTAGGCATGATAGTAGCCGGCATTGAGCATGAAGGCGCCGTTCGCATTGGCCTGTTCGATCATATTACTCATTACGCCGGTTCCGATGCTGCCAATGATCTCGGGCTCGATCCATTCGGGTATGTGAACATCCAGAGGCGCATAGGGTCGCAGCCTGTTCTGTAGCACATCGAACTCGGCGAACAATGCGGCGGCGCGCCGTTCGGAGCGCCACGCCGCGATCTGAAAGCCGATGGCATCGCTGCGTGCCGATAAGGACTCTAAGAAGTCCATGGTGGCTATCTTCTCCAGACGAATCTGATACTCGACCCGGTTCGCCATCATATTGATCAGCGCGGCCATAGAATCTTTCTGTGCATCGTCAGCGCTATAAGAGCCGTTGCGATCCGGCTGGTTCAGGGCTGTGTTAGTCAGCTTGATGGCATCTTCGCTATACCCTGCGAGCAAGAGGAAGCTGGCAGTCACCAAGAAGTGTTCGGCTCTATTCATCACGTTGACTATAGGTTCTTGCGCCTCGCGCCAGATAAGCATGCGATCGAGTGCCTCACGAGACTCATCGAATCGCCCCTGATTCATCAGCAAGTAAAGTTTGTAGATCCAGGGGTTCGCCACGCTGTCTGCGTTAAGATATCGCGTCGCACGATTGAGATATTCTTCTGCCTCATCCATCTTCAAAAGACTCAAGGCGACTTCCGATGCATTGCTCAGATACACGGTGTCGTAGTCGTTAATGGAATCGGCGATGTTCTCGTCCTCGTCGATAGCTCGATCGCAGGAGGTCATCGATTCGATCGGCGTAAGGCTGGCGAGTTCCACGGCACAGAGTGTATTCCAGGCCCGTGAACGTTCCCTCTCGTTATCGCTGTTCGCAAGCACCAGGTTGGCGCTCTCGCGCGCCGCGTCGTATTGTTTTAACTTAATGAGGGGCCAGCCGCGGAAGGACTCAACGTCCTGCCCGTAGACCTCTTCGAGTCTATCAAGATACTCGAGGGAGCGGAGTTGATCGCCCATGAGTTGGTGTACATAGGACAGCTGGCTAAGTGTCAGATAGTGCCACTGCAGGTTGCCCGACTCGAGTGCCTCGGGTAGGTCACTATAATTGGTGAGCTCTTCGGCGCGATTGAGATGGAATAGCGCTCGCGGCATATTGCCTTCGATGGTGAGCAGGACTTCCGACAATGCAAACTGTGCAGCGGGGGAGTTGGGCTCTGCTCGCACCCACTGCTCGCTTAACTCACGGGCTTTTACGTTTTGATCCAGGTTGAGGGCATCGCAGACAGCGAGCGCCCTGGGATCGCTCACATCACTGAAACCGAAGCAGAGTTGACGCTGAGCCTGCGGTATCTCGATGTTGTCAATGGAGAGAGGTTCGTCACCCTGTGGGTAGACGTTCGCGGCAAGCAGTAGCGCAATCATGCCGAAGCTCACAAGAGCTGTTCGCGCCAGCGGATTGCGTTTTTGCCTTTGCATTAGGCCAGAGTGCCTCGGGCCAGTTGTTCCATAGGCCCACGCATGGCATCGGCCAGAACCTTGCTCAAGTTAGCAACACCTGGAGCGAGTTCAATGCGATGCCCCAGCACGCGAGGGAGCAGTAGTTCGATGTCTTCGGCGCTAACGTAGTCGCGTCCACGCAGCGCGGCAGCAACCTGCAGAGCGGGAAGCATGAGCACCATGGAACGAGTCGAATTACCCTGTAATACGCGGTCGTCCTCTCGTAAGTTTCGAGAGATGTCGACCAGTGCGGATTTCACAGAGGCGCTGATAGCGACTGTTTCATCTATGTGCTTGCGTGCGAAGAGCACCTCATCGCGCGTCACTGTGACCTTGTCCGCTGCTAGATCGCGGCGTTGTTTATAGGTGTCGAGCACATCCAATTCGGATTCGCGATCGATGTGGTCCATCGTTATTTTAAAAAGGAAGCGATCGAGCTGTGGCGTCGGCAGTGGGTAGGTGCCAACCAGGTCGAGTGGGTTCTGCGTGGCGATGACGAAGAACAGCTCGTCCAGCGGATAGGTGACGTTGTCTACGGTCACCTGCTTCTCGCCCATCGCCTCCAGCATGGCGGACTGCACTTTTGGCGAAGTTCGGTTGATCTCGTCGGCGAGTACAACATGAGCGAACAACGGCCCATGACGAAAATGGAAGGCATTGCTATTGCTGTCGAAAATGGGAACACCGGTTACGTCTGAGGGAAGCAAGTCCGGGGTGAATTGGATGCGACGAAAGGGCAGAATGAAATCGTCTACGGTTTCATTGTGTTTCTCATCTACGATGGCCTCGCCCAGCGCCTTCGCCAGCGTCGTCTTTCCCGAACCGGGGAAGTCTTCCAATAAAACATGGCCATCGGCGACCAGTGCGATAAGAGCTAGCTCGATAACGTCGTCTCTGCCTAGTACTTGCTGCTTAACGGCGGCCTTGAGGCGGTTGAGTACATCGATCGCTTTATTGATTTCGCTATTACTTTCGACTTCCGCAGTATCGGCGGCTAAGTTTGGCTCGGAAATTTCGGTGATACTGTCAGACGTCATACGTTTGCTCCACTGCATTGTTTTGATTTCGGCGCGTAGTCAGAATAAGCGCTGCTTACTTGCTATAGAGCCAAGAAAGGGGATTAATCCAGGCGACGACTCTTTTCCATGTTTGGGTATTGCGGTTTATCTCGACAGCGATCGCAGTACGAAGTGCAGCCCAGTTGTCAGCATCGAAGTCAGAGCCGTTTTCGGAGCCCAGGGCTAATGCCAGGTGGCGGTCCGTCAACTGCTTCATACTGGGGGCGATGCTCTGCACGCGCTCGGCGAAGTGTTCACGACTCTCTCCGTATTCTCGATAGAGGCCGACGGCTGCGAGTTGATCCAGCATCGCTCGGTAACTCAGGCGGTATTGCTTTTCTACAGCTCCTCTGGATGGAATCCAGATGCGGTAGAACTTAATTGTGTAGGCGGTCAGCAGGGCTGCCAAGACGAATGCATAGAGAATATTCAGCAGTAGTTGAACGTTGATCGAGGACGTCTGTTGAGATTGCAGGAAATCATCGAAGGATGCATCGTTGCGTAGCATATCGCCTAGAAGCTGCTGCAGATTGTTCTGTGGATCGGTAGTCATGTCGACCAAAGTCTGCTGCGGCGCCGGATCCACGATTACCCAGCCTATGTCGCGGAAATATACTTCGGGCCAGGCATGACCGTGCACAGCTTGTATCAGCAGCGAAGAACCGCCGGCCTTGTTACTGGCTGGCACGGAATAGCCGATGCCGACGCGGGCTGGAATGCCGAGGCTGCGGAACATGTAAGTGGCGGCGAAAGAGAAGTGCATGCAGTAGCCGGTTAGGTCGCCGAACAGGAACGACCCTGCCGGGTCTGTCTCGTAGGCATGGTCATTCTTGAGGCTGTAGATGCCATTCTCATCCAGGTATGTCTTAACCGCCCAGGTCTTGGCGAAGGGGTCGTCAGTGTACTCCGGTTTCAGGTCGGCGATTAGGCTCTGGGCAAGTTCCTTGTAGCGCGGATCATCCGGCAACTCCAGATATTCATCCCAGACCTCCTGCGACCAGTCTTCTCGACCTAGTTCGCGGCCGAGGAGATAGTTGAAATCATATTCCGGGGCGAAGGAGTAGGCATCGTAGGTGCGCTTGAAGCGCAGGTTGTTGGGGTTGGCGGTGTTTTCATAGGCTATCGGGCTTTCCAGTCCGAATGGCGTGCGATGGGAGATCAACATGCCGATGCTGGTGCGAACGGGCACGCGTTGATCCTCTGCCTTCGGTAATTGATTCGATTCGATGCGCGAGTTGGTGAAGTTAGAGATCAGGTCCTGATCCATGTCGCTGCGGCTCGTGAAGTCGAGCATGGTGCCATTAAACTGGGAATATGCCGACTCTCGAAAATAGTAGGAACCGTTGAGGGGTTCATAGTCATCGCGAAAGACGACGACCGCCACGGGTGCCTCTTTATCGTCCGCATTGTTCTCGCTATCCCTGAAGGGGTTCTCTCGCTGACTGCCGTTGCCGGCCTGCTCCTGCCCGGTTAGCCCAAGATCGTCTGTTAGTTGTGGAGTCGGTAGGCCGAACAGACGCACATAGAACAGCAACGAAAAGCACAGTAGGCCCAATACGGTAAAGTGATAGGGCAGACGGCGATGGTTGTTCTCGATCATTAATAACGCTGCCAGCGAGAGCACAGCTCCACAACCGAAAGCCATTAATATGGAGGAGGGGTCAATGCCGCGCACGAGGGCATAGTCGCCGATAACGAAGGGGCGGTGGATCATGCCATTTCGGTGCGCAGACAGAGTGATTACGAAGGCGGTGGCTACGAAAATGATTTCCACTACCGCGCCATAGCTAGTGCGCTGTGCGAGCACGCGCAGGCTCACGGTGAGTGATGCGCTAATGACAAACCATTTGATGGCCTCGCCGCTGTTGAAAGAGAACATTGGGCTGAACAATTCTGAAATCAGAGATGTCGACGTGACTAAAGATGCGAGCAGCAGGCCCAGAAGCAGGAAGCTGAGGCTTATCAGATTGATTGTGAAGGTGCGCAGACGCTTTAAAGGAGCACGATGAATGCCAATATCGATCAGGTAGCAAGCGAAAAGGCAGCCGATGAAGGAGGCAACCGAGCCGCTGACGACGGTGAGTGACAGGCTTAGAACCCAGTAACTGCTGGCGATAATTGCCGCGCGCAGGCTGGTCGGCAGAAAATGCTGAGTCGTCCCTGCCTTGCTAGTGTGTTCCATGGTCATTGCGTTCTCTAAAAATTATTAATAATCAATGAGTTATACTTTTCTCAGATTCTGATCGAAACTCAGTCCAGTCTTTCTATCCACAACTACGGTTGATTCTACTAGCTGCCCCAGATCGGTCAATAACTTAAGCAATTCGGCTCTGGAACCTGCGGAATCCCGATCCACGGGACTCGATGCCTCTTCTTGCAGCAAGAGGCGTTGCCACAGCTTGGTTTGCTGCGCATCCTTGAATCCATCGGTTGCGAGTACCAGGGAGAACCGACCCGGGAAACGGGATAGGGTTGTTTTCAGGTGCTCGAACCAGGGTGCGAACTCTGCTGCTGCGAATACAATACAATGCGCGCCAGCCTGGCCCGCAGCCAGGGTGATGAAATTATCTAGACCATAGCTAAACTTTGTCTCAATAGCTCTGGATTTCGCTATGGCATCCAGTGCTGCGGGCAGAGTTTGAGCAGGGCTTTGTGAGCCATCCGCTGAGAAAGCCCAATCGTCGCCAAGCGCGCCACTCTCCAGTGCGACACGGGCAACTGCAGCGGCGGCCTCGTCATTGTCGCTGCTCAGCAAGTAGGCGATGGTTCGGTTGCTGTGAAATACACTCTTCTCGGCCAGTCGTACGTTCAGTTGTCTGCTGCGCGCATACACCTTCCACATGATGTTGCGCACCGAGTCCCCTGGCACGTAGCGACGGATCTCCATGCGATCGCCATCGGGGTCGCCGGAAGGGTTAGGTATGCCGTCTTCCGCTGTCAGTGAGCGCAGCAGTGGCAGCGGCTTTACGGTATTGGCTCGGGGCAGCGCCGTGCAAGAGATATGCTGTTGCTCGCGCCAGGAATAACGACAGAATCCGAGCACGTCCGAGACTGTAAACAGGCGTGTAATATGCTCGGTCTTGCAGCGCTTGTCGGGGACCATCTCTTCGACGAGAATTCCCCCTTGCGAAACGCGGACTCGTGTCTCGACGTGGTCGGGATAGATGATTTTCCAGCTGAGTTTCACCAGCGGAAAATAGTTGAGCGCGGGCAATATAAATCCGGTTTCGTTGGGATATCCCGCCTCTACCTTTATCGGTTCGATGGCATTCTCCTGTTGCTTGAGGCTGCTACGTATCCGTCGCTGAATGAAAACTCCGCTGATTACCGAACAGAACAGACTGAAAATAAGGATGGCGAGCGCACAGATCGCGAGCGAGAAAACCACCAGGTCCATGGCGCCATAGCCATACACGCGTAGGGCGTAGGCTGTAAGGAGCAGGGTAATTAGTCCCTGCAGGGTCAACGGGAACAGCGCTAATAGCCTTCTTACCAGCGTGACTAGCACTGAACTGTTTGGTTTAAACTGAATTTTAGGTCGGGATGGCATGGCAAGACTGCGTGTTGGGAGTGCATGATAAGAAGAACATGTTAGTTCAGACCGTTAGGCGCTGCTTAATCTTACACAGAACTGGGGCAACTATCAGTGTTAGACAGCGGCTGTAACCACTTATTGCAACTCACGGCAGCCATTGTCTGGTCGCCGTGAGAGTCAGGGCTAGGCGTTCACTACCGTCATGCCTGCCTCGTTATATCTCGTGCCCTCGACCTGATCGGCTAAAGCATCCAAAGCCGCGATCGTCTGGGTATCCAGACTCAACTCCATTGCGGCTATATTGGTCTTCAGGTTGGCAAGCTTGGTGGTGCCGGCGATTGGCAGAACGTTATCCTGTTTCGCGATGACCCAGGCTAGGGCAATCTCGGCGGCAGTCACATTCAGCGAGCTTGCGAGATCGAGTATCTTGTCGACAAGTGCCAGGTTGGCAGCATAGGCATCGCCACTGAATCGCGGTTGCATCGATCCGCGAAAATCGGTTTCCGATATCTTGCTATCGCGCTTGAAGCTGCCGGTTAGTATGCCGCGCCCCAAAGGCGAGTAAGCGACCAGGCTCGTGCCTGTTTCTATGCAGACCGGCAGCACATCTTGCTCGATCTCGCGGCTAAAGATGGAATATTCCGATTGCACAGCGCTTATGGGGTGAATGGCCTGTGCTCGCCGCAGTGTAGCGCCGGATACTTCTGACAAGCCGATCGCACCAACCTTGCCTTCTTCGACGAGTTTCGCCATCTCGGTGACGGTTTCTTCTATGGGAGTGTTAGGGTCGACTCGATGCAGGTAGTAAAGGTCGATGTGATCCGTCTGTAGTCGACGCAGCGAACCCTCGGCGGCTTTCCTGCAGTTCTCCTTCGAGCCATCAAGTCCTTGAGAAGCGCCGCTGTCCGGGTCGCGGACGAAGCCGAATTTCGTGGCGATGCGAACCTTATCGCGCCTATCGCTAAATGCCTTGCCCAGCAGGCTCTCGTTCCTGCCCACACCGTAGGCCTCGGCGGTGTCGAAATGATCGACGCCCAGATCTATGGCCTCATGCAGGAGTGCGATGGCGTCGGCTTCTTCCGTTGGCGGCCCGTAGAATTCAGAAAGCCCCATACAGCCTAGTCCGATTTGCGTGAGCTTGATGCCTGTCTGTCCTAGCTCTTTCTGTGCCATTCTGGTTTTCCTAATATCAAGTGTGAGATTGCGGAGTACTAGCGATTCAGTCTGTTCTCAATTAATTGCTCGACCACAGTGGGCTCGGCGAGAGTTGTAGTATCGCCGAGGTTTTCGAGTTCGTTTGCCGCGATCTTGCGCAGAATGCGCCGCATGATCTTGCCCGATCGCGTCTTCGGTAAGCCCGGAGCAAACTGAATGACCTCCGGCCTCGCGAAGGCCCCGATCTCCTTGGCTACGAACTTGAGAAGTTCTGCGCGCAGCTCCTCGGTGGCCTCGATGCCGTTCATCAGGCTGACATAGGCGTAGATGCCCTGTCCCTTGATGTCATGAGGATAACCAACGACTGCCGCTTCGGCGACGGTAGTGTGCAATACCAGGGCGCTCTCGATCTCGGCCGTGCCTAATCTGTGGCCGGAAACATTGATCACGTCATCGACACGGCCAGTTACCCAGTAGTAGCCATCGGCATCGCGACGGGCGCTATCGCCCGTGAAATAATAGCCTGGATAGGTAGTGAAGTAGGTGTCGATGCAGCGTTGATGATCACCATATACGGATCTAATCTGACTGGGCCAGCTGTTGCATAGAACGAGATTGCCCGTCGCTTCGCCCTCGAGTTCCTTGCCATCGGCATCGAGTAGCGCCGGCTTTACACCGAAGAAGGGTATGGTTGCGGAGCCAGGCTTTAGAGCATTCACCCCGGGAATAGGAGAGATCATGATGCCGCCTGTTTCGGTTTGCCACCAGGTATCGACGATCGGGCAGCGGCTATCTCCGACAACATGGTAGTACCACTCCCAAGCCTCCGGGTTTATCGGCTCGCCTACAGATCCTAACAATCGTAATGAGGAACGTGAGGTCTTCTTAACGGGTTCGTCGCCAGCGGCCATGAGAGCGCGGATAGCGGTGGGTGCAGTATAGAAGATGTTTACCTGATGTTTATCGATGACCTGCCAGAAGCGAGAGGCATCGGGGTAGGTGGGCACGCCTTCAAACATGAGTGTTATAGCGCCATTCGCCAGGGGTCCGTAGAGAATGTAGGAGTGTCCGGTGACCCAGCCTACGTCCGCTGTACACCAGTAGATATCGCCCTCGTGATAATCAAACACATACTTGTGGGTGATGCTTGCTCCGAGCAGATAGCCTGCAGTTGTGTGCAACACGCCTTTCGGTTTTCCGGTGGAACCTGATGTATAGAGGATGAAGAGAGGGTCCTCGGCGTCCATGAGTTCGGGTTCGCATTCGGCTGCTGCGGCCTCCGTAGCCTTGTAGTAGCAGACGTCGCGCTCATCATGCCAGGGCACATCGGCATTGGTGCGACGTACGACGAAAACTGAGTGAACGTTGGGACACTGCGTGAGTGCCTCATCGACATTCGCCTTGAGTGGAATCGTGCGCCCGCCGCGCACACCCTGATCGGCCGTGATGACGGCCTGACAGTCGGAGTCCAGTATGCGGTCCTTGATCGACTCCGGAGAGAATCCGCCAAATACTACAGAGTGGACGGCTCCGATGCGTGCGCAGGCAAGCATGGCATAGGCCGCCTCCGGGACCATGGGCATGTAAATACAGACACGATCACCCTTTTTTACACCGCGCGTCTTAAGCGCATTGGCGAGCTTGCAGACTTGAAGATGAAGTTCGCGGTAGCTAATACTCTTGTCGTCTTCGGGCTCGTCGCCTTCCCATATGATGGCGGTTTGTTCGCCGCGTCGCTCCAGGTGCCTGTCGATACAGTTGTAGGCGACGTTGAGTTTCGCGCCCTGAAACCATTTTGATTCCGCCTTCGAAAAATCGCCGCTGCAGACCTTCTGCCAGGGTTCGTGCCAGTAGAGTAACTTGCCAGCCTGCTCTGCCCAGAAGTCGTCCGGATTTTCGATGGATTGCTGATACATCTCATGAAAGCTGTCTTTGTTCAGATAGGTTTTGGAATCGGTGAACTCTGAAACTGGATAGCTCTTGTCTTCTGACATGGGTTGGTTCCTTGATTGCAGCGATGTGGCTTGGTGAATGTGGCGTTGATCTCACCAGTTTGATTGGAAATAGTTCGGCTATATCTGGGCTCTATCCCACCCACGGCTCTGAAAATAGTGCGCAATTAGTATGCCTCATTGAGTTATTTCGGGCAACCGACCGGCCTTGCAGCCCGCTGGTTGCGAGGTGCTGGCGGTAATTCGTGGAAAATCAGCGAGCGCCCTAGGGGCGTTGGAAAAGTATATTGTCTATGAGTCGCGTTTTGCCAATGAGCACGGCGGCTAAAATGGCGAAGTCTTGGGTATTCGCTGTAGCACGCTGCAGCGTGTTGGCATCGCAAATCTGAAAATAGTCTAGCTGTAGAGAAGCCTGTGCCAGGTCCTCTACTGCTGTTTTCTCTAACTGTTTGAAGGCCAAATTGCCATTGGCGACCTGCTCGGCACTCGCTTGCAGGCAGCGATAGAGGTTGGCAGCCTGCTCCTTCTCCTCGGGGCTTAGATAGTGATTGCGAGAACTCATGGCCAGACCGCTTTTTTCACGATGGGTCTCGATGCCGTGAATCGCGACTTCGAATGCGAGGTCACTAGCTAGCTTTCGAATAATTAGAAATTGTTGATAGTCTTTCAAGCCGAAGAAGGCGGCATCTGGCTGTACGATATTGAATAGCTTCGTCACAATGGTAGCCACGCCGTCGAAATGCCCGGGACGACTTTTACCGCAGAAGTTTTCTGTGAGGCCTGGCACCTTGATGGAGGTCTGCTGATCAGAATTTTCGCCGTATATTTCCTCCACCGACGGCGCGAAGAGGCAGTCGCACTCTACTTCACGCAGCTTTTCACGATCGGCCTCCAGCGTTCTTGGGTAGGCGTCAAGGTCTTCGTTAGCTCCGAACTGCAGAGGATTGACGAAGATGCTGCATACCAGGAAGTCGTAACGATCTCGGGCCTGCTTTAGGAGTTGCAGGTGACCTTCATGCAGATTGCCCATAGTAGGAATCAACGCAATGGACTTTTCCTGCGCCCGCGCATTTCTAATGATCTGCCGCAGGTCCTTAATCTTCTTGTGAGTCTGCATCTTGTCTCGGGCTAGTTGAAGCAGTGTTCGTCGGCGGGAAATGATTGTGATTTCACTGCCTGTACATAGGCTTCAATAGCGCCGGGAATCCCTTTGTTGGTGTCCAGGAGAAAATTCTTTACAAACTTGGGTGAAATCGGAGAGACGCCCAGCACATCGTGCAATACCATGATCTGCCCGGTGGTGTCGGGACCGGCACCGATGCCAATGACTGGAATGCCCAGAGAATCTGTAACAGTTTTGCCGAGGCTGCGCGGTACGCACTCCAGAAGCAGGGTGCTGGCGCCGGCTTCTTCCAATAGCTTAGCCTCTGCGATAATTGCGTCGGCCTGTTCGGTGTCGCGTCCCTGTACGTGAAAGCCGCCGATTCGATTGACCGACTGCGGGGTCAGACCCATATGCGCGCAGACGGGGATGCCGCGCTCCGCAAGCAATTTAGTCGTGTTCGCAATCCATGCGCCACCCTCGAGTTTCACCATGTGTGCTCCCGCGCGCATGAGTGCGGCTGCATTCTCCAGGGTCTGCGTCTCGGATGCATAACTCATGAAGGGCAGGTCTGCCACGAGCAGGGCGCCCCGGTTGCCCCGCTTCACGCACTGCATGTGGTAGATCATGTCATCCATCGTAACCGGTAGGGTGCTGTCGTGACCTTGTAGCACCATGCCCAATGAGTCGCCGACGAGTATCACCTCGACTCCAGCTTCGCCGAGGATGGATGCGAAACAGGCGTCATACGCTGTCAGGCAGGCAAATTTCTCACCACGCTTCTTGATGTTAAATAGCGTAGTCAGTGTGACATTCGGTGTGCTTGCGTGTGTGCTCATGGCTCCGGGTCGAATTGATCTGCTCAAATTGTCGGGTAGGGGATAGTAAGGCGAGCGATGGCAGTATTCAAGCCCTCTTGCCTTGGAGGTCTTGTCAGATTAGGGAGGGACGAGGATTAAAGTAGGTGGTGCCAGCGCCAATGGACATGACCTGCTTGACTAGTTGCTGATAGTCGTCGTCGTTGTTCACCAGATCTATGTCTTCGCTATTCACGATAAGCAGTGGCGATCTGTCGTAGTAATGGAAAAATTCAGTATAGGCCTCATTCAGGTTGGTAAGATAGCTACGCTCAATAAGCTGCTCAGCCTCGACACCTCGTCTCTGAATGCGTTCGAGCAGGATATTGGTCGGTGCCTGCAGATAGATAACCAGGTCGGGCACGGGAGCGTCGATGGTGAGGTGACGATAGACGTTAAGATAGAGTTCGAATTCATCAGGTTCCAGATTTTGCTGAGCAAAAAGCTGGTCCTTCTCGATCAAGAAATCGGCAATCCTTATGGGTTCAAACAGATCATTTTGACGCATTTCCTGGATTTGACCTGCGCGCTGGAACAGGAAGAATAACTGCGTTGATAAAGCATGTTGTTTCGGGTTCTGATAGAAGCGGTCGAGGAATGGGTTCTCCTCGCTCTTCTCCAGCAATAGCTCGTAGTTGAAGGTATCGGCGAGTCGCTTCGTTAGCGTCGTCTTGCCGACACCTATAGGACCTTCGACTGCGATATAGCGGGGAGCAGTTTTGCTAAAATCGCCTTTTGCTTGGGAGCCTCTGTTCAAGTCTATAGCCTCTCTGCGGGAGTCTGGCGCTTACTGCTGTAAGGCGTCATGCGCCCGTAGCCCCTGGCAACTCTCTCCCTAACCTTCTGTCTTTGTACTCGGTTTACGACGGCGGCGGCGCCTGGGTGGCTTGCTTTCTTTCTTAAGCTGCTCGATGTTTCGTTCTGGGTTGCCGAGTTGAAATTCGGTCCACCAAGCTCCGCGGCCGCCCAGGTCTTCTCCTGCTTCTTCGCGCAGCAGCAGGAAGTCATAGGCAGCTCGAAAGCGTGGATGATTGTAAGCGCTCTCGACGCTGCGTTTGTTATCGCGTAGGAGTCGCGACTGTAGATTCCATATTTCTTTAGCGGCTATGGTGAATCGCTTAGGCACGGCTGTGTACTGTATCTGCTCCATCAGGACCTCCTGCGCCGCCTGTTCGAAGAGTTGCTGCTGATTGCCCTCGGTGGATTGCCGCGCCTGCATGCGCAGCTCCAGAGCAATGCCGCGAACAGAAATGCTGGAGTAACAGACTTGCCCTCGGCTAGTCTTGAGTCAGTGTTCTCGAGTGCCAGATCCACAAGCTTGCTGGCAGGTCCTGGGGAGAGTTTTTCAAGCGCTCGAAGAGTAGGGGCTAGCAGGTAGTCGCCGGGCCGGTAGCGGCGCAGCAATTCGAATGTCTTTACCGCATCTCCTCCTGACAGCAACTTAATCGTCTCATCGAATAGCCTTGCCGTAGAGATCGACTCCAATAAATAAGCGAGTTCGTTGATTGGTTTTTCTGTTAAGGGCTCGATCGTGAAGCCGAGTTTCGCCGCAAAACGAATTGCTCGTAACATCCTTACCGGGTCTTCCTTATAGCGCTCGGCGGGATCGCCAATCATGCGAATCTGCTTCGATTCCAGGTCGTCTATTCCGCTGCTGAAATCGAGTATGCGAAAGCCATCGATTGTGTAATAGAGGGCGTTTATCGTGAAGTCTCTGCGCAAGGCGTCTTCATCGATATTGCCGTAGACGTTGTCACGAAGAATCATGCCGGAGGTGGAATGGGCAGAGGACTGGTTCTGAATGCGGCGTCTTGGCACGTCATCGGCAATTTTGTTGTCCGCGTCATGGGGCGCGCGGAAAGTTGTGACTTCTATTATTTCCCTGCCGAATCGCAGGTGAATAATCTTGAATCGGCGGCCGATGATGCGGGCGTTGCGAAACAATGACTTCAGTTGCTCGGGAGATGCATCGGTCGCGATATCGAAATCCTTCGGGCGCTTCTCGAGCAGTAGGTCTCTCACACCACCCCCCACCAGAAATCCGTGATACCCGCCCTCGGCTAGCTTGTAGAGCACCTTCACTGCGTTCGGCGAAATGTGCTTGCGCGAGATAGGGTGGTGATCGCGTTCTATGACGGTAGCCCTTTCAATGCCGGCTAGCGCAGCTCTGTTAGCAGACTTGTTCACCGAGCTTCGCTCTCTGTTTCGATGCTTGGTTTTGTTGGGAGAGGAAGATTTTTCACGGCGTTTATTCGAAAGAGGTTCAACTGCGGAAGCAGGAGTGTTTGGAATGATGCGGCGGATGAGGCCTTTTATCAGGGTTGGGATGCTCAACATGAATCGGCATGATACACGTAACAGGCGAAAACAAAAGGCACACAGCGGTAAGAATAGGGAATTGCTGCCAGTGAGGATGAATAGGGAAAGATATTATTAGGGGGTGAATACCACCCCCCGTAGGAAGCTAATAGCTTTTATTATTTTTGCTATTTAGTTTTATTATTGTTGTTGAATTGCGCACCCATATCGGTACTGCATAAGTGTTTAGGTGGTGTATTTGAAGCTAGACGGCAATTACCGTACCCAGACAACAACCCGACCTTTTATTATTTAGTGCACTAACCTTAGTTTATTAACTCAGCAATGCTATTTTTGTTTTTATTAAGATTTATTATTATTGTTTATTGTTATTATTCCTATAGATAAAGCATTTACTGTGCCAAGCTGTAAATATTCTTATTAATCAGTGCCTTGCCTTTTTAGGGCTTAGCATTCCACTTCTAAAACCCTATTTTTGTTACGGATATTCCCTGTTTATTGGGAAGAAGGGTAGCGGTAACAGATTGGCAAAATTCTAATCCAGCAGCGAGAGGCCTGGTTTGGGGTACTATCGAGCTTTTAGCTTTCGTGTTTTTTCTTCCGCGGTATGCCAAATCTCTGGCGGCGCTCCCACAGGCACTTGCGGCTGATGCCCAGCTTCTTGGCGAGTTGGGTTTCATTCATGGCATCTTGATGCTCGAGCACGAAGCGCTGAAAATAATCTTCGAGCGATAGCTCTTCTACAGGCTCGGCGGGGCTTAGTTGATTCTCCACTTCGCCGTTGTGTCCGTTGAGTTTCTTCTCGTCGTTATCGATAGCGAGAAGCTCTTCGCCGATCTCAGTTTCCTCTGCTAACACGACAGCGCGTTCGATCGCATTTTCCAGTTCGCGAACATTGCCAGGCCAGCCGTAGCTGAAAATTGCCTGCCTGGCACCCTCGCTCAGCGTAAGCATTTTCGACTTAAGTCGTTTGCACGTGCGTTGCAGAATGGCCTCTGCCAATTCGAGGATGTCGTTGCCGCGAATTCTTAGCGGAGGTATCAGAAGGGTCATCACATTGATGCGATAATAGAGATCTTCGCGGAATAATCCGTCAACCACTAACTGCTTGAGATCGCGGTGAGTTGCAACGACGAGCCGGACGTCTACTTTCTTAGACTGTACGGAGCCAACCTTGCGAATTTCATTTTCTTGAAGGACTCTTAATAATCTGGCCTGCGCTTCAAGCGGAAGCTCGCCAATTTCATCCAGAAAGAGGGTGCTTCGATTAGCCGCTTCGACCAATCCGGTTCTGGTGGCAGTTGCGCCAGTGAAAGCTCCCTTCTCGTGCCCAAACAACTCGGACTCGATTAAATTCTCGGGAATCGCTGCACAGTTAACGGAGATCATCTCCTGCTCATTGCGGCTGCTTAGGTTGTGAATAGCACGCGCAACTAATTCCTTTCCCGTCCCCGATTCGCCATTGATAAGGACGGTCGAATTAGTGAGAGCGACTTTGCGAATTCGCCTGAACAGCTCCATCATCTCGGGACAGCTACCGATCATTCCATGTACAGGTGGCTCGAACTCGCCGGCGCTGGCATCAGATTTGCGCGTAGTCTTGGGGTGCTCGCGAATGACTTTGGCGACTGACTCAATTAGTTCGCTGTGTTCGAAAGGCTTGGCGATATAGTCGACAGCACCAAGTTTCATAGAGTCGATCGCGGAACGGATGCTGGAATAACTGGTCATGATAAGAACTGGCGTAGTAGTAGCCTTGATCAAGTCGGTTCCGGGTGCTCCGGGTAGGCGCAGATCGCTGATAATTACATCGAACTCGTCCATGTCGAAATTTTCTAGCGACTCTTTGACGGTTCCTGCTTCGCTTACTTTATATTCATGTCGTTCAAGTAATCGCTTTAAGGCAGTTCGAATAACTACTTCATCTTCTACTACTAGAACTTGATTTGATTCTGTCATTTGACTACTTATCAGTTAATGTCTATACCAGTTTTCTGCAGGCCTCAATCGGCAGCAGAATCACTATGGTAGCAGGGAAATCGCAGCAATACCCGCGTACCGCCTGCGCCTTCGCCTACCGGGCTGATTATATCAATATCACCACCCAAGTCTTCAACTATACTGAATACGAGAGAGAGCCCTAGACCCGTGCCTTCTCCCGCCTCTTTTGTAGTAAAGAAGGGGTCGAATATTCGGTCCTTTATAGCCAGAGGTATGCCGATTCCCGAGTCGACTACTGCTATCTCGACATAATCTTCAACTACCCGTGCCTGTAACAGCACCTCGCCGTTAGCCAGACTGGCATCACGCGCGTTGTTGATGAGATTGATAAGCACTTGCAATAACCGTTGAGAGTCGCCGAGAATTTTTGCTTCGGGGTCGCAATCGATTCGCAGATAGAGGTCTTTGCTTTTTCTATCGAGCGAGACCAGAGTTTGCGCCTGTGACATGCATTCACTAATGTATACGATTTCGCTTTGATATTGGGTCTTGCTTGTTCCTGCGTGCGCGAAATTGACTAGCGATTGCAGTATTGTCGAAGTGCGGTCTGTCTGTTCGACGATTTGTGTAGCGAGGTTTAGCAATTCCGCATCGTCATATTCGTCGCGAATGGTTTGTGCCAGGCATGCGATACCGGTAATCGGGTTGCCGATTTCGTGCGCGACGCCAGCTGCCAGTCTGCCTATCGAAGCAAGTCTCTCGCTGTGAGTGAGCCCCGCTTCCAGAATTTCTGTTTCCGTAATGTCTTCAAGAAGCACGATGACTCCCTCGTGCATGGAGTTTGGGTCTTCCGTCTGCTCAATCAGTGCCTTGTGAAGATTGACAGTCTTCTTCTTGCCTTCCAGCTCGAACGTATACTTGTAGGAATGATTGGTGTCGTTATCGATGAAATTGCTAAGCAGGCTTAGCCAGGGCTCTGTTAGATCCGTCAGTTGTGAACCTATGACATCGGCGCTGCTTATCTCGGTGAATTGCTCCAATGCCCGATTCCACATTAGGACCTCGTTCTCGATGCTGAGCGAGCAGACTCCCAAAGGTAGGTCTAGAAGAATTTGTCGATGGTAGCGCCTGAGGTTGTCGAGATCGGCTGCCATGCCCGATAGATTGCTGCGGTAGGCTTCGATGCGGTTCTCGATTACATTAAGGTCAGAGCTGCCATGCTGTGAGACGATGCTAAAGGGAAGATATCCATCGATAATTTCCCTCGCTATCGAGGGGCCGAGCAATCCGGAAAGGTTAGCCTCAAGTCTTCCTCGTAGTTGTTGCATCACGTAGGGGCGACGATCCTCCTCCGAGATATTCAGATCCCTCAGCGCTCGACTTACTTCCCGATTTGCCGTTTTTTCACCTAGAGGCTTACTAAGGCTCTTTACGAAATCCCGTGGTGACTTCGCGACCAGGCCGCTACGCTTTCGGCGCTTGATTGTATCCAGCGTGCAAACGTCGGCGGAGCTTCTTTCTTCGTCGCTGCTGCTGCTCATGAGCGACACGGCGACGAATACGATGCAGTTACTGATGAGAGAGAGGGCGGTAATCTCTCGCCAATTGATCGACACGAGAGTGAGTGGGTCGGCCTCCGACAGAAGCGGCAGCATTAAGAAAAGGAACCAGATAAAAACGCCGACGCTGAGCCCCCACAAGAAACCCTTCTTGTTCGCCTCCGGCCAATACAATATGGCGACGATGCCCGGCATGAACTGCAAACAGGCGGTAAAGGCAACGATGCCTATGACCTGAATGCTAATCTGTTCGCTGGGAAGATAGTGAAAAAGAAACCCAAGCCATATTATGGTGGTTATGAGAATTCTACGTTTCCAGAGAAGCCAACGATAGATGTCCTCGTTTGCCTTTGGTTGATAGATGGGAAGTATCAGGTGGTTCAGGCACATATTGGAAAGTGCGAGAGTGATAACGATGATCAAGCCGCTGGCCGCAGACAGCCCGCCCAGATAGGCGAGCATGCTAATAAGAGGTGAGTCATATGCCGCGCCGATCACTACTGGAAAATACTCTACCTGTACGCTACTGCCGGAGCGCAGTCCTGCCCAGAGTATGGGAAGTACTGGCAGGCTCAGCAGCAGAAAATACAGAGGGACGCCCCAACTAGCGTATGCCAGCGCTCGCTGTCCATTGTTCTCGTTAAAGGTTACATAGAACATGTGAGGCATGGCCACGGCCGCAGTAAAGAAGAGTAGCGCCATAACATGGAAGGAAGAAAAGTAATCGGTATTCTTAAGGCTCTCTAATAACTCGGGCTGATCGGCAAGCCAGAGTTCAAGTTCGCCAAAACTACCAAACGCGCCATAGACGGCGAAGGCGCCTACGCCTAGAAAGGCGATGAGCTTAACCAGAGACTCGAAGGCAATCGCCATGACCAAGCCGTCGTACTGAGTGCGTCCGACTTTTCTGGACGTACCAAACAAGATCGAGAACAGCGTTATGACGACGCAGAATCCTACCGCGAGTAAGCTCTGAACGGTCTCGGGAGATAGTAAAAAAGCAGTATCGGCTACTGCTCTGATCTGTAGGGCGATAAGCGGAATAACTGCAATGAGAATGACGAAGGTGGTCGCGGTGCCAGCCCAGGGAGAGCGATAGCGAAAGGCCATGAGATCGGCTAGGGAGCTCAGTTGATAGGTGCGTGTCAGTTCGAGTAATGGCCGCAACAGTAGCGGAGACAACAGGAATGCTAGCGAGATTCCGATAAAGCTGGCTAGATAGCCATAGCCATCTCGCTGCGCATTTCCCACGGCGGTGTAATAGGCCCAGACACTGGCGAACACTCCCAGTGAGAGTACGTAGACGATGGGATGGCGCACGATTCTCGCAGGGATCCAGCCGCGTTCCGTGACATAGGCGATGCCGAACAGCAGGGCAAGATAGCCACTACCGAGAGCAATAATGGTGCTTAGATCAAAATTCATCGGAATTCTGTTCGCGATGTGCCCAACTGGCAACGACGATGACTAGGAAGCCGACGATAAACGGGCGATACCAGGCGCCATCTGCCTGATTGATCCAATCTACGCTGAGCAGGAAGAGCAGATAGACAATAAGAAGTAGTACTAAGATAGATCGAGGGATGTACACAGACTCTCCTGAGAGTGGCGACGCTTGCCGGATGTTATAAGGAGCGCCTCGGCAAGTCTATGGCCAGAGCCAACAGTGGCCGTCGACTCTGGGTTATGAATCATAGGCAATGCTGCGAACCTTAGGGACAGACTTCACATCCCAGTTCAGTACAGCCCATTGTAAGAGGGAGTTGGGACTTTCCAATTTTAATTCCTCAGGCGGCGACTGACCGAGTAGTTGTAGAGCTTGAACTAAAAGGTCCGTTGCTTTGCCGGTTTCGATAGATGGCGCAAAAGCCTGCTTGCTCAGCTTCTGCCCGAGCTCGTCTACAATAATCGGGATATGCGCGTAGTGTAGTTGATCTAAATCAAGCCGCTGCTGTAAATAAATCTGTCGTGGCGTAGAGTCGAGGAGATCCCAGCCACGAACAACGTGCGTAATCTTTTGATATGCATCGTCGACCACAACGGCCAGTTGATAGGCGAATAGTTTGTCTTTGCGCAGCAGGACATAATCTCCCACATCGGTTGCGAGTCGTTGCGAAAACTTTCCTTGAATCGCATCCTCGAAGCCTATCTCGATAGCGTCAGCTTTCAATCGAATCGCGTAGGGTTTATTCGGCGTGCTGATTCGGTCTCGACAGGAGCCATCGTAAACATTCCCCATCGCCCTGATCTGAGCTCGCGTGCAATCACATGGATAGCATAAGCCAGCATCCCCCAGCTGCTCTAAAATCTGTGCATAGGCATCGAGACGAGAGCTCTGGTATAGCACGTCACTATCCCAGTGCATGCCGAGATCATGCAGTTGCTCCAGAATGAGTTCGGCGCTGCCAGCAGGTTCCCGCGGAGGATCAAGGTCTTCGACACGCAGGAGCCACTTACCACTATTTGCGCGTGCATCTAGATAGCTTGCAAGTGCCGCGAGCAGCGAGCCGAAATGCAATGGTCCAGTGGGTGACGGCGCGAAGCGACCGACATAGTCCAGCTGAGGGGCCGTCTCGTTTTGAGGATCAGTTGGCTTTGGCATAATGAGTAGCAGTTTAGTACGGAACGGTCCGACTTTCTCTCTCGTAAGATGCTAGCGCTGAGGCGGGGAGTTGACTCGAACGTATTAAGGCCGCTACGCGCTGGCTTGATAAGCGCGAAGCGACCCGGATGAGAAGTTAGCTGCCGAGTTGCTTCTCTTTTATTTCGTCCAGTGTCTTGCAGTCGATGCACTTGTTTGCTGTAGGCCTAGCCTCTAAACGACGAATGCCAATGTCTATTCCGCAGGAATCGCAGTAGCCGTAGTCATTTTGAGCGATAAGTTCGATAGTGCTATCGATTTTCTTGATGAGCTTGCGCTCTCTGTCGCGCGTGCGCAGTTCCAGGCTAAATTCTTCTTCCTGAGTAGCGCGATCGGCGGGATCGGGGTAGTTAGCCGCGTCGTCCTGCATATGGTGCACGGTACGGTCGACTTCCTGCATCAATTGCTCGCGCCAATCGAGCAGGATCTTTTTGAAGTGCTCGCGTTGTTTTTCGTTCATGTACACTTCGTTCTTCTTCGGCTTGTACGGAACGAAGTTCTTTAGAACCGGTTGTGATTCTAAGCTTTGAGTACTGGACATGATCGCTAATGCCTCTCTATTTACTTATCAAATGCAATGGCTCGCAAGCTATTGGGCAGGCTGGCCGCATAGATAAGGAATTTTCAATGATAAATCAAACTCTACTGGGAATCTCCAAGCGGAGTTCGATACTGGATTCTTGCTCTGATTTGTCGTTTCGAAAAGTGCAATTTTCAGAAAGCTGGGTAAGCTACCAGATTCTTAGTGGGTATGCCATAAAAATTAGTAGTTATCATGGATCGGCAGGTTCGCTATTTAACCCTAGATGTGTGCAAATTCGATCTACTATAATGGCTCGCGCGCAAAGCCCCGTCTCAGAGCAGAACCTGAATCATGTCAAGTAGTCGAAATGCAGATCAAGGACCACTCGCCAAGGTGAACCCATTTCGGGTTATGACAGTCATGGCAAGGGCGCAGCAATTGGAGTCTGAGGGCGCCAAAATAGTGCACATGGAAGTTGGCGAACCTGACTTCTCATCGGCACAGCCGATAATCGACGCTGGGAAGAAGGCCTTGGACGCAGGCCTGACAAAATATACGGCCGCTTCGGGCTTATTGCAGCTGCGAGAAAAGCTGTCCAGCTATTACAAAGTTAAATACTCTGTAGATGTAAATCCTGAGCGAATCCTCGTTACTCCCGGCGCGAGTGGCGGCCTGAGTCTGTTGGCAAATCTATTAGTGAGAGCAGGCGATGGTGTGTTACTCAGCGATCCAGCTTATCCCTGCGTGCGCAACTTTATTCATATGATGTCGGCACAGCCGCAATTGATACCCGTAGGTCTTGCGCAAAACTTTCAGCCAAGCCCGGCGCAACTGGATCAATATTGCACAGCGAACACTAGCGGTTTATGGCTGGCTTCTCCGAGCAATCCCACAGGAACTATTCTTGAACGGGCGAATCTCGAGGCTGCTTGTGAATGGGCGTCGACAAATAGGAAGCATTTATTGGTCGATGAGATTTACCACGGCCTTCACTACGTTGACGACCTGCCAAGTGTTTTGGAGATAGACCAGTCTGCATTCGTCGTGAATAGTTTTTCTAAATATTTCGGCATGACCGGGTGGCGGCTGGGCTGGATCGTCGTGCCGGATGACTATGTCGAGATGGCAACTATCCTTGCTCAGAATATGTATATCTCGGCGTCCTCGATCGCACAGTATGCTGCACTGGCTGCGTTCACTCCTGAGGCCGAGGCGGTTTTCGAATCCAGGCGCCAGGCGTTTAAGCTGCGCAGGGATTTCCTCTCTAAGGCACTAAAAGATATCGGTTTCGAGCTTTCGGACAATATTCAGGGAGCCTTCTATATTTATGCAGATATCTCCAGGTTTTCCGATGACTGCGAGGAGTTCTGCCGGATCATGCTGGAGGAGCATGGCGTTGCGCTGACGCCTGGTACAGACTTCGGCGACTTCGAATGCAGGACTCATGTTCGTCTGGCGTTCACTACTGACATGGACAGTTTGGAGTTAGGAGTAGAGCGTCTTCGAGCCGCGCTCGCCTAGAGCATAGTCTTTGCAGGGAGCAAGCACCCGTTCACGCCAATAAGCCCCGAGTATTTATCTATGCAGCTTGAGAAGTATCTAAAAGCAGGAACTCTCGTTAAGCGCTACAAGCGTTTTCTAGCCGATATTACGACGGACGATGGCGAGGCTATCACCATCCATTGTCCTAACACGGGATCGATGAAAAATTGTCAGGAGCCCGGTAGCAGAATCTGGTATACGGACTCGGAAAACCCCAAAAGAAAGTACGCCTGTACCTGGGAGTTGGTGGAGGTGGATGGGCAGCACATCGTGGGAATCAATACCGGCTTGGCGAACAAACTCGTGTATGAGGCGATTAGCCTGGAGCGCATCGATGCTCTGACTGGCTACGAAGTCATTCGAACAGAAGTTCCCTATGGCGAGCAGAAGAGTCGCATCGATCTGCTACTCGAGGGATCAGCTAGAGAGCCGGACGTTAGCTGCTATGTCGAGGTGAAAAATGTGAGCCTGGGTTTGGGCAACGGCCTCGGCAGTTTTCCTGATGCCGTAACCAGTCGCGGTCAGAAGCACTTGCAGGAATTGCTGACTATGTGTCAGCAGGGTCATCGCGCGGTTTTGTTATTCTGCGTGCAGCACAGTGGTATTCAGCGACTAGAGCCTGCGGATGACATTGATCCCGAGTACGGGCGCTTGCTGAGAGAGGTTGTCTCTAAAGGAGTGGAGGTGTTTGCGTATCGCGCGGAATTTGATGTGGCGGGATCCTCGATAGAGTTACGGGAGCAGCTTCCTGTGATTCTCAGTTAGCATGTCCTTAGTTAGTGTAGAGTGCTTACTGCAGCGGGGTCGATACTCGCAGAGCCGACTCTTCTACCATCACCATGCCGTTGTCCACGATGAAAGGAATCGTCTGCAGGTGTTTTCCCTTACACGGCCCAGCAAGGCAGCGACCGTTTTCGATTTGAAAGAGTGCGCCGTGAGTTGAGCAGATAATTAGCGCCCCGTCTGCATCGAGAAACTTATCCTCTTCCCACTCCAGCGGCGTGCCTAGATGCGGGCAGCGGTTCCAATACAGAAACAGCTGATCGTCCTTCTTCACCGCAAACATATAGTGATTGTCCAGTTCTATACCCCTGGACGTACCTTCTTCGATCTCGTCTACACTAATTAGGCTGATCATAGTTATCTCGATGCCTGAACTATCATGCCAGGGCCCTGTCGAAATCGGCGAGCAAGTCTTCGAGCTCTTCGATGCCTATGGAGAAGCGAATCATTGAGTCAGCGATACCCATGGATGCTCGACGCTCAGCGCCCATCTCGAAATAGATTGTATGCGCGACGGGAATGGCGAGTGTGCGTGTATCGCCCAGATTGCTCGATGAAACTATGTTATCCATGGCGTTCAGTAGGTCGAAGCAGTCGACGCCATCGTTGAGGTCGATACTCATGATTGAACCAAAACCACCGAACAATTCCTTGGCCCGCTGATGCTGCGGGTGAGTTGGTAGTCCTGGATAGTACACTTGCCTGACCTTAGGGTGTCCGTCACAGAACTCGGCCACGGCTTGAGCGTTTCTGCAAGCTTTGTCCATGCGCAGGCTTAGCGTTTCGGAACCTACTGCGAGATGGTGCGCTGCCTCGGGTCCAAGCGAAGCGCCCATATCGCGCAAACCCTTCTTCTTAATTTGCGTAATTCCCCATAGCTGAGGATCTTGATTCTTGTAGTTGTCGAAGATATTCGCGAATCCTGTCCAGTCATACAGGCCTGTGTCGGTAATGGCGCCGCCTAGCGCGTTGCCATGACCACCGATGTATTTCGTCAGGGAATTTACGCTGAATCTGGCGCCAACAGACTTAGGTCTGAATAGGTGCGGCGAAGTCATCGTGTTATCGACGCAGTAGATTAGGTTTTCTGTCTTACACAGTTGGCCGATGGCAGCGAGGTCTGCGATCTGCGTAACCGGGTTCGCTATGGTCTCGACAAAGACCAAGCGCGTGTTCTCCTTGATCGCAGACTTCACCTCACTCACATCGGTTGCATCGACGAAGCTGACTTCGATGCCCAGGTTCTGAAGTGTGCCAAATAGGCTATTGGTGTTACCGAAGAGAAAAGCACTGGAGATGATGTGATCTCCGTTTCTGAGCAGCGATAGCATTGTGGAGGTGATAGCAGCCATGCCAGTCGCGAATGCGGCGGTAGCGATGCCATCTTCCATCGCCGTGATTCTGTTCTGCAAGGCGGTAACCGTAGGGTTCAACTGTCGACCGTAGTTGTAGCCTGCACGCTTACCCTGAAAGACTTCAGCCAGCTCTCTCGCATCTTCATAGCCATAGGCCACCGACGGGTGAATGGCCTTATGTAGAACGCCATGCTCCGGATTGTCTCTGCGATCAGAATGCAGGTTGGTGGTGTTAAAGCCTTTTTTCGTCATGCTGGGGCTCAAGTGGTTTCAGGGAAGGAAATACAGGCGGTTTTATACACCAGCACTGGTGGTATTGGAAGTCACGAGGTGCCAGCAAGCTCATGATAACGCTTAGCTTAGGCCTGATCTAGTTGATCCTGACAGTTAAGGCAATGGCTGGCCTGGGGTTGCACTCTCAGTCGCTTGAATTCGATCGGTTCATCGCAGTTGCTGCAATAGCCATATCTCTCTTCATCGATGTGTCTTAGGGCTGTAATAACCTCGCGCAAACTCGCCTGCGCGCTAGCTAGGGTCGAAACTGCCATGCTTTGCTGTTGCATGGCATCCACTCGGGAAACCCTGCCAACAGTGGATTGATCTAGCACGACGACGTCGGTGGCTGCTGCGCCATCTTGCAACTGCTGTTCTAATTTCACCCTGGCGGCCATTAGGAGCGAGTGCAGTTCCTGCAACTGACTGGAATTGAGTTGATCCAAGTTGGAACCGCCTTAGTCTTCTATCATTCGATGAGTTGAGTGTTTAGGGAATCAGTCCCGAGAAGAGCGGACGGCCCTCAATCGAGGTCTGTATATCGGCGAGTCGCTGCTGATAGACCGGACTGTTCCTGTCAGTGTACATCGCATTGAAGTCTGTTTCAGACAAGCCGTCCCGATTATTGCCTACTTGCGGCATATAGTCCGACTCGCTAACGAGGTTTGCCAGACGCTCTTGCATGATTCTAGCCGTCGCGGGGTTGGAGGTGGACAGCTCGGCCATGGTGACACCGACGCTGTTTGCGGTGAGGTCGGAAAAACTGAAGCCCGAACGATAGCGGGCGTCATAGGCTTCCTTGGTGGTCGACAGCATCTGGGCGAGATCGGCCCCAGCTGAGGCGGTAACGGCGGCGCTGGAAATTAGATGCTGTGCGAGATCCTGTCGCCGCTGTAATCGCACCTCAATAAAAGGTGCAGTTTCAATATTCGCAGCGGCTTCGCTGCCGATAAGCTGAGCTATGGACTCTTGATTTAGATAGACAGCCAGCGTCTGAAAAGCAGTGCGATTCTCGGCGATAGGATCGCTTCCTGCCGATGAGTTTTCCCTTGCGACAGCGAACAAGGGAGCCAGAAAAGCATTGATTGATACTGCGCGGATGTTGCTGGGTACCGTCGCAGCGACATTGGATATCACTTCATAGTAGTCGATGATTCGCTGTTGGTCTTGATCAGAAATAAAGAGTTGTTGCGCCTGGTTGCCTATGCGACCGATAAGTTGAGGGTCCCATAATAGAGCCACAGTCATCTGCTGTTCAGTGAGTTCGACTCTTTCGATGTTATTGATTAATTCGCTGAAGTCGAGGTAGGCCATGTTACCCGAGGCGAGGTTGGATTGAAGACGCTGCAATGTGAACTGTAAGAACCTATCGGGAATTCCAAGTTTTCCCACACTTAGTGCATCAAGTGTGAGCAGGTTTCCACTCTCTACTAACACCGCCTCAACGTTGAGGTACAGAGGTAGGAGGCCTCCCCTGAGGCGGACGCTCAATTGTGCTCGCATGCTCGTCTCGCCTAATTGCGTTTGTGCGGACCAGTCAGCAGAGAGGTTCATAATGTCTGTGGCGTATCGCAGTAATAAGTTTAGTTCCTGAGCGT
>CAXBLN010000029.1:0-27248 GCA_963976555.1 uncultured Gammaproteobacteria bacterium
TCAAGCCGCAAGGAAGAATATCCATAATATGGAGCGATTCGTATTCGATAATATTAGAACTGACTCGCAGGCTCATACCGAAGCGCTGGCAGCCAATATAGAGGGCTTTGCTAATGTCACCTATATTGAGAAGTTGGAATTCTTTTGTGATTTAGATCTTAGAGAATGCGATATGTTTGATCCCGTGATGATTTGGGATGATGGCCATTTAACTGTGGAGGGGGCTGCTCATTTTGGGCAAGCTCTTTTCGATCGCTATGCTGCAGAAATGATTGAGGAGATTGGTAGGTAAACATGGCCAGCGGTCTAAAGAAACCTATTTCTGACGGCAAGTTGGAATTTTCAGAAAACTCCAGCCACCGAGTGACTTAACAAGCGAATTCTGCAGGCGGAGTTTATGAATTCTAAACGAAACACAGAAGAGCACAGTTTAGTGGCCGTCAAGCAGGGGGCGGATAGAAGGTGTTTAGGAAGCCAGGACGCTGAATACCCCGGCACCCTGTTGATTTTCAGAAGACACGAACGGGTGATTGAGTGAGTGGATACTTGCGAAATTGGCTGAAAGTCCCAGAATTGTACCCATGAACACCGATGGCAAACGATGTCCCATTTGTCGATAGGATTGACGGATAACTCTTTAACACTGTGTAACTATTGACTTAATTCCCGTGTTGCGACAGTTAGGGAGAAAGCGTATAGGTGTAGAAAACTCATTTATGGATTGAATTTACGGAAGCGATCTCTAATATGAGCACATATAAAAGAACTTGGGCTTAGGGGCTCCATTTCGCGTTCTATATTACTCGAGTTACTCATAGTCAGTTTCTGATTCTTGAATACAAAAGTCTTAGCAGGTATGAACACGCATTTGCCGCGAACTTCACTAAAAAATGGGTTCTTTCGATCGGACCCAAATAAGGTAAGTGCTAAATGCAGAAAGGTGCCCCTGTAGCGTCAGCTTCCCGGAATTCTAGTCAAGAACAAATAAAGTTTTTCATTCAGCTATATACCTATTGCAAACTGAACGATGCCTCCATGCTGGCAAGCCAATTGCCTGGCATTTATCCAAACTCCACTCTCTAGAGCCAATCATGAAAGTGTTTTCGATTAAAAGTGTGCCCAGTGTTTCCTGGAGCTCCGATCACGCTCTGAACTTCCGTCCACGACTGCTAACACTTTTTATACTGTGTGTAGGGCTTACGATATTCGGCGTCGGCGAGGCATTGTTGATCGCAGCAGGAGCTGGCAATAGCCCCTGGACGGTCTTGTCTCAGGGCTTCTCCGAACTCAGTGGCTGGAGCATCGGTGTTGCTACCTTCCTGACCAGCCTCACTGTATTGCTGCTCTGGATTCCCTTGCGGCAGACTCCCGGAATAGGCACGATTCTCAATGCTGTAATCATCTCAATTGCAATTGAGCTCTCGCTGCCTTATTTGCCGAAGACCGATGTCTATGCATTGCAGGTCGTTGAAACGGCGATCGGGATCCTGCTCGTCGGTTTCGGCAGCGGGCTATATCTGATCGCGAACTTGGGCCCAGGGCCCCGCGACGGCCTGATGACTGGCTTGCAGCGGGTGAGCGATCTCCCCGTGGCGAGGGTGCGCACGGCAATCGAGATTACCGTCGTCATGCTCGGCTGGTTATTGGGCGGCACAGTCGGTCTGGGCACTCTAATGTTTGCCTTCGGTATCGGGCCTGCCGTCTCGCTGGGGCTCTATTTGGTAAACTATTTCTCGACGAGGGCGAATTAAGTAGACATGACAATCGACTCAGAGTCAGAGATCACCACGGATGAGCGCTGGATGCGCGAAGCGCTGCTGCTCGCTCAGCAGGCGGCGGACCTGGGTGAGGTGCCCGTGGGCGCCGTGGTAGTCAGTGGTGGCGAGATAATTGGAAGCGGTTTCAACCAAGCAATCCGGACCTGCGACGCAACTGCGCACGCTGAGATCGTTGCCATACGAAACGCGTCACAATTTCGAGATAATTACCGACTGCCGGGTACTACCCTGTATGTTACGCTCGAACCCTGTACGATGTGCTTTGGGGCGATGGTTCATGCACGAATCGACAGACTCGTGTTCGGCGCTACTGAACCGAAGGCAGGAGTGATAGTAAGCAGGGCCTCATTGCCAGAGGCGGAGCATTTTAACCACAGGATAACGACAACCCACGGCGTGTTGGCTGAAGAATGCTCCATATTGTTGCAGGACTTCTTCAGACGCAGGCGAAAGGGCAATTAACTTGCCAAAACTGAGATCAACTTGTATAAAACAATCCCTGATTGCCCACTTGAAAGGCAACGTACTATCTATGACCACTGCGCGTAAAACAGTTCTGATTTCAACGCTACTGCTTTTTCTGGCAGCATGCGCCGCGCCGGCACCCTATAAGGCTTACTTCGGCGACCCGCGGCAGGATATGCAACTCGCCACGGTTCAGGGGGGAAGCTTCATTCGCACCGAGCTGTTGAACCGCTACCTGGATACCATTCGCTTCATAGAGGTCGACGACATACCCGTTACCAACAGCGATCAGTACCGTGCCATTCAAATAGCTCCCGGTTTCCACGATATCAGAGTCTATTTCTATTGGGATTTAGGTAGTCTGCGTGGCTTGGCGCCGGCGATGGTGGATTATTCTCGAACCCGCGACACAATTAGCCGCACTCTGCGCTTCAATGCTCGGGCCGGCGAAAACTATACTGTCATGGCAACACCGCATTTCAATGATGCTCGACACGACATTACCACGCTTACCCATGTGGATTTCTGGGTGGAAGACGAAGAAGGTCATGAGATCGTCTCCAAGGAAGATGGGCGCTACAAACCCGAGTAGCGATAAGTATGTTTCTCGTCTGAATAAATCGACTAAATCCTCCACATTTTCCTGAATTCAAAATCCAAATCTATTATCATTGCGGCTCCATAAAATAGCGGTCTAGCCCAAGCTATTCGCGCCACAAATTGGGATACCACCGATGCGAGTAATGTTGGGAGCGGCAGCTCTTTCTGCTTTCAAATCTTCAAAATTACTATCCAACCTCCAAGCCAGATTCCCTCAGGTAAAAGCATTCAGCGCACAATTTGTTCACTTCCTCGATTGCGCTGAGGATCTGAATCAGCGTGATCTGGAAGTAGTCCATGCGCTCCTGCATTACGGTGCAAGCTTTAGCTCAAGCATTGATGGTATGGATCCAGATATGCTTCTTTCACGGGTGGTCGTACCGCGGCCTGGCACTATCTCGCCCTGGTCAAGCAAGGCTAGCGATATTCTGCACAATTGTGGCCTGGCCAAGGTAGATCGGGTCGAGCGCGGTACGGTTTTCACTGTGCAGCTCAGCGCGCCACTTCAGCAATCGGACCTGGCAGCGCTGGATGACATGTTGCACGATCGCATGACCCAGGCCGTGCTTGATGAAACCGAGCAGGCGAAAATTCTGTTCAACCACGCCCAGCCGCAGCCGCTGGCATCCGTTGACCTAATGGGCTCAGGTAGGGATGCGCTTAGCGCGGCGAATCGAGACCTGGGGCTGGCGCTCGCCGATGACGAGATCGATTATCTGTTCGAGCAGTTTACTGAGCTCGGCAGAAACCCGAATGACATAGAGTTGATGATGTTTGCCCAGGCGAACTCGGAGCACTGTCGGCACAAGATTTTCAACGCCGATTGGACAATCGATGGGAAGCCTCAACAGCATTCCCTATTCGGCATGATCCGCAATACCCATAAGCAATCGCCAGAGGGGGTGCTATCGGCCTACTCTGACAACGCCGCCGTTATGCAGGGCCATGACAGCGTCAGGTTCTTTCCCCAGCCGGTTTCCAAACAGTACGGTTTCGTCGAAGAGCCTGTACACATCCTGATGAAGGTGGAGACCCACAATCATCCCACTGCGATTGCACCTTTTCCCGGCGCATCCACCGGCTCCGGCGGCGAGATACGCGACGAAGGCGCTACTGGCACCGGATCTAAACCAAAGGCTGGCCTCAACGGATTCAGCGTCTCCAACCTGAAGATTCCCGGTTTCTCGCAGCCCTGGGAGGCAGAGCTAGGTAAACCCGCTCATATTGCCTCTGCACTCGATATCATGTTGGAGGGGCCAATAGGTGGCGCTTCGTTCAATAACGAATACGGCCGGCCGGCACTTTGCGGTTACTTTCGCAGTTTCGAGATGAGTGTCGAAAATGAGGCCGGTGAGTTGGAGGTGCGTGGTTACCACAAGCCGATCATGATCGCCGGTGGCATCGGTAATATTCGCGAGCCCCATGTACAAAAGAGCGAGATATCAGTCGGCGCTAAACTCATAGTCTTGGGCGGGCCGGCTATGCTGATCGGACTCGGCGGCGGCGCAGCCTCATCTATGGCATCCGGTTCTGGAAACGAAGATTTGGATTTCGCGTCGGTTCAGCGCGAGAACGCTGAGATGGAGCGGCGCTGTCAGGAGGTCATCGATCAGTGCTGGCAGCTCGGCGATGCGAATCCAATCGCGTTCATTCACGACGTAGGCGCCGGCGGCCTGTCAAATGCCTTGCCCGAGCTGGTGAAAGACGGCGGTCGCGGCGGTGTGTTTAATCTGCGCGATATTCCCAATGCCGAGAGTCAGATGTCGCCTCTGGAGATCTGGTGCAACGAGGCGCAGGAGCGCTATGTATTAGCAGTAGATCCGGAGCAGCTGGCCATCTTTAATGCCATCTGCGAGCGCGAGCGCTGCCCCTTCGCCGTAGTGGGGGAGACGACGGAAGAGAAGCATATACGTCTCGACGATTCTCATTTTTCCAATAGCCCTATCGATCTACCCATGGAGCTTCTCTTCGGCAAGCCCCCGAAGATGCATCGCGACGTGAAGTCGGGCAAGCTGGCGGAGTCAGCCTTTGATACGTCAGACCTGCAGTTAGCTGAATCTATTGACCGTGTGCTGACGCTGCCTACGGTAGCGAGTAAGAATTTCCTCATCACGATAGGTGACCGCACTATCACCGGTCTCGTACACCGAGATCAGATGGTAGGTCCCTGGCAGGTGCCCGTTGCTGACGCGGCGGTTACCGCTACCGCATACAGTGGCTATACGGGGGAAGCGATGGCCATGGGCGAGCGCACTCCACTGGCGCTATTCGACGCGGCCGCGTCTGGTCGCATGGCGATCGCCGAATCCATTACTAATATAGCCAGCGCTTCAATAGAAAAAATTGGAGATATAAAGCTCTCTGCGAACTGGATGGTGGCGGCAGGTCACGGCAGCGAAGATCAGAAATTATTCGAAACGGTGAGGGCCGTAGCGATGGATCTTTGCCCTCAGCTAGGCATCTGTATCCCGGTGGGCAAGGATTCGATGTCCATGCGCACGGTGTGGGATGAAGGTGGAAGCGAGCGCAGCAATACGGCGCCGCTATCGCTGGTTATCTCCGCTTTTGCAAAGGTTGACGATATTCGCAAGACCCTCACGCCGCAGCTACAGACAGACAGAGGCGACAGCACTCTACTATTCATCGATCTCGGCAGGGGTCAAAATCGACTGGCGGGCTCCGCCCTCGGACAGGTTTACTCGCGCATGCGCGGTGCCGCTCCAGACCTGGATACGCCTTCGGACTTGCTGGCATTGTTCAACTTAATACAAAAATGCCGTAACGAGGATCTGTTGCTGGCCTATCACGACCGCTCCGATGGTGGTCTGCTAGCGACGCTTGTCGAAATGGCCTTCGCCGGACACTGTGGGCTCGATATTCAGCTGGATCCGATCGCAAATATTGATTCCGTGATTCCCGTCTTGTTTAGTGAGGAGCTAGGTGCGGTCGTACAGGTTGCACAAGAACATTTAATGTCTGTTATGAAATTGGTCGATGATTATGGATTGAGCGATTGTGTGCACGAAATTGCCAAGCTGGGCAATGAAGACACTATTAAAATCTCTCTCGGGGAGACGAAGCTGTTCTCTCAGGCGAGGGTAGAGCTACAGCGCAAGTGGTCTGCCACCAGTTATCACATGCAGAGTCTACGAGACAATTCCCTCTGCGCGACTGAAGAATACGATCAGATTCTCGATGCCGAGGATCCGGGTATTTCAATTGCTCTGAGTTTCGACTTGAATGACGATATCACCGCGCCTTATATCAATGTTGAAAGCAGGCCCCGTGTTGCCGTTCTACGCGAGCAAGGTGTCAATGGCCAGATAGAGATGGGCGCAGTATTCGATCGCGCCCGTTTCGATGCTATCGATGTGCATATGACAGACCTTATTAGTGGCAGAGTGAGTCTTGATCAGTTCAATGCGCTTGTGGCCTGTGGTGGATTCTCCTATGGCGACGTACTCGGCGCAGGGGGAGGTTGGGCAAAGTCCATTCTGTTTAACGCGAAGCTACGAGAGCAATTCGCATCGTTCTTTTCTAACCCGGACACTCTGAGTCTTGGCGTATGCAATGGATGTCAGATGCTCTCGCTGTTACACGAATTAATTCCCGGCGCCAACAACTGGCCAACATTCGTGCGAAACCGCTCGGAGCAATTCGAAGGCCGATTAAGTCTGGTGAGAGTCGAATCGAGTAACTCCGCATTCCTAGCCGGCATGGAAGATTCTCGCTTCCCATTGGCAGTCGCCCATGGAGAGGGAATGGCTGAGTTCGCGAGTGACACCGATATGGAAAGCCTTCGGTCGTCGAATGGCATTGCACTGCGTTATGTAGACAACTACGGTGAGGATGCGCTTCGCTATCCGGCGAATCCCAATGGTTCCCCAGATGCCATTGCCGGCATCTCCAGTGAAGACGGTCGTGTCACGATTATGATGCCTCACCCTGAGCGTGTGTTTCGTGCCAGTCAGAACTCCTGGCACCCTCGAGACTGGGTAGAAGATGCGCCGAGTATGCGCATGTTTCGTAACGCGAGAAAATGGTTTGTCTAGATTTTTTCTATCGAGGTAGTCGAACACCCCCAAGGTCGCGAAGTCGAAATGAGCCAGAGTCCATTGTTCAAGATAGAATTCTACGTACCACAGACGCAGCTGCAGCAAGTAAAGCAGGCGATGTTTGCGGTGGGCGCAGGCAAAGTCGGTGACTACGACTGCTGTGCATGGCAGGTCCTCGGTGAGGGCCAGTACCGTCCCGGTGCTGGCAGTAATCCCTTCAGGGGAAATCAGGGCGAGTTGGAAACCCTGAGTGAATACAAAGTGGAAATGGTATGTAGTGAAGAATGCCTTGCTGCGGCAATCGCAGCACTGAAAGAATCACATCCCTACGAAGAGGTGGCGTACTCGGTCGTTCGTAACGAACTGATCGAACAGTTGAGTGGAGTTTAGCTCAGGCTAGTTATTCGCCCGTGCTATCGCTGATCAGATTGGTCGTTATACTGCGGTCATCGGCATGATGCACATCGAACATGCGCACGGGGAACTGATTGCGTCGTCGGTCTTCGAAATAGTGTTCGAGCGTGCTCTTCACCACCGGGAAAGCAATCTCATCCCAGGGAATTTCCTGCTCGGTAAGCAATGCCACCTCTAATGATTCCACACCCGCCGCAAAATCGAGATTCGCCAGCTCGGCGCGAAAGAACATATATACCTGGTTTATCCTGGGTAGGTTGAATAGGGTGTACAGACTATCGCTCTGCACTATCACCGACGCGCCTGCCTCCTCCTGCGTTTCCCGAATCGCGCCATGGAGGCTGGACTCGCCGTTCTCCATGAAACCAGCCGGCAAGGTCCACTTTCCCATACGTGGTTGGATGGCGCGTTTACAGAGTAATACCTTGTCCTCGAAAAATGGCACTGTGCCGACGACGTTCTTGGGATTGAGGTAGAAGATGGTGTCGCAGCTGCTGCAGCAGTGCCGAGGTTTGTCATCGCCCTCGGGGATGCGAAGAATTAGAGAGCCTGCACATTGATGACAAAATTTCATTGATCGCACCGCGGGTTGATCGCAGCGCCTCGGTGGCCGCGAGCTTAGGTGCGTTAGTGTACTGCTTTAAGGGTCTCGGGAAAACCGGCGTTCTGAGACCCCGTGGCTAGATGCGGTTGATCTCGCAGTGCAGGCGAAACTTCTTGGAGGTCATGAAGGCTTCGATCTCGCGCATGCGCAATTCCATGGAATTGTAGACCTCTGTACATGTGTCTAGCGTATAGGCCGTGCTTGAGTCTTGATTGTCGGAGCCGCCGTCATCTCGTTGGAATTCTTTTTCGAACTTCTTCTTCGCGCTCTCGAAGGCAGTGGCAACTTCGACATAGGCCTCGTCCGCCAGTTGGTCCGCCATGTCGTCGGCCATTTCATCGGCAAAATGGGAATATTCTTCGTTTACATAGCTCTTGCGCTGTTTCCTTTTTGCGCGTCGCTCGCTGCGGCTTCCTGGCTCCACGTGAGGATCGGGCTCGAAGACGAAGATACAAATTATATAGGCCCAGAATGTGAAGGGGCCGAATAGGAAGAGGGAGAATAGCGTGACCGCTCTAACGGCAAATGCGCTGACTTCGAAGTAGTCCGCTATGCCACTACATACTCCGGCAACACGCTTGTTGCGTTCGTTACGATAGATCGGCTTGCGATAGTCGAGCTTCTTGAAGCGCTCGGCGGTGCTGGCACTCTTGAAGTAATCTCGCATCTTATCTGGCGTTATATCTTTGTCGAGACAAAAATAGAGCAGAAAGTATCCGATGATAAGAGTGGGCCAGGAGATAACACAGATAACGAAGATGACGCGAACCAGAACTGTCGGAACGTCCAGCCATTCGGCTATGCCCGCACAGACTCCAAGCCAGCGGCCATGGCGTCGATTTAGTTTAAGCCTACTCGTGCCCGTGTTCATTCTGTTCTCTCCAATCCGGAACTTCCGCATCCAGTATCGATTCGAGTATGTCGATGCGCTCAGTCAGCGATTCGGCCATTGCCGATAGCTCGCCCATATTGTACTTGCCATCGGGCTCGATACGAACAGAGCGTCTGCCTTTCCTTAGCAATAATATCCAGAATGTAACGGCACCGAGTACCATCGCCACAATCGATATAATGAACTCAAATATGCCCATCGTGTAAGCCTATTGGTCTTTAAGTTTGTTTTTCAGGTTCTCAAGTTCTTTGTCGATGGACTCTGATCTCTCGAGTTCATCGAACTCACTCTGCAGTCCACGCTTCTCAATGTGGATGCTGTCCATCTGACCTTCCATCTGGTCGATCTTCTTCTCGTAATACTCAAATTTGTTCATGGCATTGTCAATAGAGTAGCTGTGTAGCTGTCTATTCACATTGAGCCTGGACTCGGTCGCCGTAGTGCGCATTACAATCGTTTTCTGGCGAGCCCGCGCATCGTTTAGCTTCGCTTGCAGCTGCTCGATTTCTACGCTCAACTTATCCAGCGTCTCGTCAAGCTTGGAGAGGTCTTTTTCGGTGATCTCGACACTCGAGCTGATATTGGATTTCTCCATGAGGGCGGCCTTGGCCAAGTCTTCGCGACCCTTGGAAAGCGCGAGTTCGGCCTTGCTCTCCCAATCCTGCGCCTGCTTCTTCAGCTGTTCGGCGCGACGACTCAGGGTCTTCTTCTCCGCGATAACCTTGGCAGTACCGCTGCGAACCTCAACCAGAGTCTCTTCCATCTCCTGAATTACCATGCGAATCATCTTTTCCGGATTCTCCGCCTTGTCTAACAAGGAGCTGATGTTGGAATTGATAATGTCAGACAGTCTATTAAATATGCTCATTGCTGATACCTCGACTAGCGTTAGTCTCAACCGCCAACAGAAAGGCTGGCTTAGTTACTTTTTAGCAGATAGCGTGCCAACAATTTGAAAGATATAACTCACTGATATTATTAGATATAAAATTCATCCCTCGCTGAGACTCTGGCGCTTATAGCTAAATAGCTTAACTAATGGTAATTTTCACTACCCATATCGGTTCCTGATCGCTCCGAGCGGGCTCAGTCTCTAGTGCTGGGGTGTCGCCAAGTTTTGTTTTATAACTAATTGATATTAAAGATTATTATGTCACAACAGAATTCAGCCCCAAGGATGATTGGCGAATCTGCCAGCTTCCTCGAAATGCAGGAACATATCTCCCACGTGGCCCCTCTGAACAAGCCAGTATTGTTCGTTGGCGAGCGTGGCACCGGCAAGGAACTCGTCGCGGCACGCCTTCACTATCTCTCGGGGCGTTGGGAGCAGACCTTCCTCAAGATCAACTGCGCGGCCATGAGTGAGACCCTTCTCGAGGCGCAGCTGTTCGGCCACGAAGCGGGGGCCTACACCGGCGCTACGAAGCAGAGACAAGGCTTCTTCGAGCGAGCACATGGCGGCACCTTGTTTCTGGATGAATTGGCGAATACTGCCATGGCTGTGCAGGAGAAAATACTTCGCGTTATAGAGTACGGTGAGTTCGAACGCTTGGGGGGCAATGAGACACTCTCGGTAGACGTAAGAATCGTGGCGGCGACCAACGAGGATCTGCCAGACCTGGCGAAGCAGGGCAGGTTTCGAGAGGATCTCCTGGACCGACTCGCCTTCGATGTAGTTACCCTGCCACCGCTTAGAGAGCGAGCAGAAGACATATTGATTCTCGCCGAACACTTCGCCGTAGGCATGGTGAAGGAAATCGGCGGAGAATTTTTCGCCGGATTTTCAGACAAGATCGAGAAGTCACTCTGCAAATATTCCTGGCCGGGAAATATTCGAGAGTTGAAGAACGTGATCGAGCGTGCGGTCTATCAGAACGGTGATGGGCATATAAACCACCTCGTGTTTAACCCCTTCGAGTCTCCCTACAGGCTGAAGGCGAGTGCCAGACCTGTTAGTGACGATGATTCGAGTGCGAGCACCAAGAACAACGTAGCAGCTCCAGATTTGTCCGGCGCGGATTCCTTCGATTTCAAGAATGAAGTACAGGCGTTCGAGATAAATCTATTGAATCAGGCGATGGAACAGAACCAGTTCAATCAGAAGAAGGCGGCCGAGTTCTTGAATCTTAGTTACCATCAGCTGCGGGGTTATCTGCGGAAATACGACCTGCTGAATTAATCTGCAAATATGTTCTACAGCGAGAACGATGGTCGGGTTTGTGCCATAAGCAAACTGCTGAAAGCTTAGTGGTGGGGCAGGGGACTGAAAATCCTCGTGTCGGTGGTTCGATTCCGCCCCTGGGCACCATACATAAAAAAGCCCAGCACAAGCTGGGCTTTTTTATGTATGGGGTTTAGTGGCCGGATGAGAACCACAATCTGGTTCGACCAACTGCGAAGCAGTTAGCTACGAGCGCGCCAGCGCGAAGCCCGAAGGGGACAAACAGCCCAAAGGCTGTTTGGATTATTCCGCCCCGGTGTAGCCATCTCTTTGCCGGAAAATAAATCTGTCCCTATTTATTTAATCGCTGACAGCTTCGATGATCCAGAGCATCTGTTGCGAGACCATTTCGAAGCCCCCCTCAATCTTACTCAGCTAATTCCTTCATCTTGGCAAGCGCACCTTCGAACATCTGTCGCCTCCGAGCGATATCTGCATCTTTAGATTCTTGATCGGGCAAATTAGAAACATCTAACATCAGTGTATACACTAATTGCGAAGCGCCTTGGTTAACGTATCGCGCCGCAAGATTGCCATGATAAAAATTGTAGAATCCGTCTTCTGGAGCAGGCTGAGCATAACCATAGGATCGATCAGTTTGGGCAACCAGCACTTCAGTAATCCTACCCCCAGCAAGTGACCTGACCGTACCGACTCCACCATCCCCAGAAGTAATCTCACAATCGACATCCAGCCACTCCGAGATAGCACAATAGTCCCCGACTACCGACCAGACCTGGCTGACTGGAGCGAAAACATCAATCTGCATCTCAATGGTTACGTATTCAGGTTGTGCGCTGGCCAGTGATGTCGACAGCAGCAGTGGAGCAGTGATTAGACCTAGTAGCAGTTTTCTCATGTGTATATCCTTAAAGATAGCTTATCTGGTAAAAGAAGATAGGCCTAGCCTGACATCAGAACATTAAGGTTATGTTATGAGTTTTCTAAGGAATGCTACTTGGTTAACTTGACGCGCCAAATTTCATGTAGAAACAAGCGCCGCCTTCAGGGCAGTTGCAATATTCTACGGTACCGCCATGCTGCTTCATGACTTCTGAAACGATGGCCAGCCCCAAGCCAGCACCCGGAGACTTATTCGTGGGCGATCTGAAAAAGCGTTCGAAAATGCGAGAACCATGGGCGCTGTCAATACCTGGGCCTTGGTCTCGAATCTCGATTAGCCCTTCCTCGGTAACTATGACACTAACTTCTGTGCTCATGGGTGTATGAATAAGCGCATTCTCGATCAGGTTCCGGAGGGCATCCTCTACGGCTGGTCTACTACCTCGAATATTTAGAGGTTGTTCTGTACCTTTAAATGCCAGAGTCCGCTGATTGTTTATCGCTAAAGGTGCCATATGCTGCACGACGTCTTTGGCACACGAATTCAAGTCGAACTCCTCTGACAAATCCAGAATGCCACTATCGAGCCTAGCTACCTGAAGGAGTTGGTTAACTAAGCGATTCATACGCTCAACATCCCGGCTCAGCGCTGTCGTATCAACCTGCTCACTCCAGTTTTCTAACGCACCACTGATGACGGTCAATGGTGTGCGCAGCTCGTGCGCAGCATTCGCAGTAAATCTGCGTTGAACTTCGAATCCTTCTTCCACTCGGTCTAAAGCCTGGTTAAACGCTGCCACCATTGACGCAATCTCCAAAGGAAGACCCGTCGTTTCAAGGCGCACAGACAGACTCTCTGGTTGAATACTCGCGACTTGCGCAGATGTTTCCAACAAAGATTTCAAGCCACCACGAATTGCAGCCACCCCAACAACCAAGGTTATCAAAATAAAAATCGGGATGATCCAGGTAGCAGTTTTTGCAAACTCATCGAGCATCTTGTCCAGAATTGCATTTTCCGGATTATATGGCTCAGCAACTATTACCGTGACCAGCCCTCGCCCGCTGTTCTCGCGTGTAGCAAGCCCCGTATAAGCCTGAGCCTGGCCATTGTTTTCACCGACTGTGAAATATTGCGCCCTGCCACGAGACCAGGAAACATCTCTAACACTTGCTTCGAACCCCGCATCTGAAAACGCTAGGGAGTTGCCCTCCTGGTCTCTGATCACATATGCCGTAGTTGGCTCAATCACACCAGAATCCACCAATTGATCGAACCCCATGATTGGACGGTCGTCGCCAATGGACAGCGCCAACTCATCTGCTTCAGCAAACAGGTTCTGCCGAGTGAGGGAGCTTGCGGTGCGATCACCCAGATAAAAGAACAGGCCCACTGCCATAATCGTTGCAACAAGAAATACAGCCCCTAACCGTAGGGCTAATCGTAGTTCCAGTGATCCAGGTTGCAAAATCTTCATAGCTATTGATCGTTCAGCAGATAACCAATACCGCGCACCGTATGTACTTCCACGGTGGCTGCCTCGTGTTTTAGTTTGCGCCGTAAGTGATGCATATGAACCGAGACTGCATTGGACTCAGGTTCCTGATCGAAGGCATATAGCTTCTCCTCAAGAATGTCCTTCGGCACTACCCTGCCAAACCTTCTGAGCAGAATCTCCAGAATTGAAAGCTCTCGTCTGGAAAGATTAAAGGGTTTCCCTGAGACCGTGACCTCTCTCCCGATCGTGTCAAAGGCGAGATTTCCTGCCTCTAATACCGCACCCAGAGCGCCCCCTGGCCTCCGCAATAGCGCCTTGATCCTTGACACCAACTCTTGAATAGCAAATGGCTTGATCAGGTAATCATCCGCTCCAGCATCAAGCCCACACACGCGATCTTCAATTGCATCTCTGGCAGTAAGGACAAGCACTGGTATTTGTACGCCGTGACTGCGTACTGATTTCAGGACTTCGATCCCATCACCGTCCGGCAGGCCCAGGTCGAGTATCGCCGCATCATAGGGTACGTCTCTGAGCGCATTCCTTGCGCCAGCTGCTGTATTTACTGCATCCACGATGAAACCTGCGCTTTCCAGCCCATCTTTCAAAACATCTACTATTCGCTGTTCGTCCTCGACTATCAGCAGTCGCATCAATGGTTACCTGAGCTCTAATTAAAAATTCCCGGAGCAAACTTGTGACCCTACACTAGAAAAATTATCACAAGATTAACAGCTAGCTGCACTCTGGAAAGACCGCGAGATAAGTGTTTCCCCATAATTCTGTCTTAATCATTATGTGAAAAGCTTGCTTCCATAATGCGTCTGGTGCCCGACTGACTGTGTTCGCTTTGTCCATTATTGAGCTGGAATGCAAATCAATGACTAAACTCCCATACTCCAAATTTTCAAACAGCAAGGCTAAACGGCTGATGGCAAGAATTTTCTTTCCTTTCGCATATCGGATATCCGTTGCTTCAATGATATTGCTATCACCCGGTTTTACAAACGCACAAGTAGATTCCGCTAACGAAGCTCTGGCACCCATAGTTATCGATGAAGCTGCTGCCAACCCGCCAAACAGGGATGGCGTCAGAAACGTCGATCCGGGAACTACAGATTCGACTGTCGTTTATAGCGCCGAGTTCTTTGCTCAATTCAATCCTATCACTGCTAATGACATGTTAGCCCGAATACCTGGAATTAATATCGGTGGAGGTGGCGATTTCGGCGGTGATGCTGGTCGTGGGCTTGGTACAGGCGGCAACCTACTCATCAATGGCCAACGAGTCGCTGGAAAAGACAATTCTGCTAGCGACCAACTTGATCGGATCACTGCTGCTGAAGTCGAACGTATCGAGATTATTCGTGATACTTCAGGCGCACTGAATGTGCGCGGAGCCAGCGAAGTCATCAACATTGTTACCAGTGAGGTGCCTTCTCGCTCTAGCACACAAGTCCAGCTCGTCCAGCGCTTAAGTCACGACAATACTTATGAGGTTGGGGGCAGCTTGGGCTGGTCTGCGCAATTCGGAGAGCTGCAGGCACTGCTCAATATCGAACATCGACCAAACTATATCAACCGAGATGATCGGGAAGTTCGTGTATCACCCTCGGGTGACATATTAGGCACGCTTTTCGAAGAAGACATTCGCGAGCAGGACGAACAAAGTCTCAGTGCGAATTTGAGTTATGGCATCGGCGCACATCGCATGCAACTAAATGCTCAGCTGGGAGACAGTGAGTACCCCCGCTTCGTCAGTCGTGACTTTGTAGATTTTGAGGACAACATTGCGGTCCTTAGCGCTCAGGAAGAACAGTTTGCCAATGCTGAAAGTAGTTGGGAACTGGGTGGAGACTACGAGTATAGTTTTTTGAACGGCTCACGCCTCGCTTTCCTGTTCGTTGCCAATGAGGAAACTCGAGACTTTGTCCGGGAAAGATTTGTTGCTGAACCCATTAGCGAGCCATTAAGCAAGAATCTTTTTATAGACTCGCAGAGTGAACGCAGTGAATTTATCTTGCAGACTAACTACAACTTTACCATCACTGAAGATCATTCACTCCGTGTAGGATTTGAGCGAGCCGTAACACAGCTAGATTCCGCTCTTTTCATTGCCAACCGGTCGGGTACTGGCCCAGTCTCTGAACAGTTTGGAGGCTTAGCCTTGAACGAGTCTGCATCCAATAGTGGCACTCGGGTTGAAGAAGAACGGCACGAAAGCTTCATTTTTCACAACTGGACCATCAATGATAAGAGCGCACTGGAGAGCAGTGTCGTTTTCGAGAACTCCGAAATATCACAATCTGGAATAGTTAGTAAGACTCGAGATTTTCAATTTTGGCGCCCCACTTTTGATTACCGCTACAATTTTGCTGACAACTTCCGTTTCCGAGGAACAATCACTCGAAACGTGTCCCAACTTAGCTTTTCAGCATTTGCCGCCACTGCCAACGAGGAAGATCGCGATATTGATGGATTCGCTGGGAATCCTGAATTGGAACCTGAAACAAACTGGCAATATGAAGCCGAACTGGAATATCGACTGCCTAGTGATGCAGGCGTGATTTCGAGCAGCGTCTTTTATTCAGACATTGACAACAGGATTGGTCGAATCAATGCCACCATTGATCCGAATAGACCCCAGTCTGCTACCGGTAACGTTGGCCCTGCTAAAGAGTATGGCTGGACCACGAGAGCCAGTATTCGGCTCAATCAACTTAATTTACCGAATGCGATAGTGTCTTTAAGACTAAATGTGCTCGATTCAGAAATTCTTAACCCGTTTATTAACGAAACTATACGGACAGACGATCGCGGAGGGGCCAATTTTGAGTTTCGACACGACATCACTTCACTAAATCTAAGTTACGGTATCGATTATAACTATCCGATTTGGGGCGGGTTCCATGATGTAGACATCATTACCCGAACCCGCAATGATCGGGCGCGGTCTTTAGACTTGTTTGTGCAAAAAATCTGGTTCGATGATTGGGTGTTCAGACTCGAATCGGACAACACTCTTGAAGCATCAGGCTGCCGCTATCGAGAACGATTCGAAACTACCACCATAGCGGGAGATATTAGACTCATCCAGAACTCTTGCAGTAGTCGGTACAGGACTTTGCAGTTGAGCATACAAACTACTTTTTAGGCGCAATATGACAATGAATAGAAGACATTTTCTCATCGGAGGGCTCAGCGCAGGCGCCTTAACAGCCGCTGGATATAATTTCTTATCACCAATTGGTTCGAGGGCGTCAGCAACTGGAGTGCGTAATGCTGTCGGCGTAAAAAGACAGATGCCAATCCCCCCATTAATCGAGTCCTCAAATGGCCGCCCCATTGAGCTATCAATGGGTCACGGTGAGTCCGAACTGCTGCCGGGAATTAAAACCCCGACATGGGGATTCAATGGCCCCTATCTCGGCCCTACTGTCAGGGCGCGTGATGGACAGAATGTCCCAATCACTTACAGAAATACACTCGCAGAAGCAGTCGCAATCCATGGTCACGGCCTGCATGTCTCCGGCGAAGTAGATGGTGGTCCGCAGAGAGAAATTGAACCTGGCGGCAGTTGGTCGCTTGAGTTGCCAGTTCGACAACAAGCTTCTACTTCTTGGTATCACCCCCACACCCATCACAAAACAGGTCCGCAAACCTACAATGGCTTGGCTGGCCTGTTCATCATTGACGATGAAAATAGTGATGCCTTGCCCCTGCCCAAGACCTACGGTATCGATGACATTCCAGTCATTGTTCAGGACCGGACCTTCGATGATCAGGGCCGGCTCGATTACTCCATCGAAGATGCTGAGGATGGAATGCTTGGCGACACAATCACTGTAAATGGGCTTGCCAATGCGACCCGCAGTGTGCCCGCAGGGTTAGTTCGACTACGTTTGCTGAATGGCGCCAATGCCCGCTACTTTCGTTTTCGTTTCTCGGATAATCGGGAATTTCACAAGATTGCAACCGACGGTGGCTTCCTTGAAGAGCCTGTGCCCATTCGTGAATTGATAATGTCCCCAGGGGAGAGAAACGAAGTTGTCGTCGATTTCTCCAATGGCAGTCCTGCCATGTTAGTAAGCGGCCCCCGACTTCAGACTACTAATGATGATCGAAGGCGAGATGAAGACGAACGCGACAGAAGACGCAACCGGGAGCCAGGCAGACTGGGGGACTCATTCGAAATATTGCAATTAACTGTTAATCCCGACTTGCCTGCGGTGCGCGGATCTTTACCACGCCAATTGAATTCGATCAGTCGACCTACGGTTCAAAGGAGTTGGCCAGTTCGACGATTTGATTTGTTCATGAGAGACAACAGACGCAGAGGTGTCTTGGGTGCGTTTCAAGACAATGCCGAGATGTCCATGGGAATAAACCGGCAGTCGATGGACATGCAAGTGATCAACGAACGAGTAAGATTAGGACAGTGGGAACGCTGGGTAATCAATTCATTTGATGGCAGCCACCCCTTTCACGTGCACGGATGTTCGTTTCTCGTAGTCTCACAAAACGAACAGCCTGTCGCTGCAGAAGATGCTGGCTGGAAAGATACTGTGCGAGTTGATGACAGTGCCGAGTTTATTGTGCGATTTAATCACAAGGCTACTGATGAGTTTCCCTATATGTACCACTGCCATATTCTTGAGCATGAAGATCGAGGCATGATGGGACAATTAACTGTGACATAGGGATGCAGAAAGGCTGATTTTTAGCACACTCTGATTTCTCGTTTTTAACTCATTGATTTAAGTAAAGAATCGGTCGCACAGTCTACTGAAAATCCCCGTGTCGGCAGTTCGAAAGGAGCGAAGCTCCGCGGAGCGCGCGAAGCGCGAGTCCGAAGGACCGAGGAATTCGGCTTAGCCGAATTTAGAGTCAAAGCTGCGGCAGCAGCGCAGACGGCGGAACGCCGCCCGTAGGGTGAAAATTTTGATTTAATCAAAATTCGAATCACTAATTGCGCTAGCACAAGCAACGAGCGCAACGCGCTAAGCCCGTAGGGTATACACGCCCAATGGCGCTTTGGATTCTTCCGTCTCGAGACGATATCTCTTCTATCATTTCCTGCACACACCAAAACGCGGAAAACTAGAGGATGCTGGTAGTTTAAGAAATCTGCGAGAGGAAAATACAGGAGCCCAAGTCGAAAATAGAACGTTAAGCTATTAAGCTATCAGTGTCCCCAAAGGAGCTCCCTCCGTCTCTAGCTCCCTCAGCCGCTTGGCTTCATTAACCTCTAGCCCAGCAAACTTGCTTCGCCAGTTGTAGAACGTGCCGTTTGAGATACCTAGTTCTCGGCAAATGTCTTCAACCTTGCCCCCGGCCTCATGTTCTTTGATCGCTCTTATGATCTGTTCGTCTGTGTACCGCTTCTTCATATCGAGATCTCCATCCTGTTAGATTAACTGGAAATCTCATCGAGGTCATGGCTCTAAAATCGGGGGATAGGTCAGGGTTTCTCACAAAATCCACCGGAGAATTCTATTGGACTTTTTCTTTAATTCTATTTATCCATTTGGTTTTATTCTCAACGCCTTTGGCCTTCGCGAAAGGATTCAATTTTGTAATCTATGATGCCCCGTCTGATTCTATGTGGAAATATTATGGGTTTGCGGTGATATTTTTTGCGACATTTATTGCATCAATACTAGATGAGTACTTATCTGACTTTATCTTGTCCTTATGATTAGAAAATAAGCTCAATGGCACAATCTCGCAATTTCTGTGAATTTTTATGACACGTAGCTGTGCCGGCTGAAAGTTTCCCTTGGGTCGCTAACTGACCGATTGAATTCACAGCCAGAAGCGGACACTCAAGCTAGAAAGCTATCTTCTAGTCCAAGGCATCAGTTGCTCGGTCGATAATTTCATACAGATTCACCATGGCGTGCGACAAGATTCCTGGCATGAGACTTTGTGAATATTTTGTTACATAAATGAGAGGTAGCAGCCCAACGGTTCGAACAGGCACCAACCAAAGACTATCTATGTGGTACAGGGCAAATAGAAAACTGTGTACAACCGGGCTAGATTTCCCAAATTCTTTTGGCATACGAGGTAATAGATAACCTCTAAAATAGAGCTCCTCTGTAATGGGGACTAATATTGCGGTGAATAGAATATTCACTAACATCGTAATAATTATTAGAGTATTGGAAAAATTGCCTTCATAAGAAATCATTTGACTGATATTGATTGCAGAAAAATAAGGTTCTAATGAGTTGCCTACTGGCTCTAGAAAGGAAAATATCAGGAATGTAGGAACCAATATGACTGTTATCAATTTTAATAAAGCCTTAGGCTTAATTGATTGTTGGTAAGTCACTATCCCCTTCAAAGACCACCCATTGTTACCTTGTTTCTTGGCTAGGTAGAACAGTATGCCTAGTTGAATTGGCAGCAACACTAGAAAATTAGCAAGTAGTGCAAAGGCCAAAACACCAGGAAGGTGAGCGGGCCAGACAAAAGTTACCACTGCAACTATGAAAGAAAAATTTGCCAACCCCGGCAACAGATGAAGTGCTAGACAAGTAGGAATGGAATGAGGTTTTGGTTCTGCCATGGAGATGTGTCCTTCGCGGCGAATTCCGACTGATCAAAAAGATGTTAGAAGTAGATTTTGACTCCAGCTACTAAGAGTAGCAACATAATCTGCACCCATGTTGATTTGTTTATACGGTTCCGTCTAGGTTGATCCTGAAAGTGAGAAAAAGAAAGTAAAAATAACAGAAGAATAGATCATCGTCAGCACTGTTAAGAAAACCCAATGGACGATACTTTTCCCAGAGACTGCCAAGGTAATTAGAGATGTCAGCCCTATGGCTCTTAGAATCATTAATGGAATGCTTGACGAAATATCTAATTGGCCAATGTATACATAGAATTGAGTCTGTCCGATGCCGATAAGAGAGGCAAGAGCCCAGAATCCGTAGAATACTTGTCGGTTCCTAAAGTATTGAGTTTGAGCTGCTTCGCCATTCTGAGAAATCTCGATTTTAGACATATGTGCTGCAAGCGCTAGAAAAACCGGTGATAGCGCATGAAAAATAAAAATTGAAATACTCCAATTGATTTCCCGAGTGGCCCAAAATCCCCATAACCAAACAAGCAGTGAGTAGAGTAAAAGACATTGGGAACAGACATGCAAAGGACTGAGCTTTTGAATGTGCCGCAGTCGAATTTGGTCACCAAGCGAAGCCAGGATCGAAGTGACACCTAGACCCAAAATTATAGCGAAAGATATTTGAACGAATTCGAATTGTGACATTTAACACCTTCGACTAATTATGGCTTAAGCTACTTTATACGATGCAGAACTTGCTTTGCGAAGTTTGAGATCATGCCTTACTTGCTCCAATTCTAGGAGTATCTCACTGATTTCTTGTGAATTCTATCGAGAAACCAACAGGCAATGAGCGAAACTCTATGTCTGCTATGGGTCGAAAGTTTACGGTCAATTTAGTGCCAATATCAGGCCGTAAATACTCTGTTAACAATGTGCCCGCGACTTAATAAGTCTGCTCAAAGATTGCTCTAATTGTTCTTGAGCCTAGCGACTACGTCGATTCGGTTTCGTGGACTTCCCAGCATTGAATAGAAAACTTCGACGGCTTCATTTCTTTCAGCGTATTTGTCTCCCATAACTTCGAATATTTGATTCGCCTCATCTTCCGGCAGTTCATCAAAAAGTGTGGCCTCAGGGATTCGAGTGCTGGTTTCACCAGATCTGGTTAGTTGTATAGGGGTGCCCGCTAACAGAGATTCGACCACGGCTGGTTCGGTATCGTAGTAGACAATAGGATGCGCTCCAATATCGAGTACCCAGACCCTAGCTATATGCAATCCGTTTTCAGTGTCGATTTGGAGTTCTACTACTTCACCTGATTCGAATGTAGAGATTACATAGTAGAACGTACCAATCCACGAAGACACCAACACTATTGCGACAACGGAACTCATCGCTAGATCGTATTTGCTAGGTTTCAACCAAATCTTAGTGAGTAACAGGGCTCCAATGAATAGTGCAGCCCACGCGATCAAGCCTCCCCTAGTAACAAGCAGTATGAGGCCAGTTGCGGCAGTGAGGCCAGCGACCAGGCCGGCGATTTTTCGAAGTTTCAATTCCATGAGCAAATGATACCAAGCGTGCTGGAATAGGGAAGCTGCTTGAACGTCTGCGTTGGCGCGGCCCTTTACGCATTGCAGGGACGGGCATTCGCTCGTTCAGCTGATTCTTCTTGAAACCGAGATTTTTGCTGGCTCAGTGCCGTAAGCAAGCGGCGGCCATGCTTGCTAAAACGGGCACGCTCGGCTAGTTTGGATGCTGCCATCCACCGATTGGGTAAACAAGAAGAATGAATTTTTCCAAGAGAATGCCAACGGCCCGTATCTCAATATCTCTACTGCTTTTTGTATTCGCGGCGCCGCTGAATGGGCAAGAGCTTCCTCAGCCCTGGGAGTCGATCACCGAAGAGCGCTTGGCGAATCCCGAAGCTGGGGACTGGGTTAATTATCGGCGGACTCGTGACGTAGCCGCCTTCAGCCCACTGGACCAAATCAACAGCGACAACGTAGATCAGTTACGCACGGTATGGTCATGGTCTGTTGAGGATCGCAATCGCTGGGTGCCAACACCCATCGTGGCCAATGGAATTATGTATATTTCAGAAGGTGTTGGCCGCGTGAGCGCGTTCAATGCCGTAACCGGAGACCTGTTGTGGCAACACAGGCGTAACTACCCTCAAGATATTGGAATATCGCAGGCTAATAACCGGCAACGGGGTGTATCGATCTTTGAGGATACGATCTATTTCGGCACAGCAGATTCTTTTCTCGTAGCACTGGACGCTCGCACTGGAGAGAAACGCTGGGAAGTCGCCACTGCTGATTATCGGACCGAAGGTGGCCACACCCATCCGCCTCTAATTATCAATGGCAAGGTTCTTATGGGGCGTACAGGCGGAGACTATGGCGCACAGGGATTCTTCGTGGCACTCGATGCGGACAGCGGTGAAGAGCTGTGGCGTTTCAATACCGTGCCAGTTAACTCTGACGATACCGCCTGGATTACCTGGGGAGCCAGCAATTCTCCACCCCTGGGGGCTGCTCCCTGGAACACCACCAGCTACGATGAAGAGTTGGGTCTGGTGTATTTCGGAACTGGCCAGCCCTATCCCTGGTCTGCCCTTTTACGTGGCGATGGAGATTCGCTCTACACCAATACGATTCTGGCACTCGATATCGAAACAGGAAAGAGACGCTGGCACTACCAGGTCATGCCCAGTGATTCATGGGACAGGGCTGCCTACGAGAGCCTGTTAGTGGATGTGGAAATCGAAGGCAGGATGCGCAAGGCGCTGATTCAAACCAGCAAGATTGGCTGGGGTGTCATGTTGGACCGCGAGACTGGCGAATTTCTGCATGCATTCGAAACAGCTTATGACAATCTGGTGACGGGCTATACCGATGAGGGTAGACCTATTCTGAACCCTGAACTGGTACCCACTGTCGCTGATATGGACAGCGATAAGACATTTGAGGTGTGCCCTTACTATTACGGAGGCAGAAACCTCAATGCTGCGAGTTGGGACGCCTCCAGGGGTAGCTATTTTATCGGAATGAACAATACCTGCATGGAAGCCTCGTTCTTCTCCCAGGATTTTGAGAGAGGCAAGCTCTACTCCGGTATCACCGGTCTTGCGAAGTTGGCGCCGGGTCTCGACTATGTCGGTGAGTTCATTGCCTTCGACCCGGTGAGCGGTGAAAAGCGTTGGACTTATAAAGACAGGACTGGCTCCCCGATGACAGCTTCGGCCCTTGCTACTGCTGGGGGTGTCGTATTTGGCGGGACAGCGGATCGAGAGTTTTTTGCGCTCGATTCCGATACAGGCGAACGCCTGTGGAGCACCCGACTCAACGGCGATATTTCTGGCGCCCCAATTTCATTCGAGGTCGATGGAAAACAATATATTGCAGTTGGGGCTGGTGGGCGCATCGCTCAGGCGTTTGTTTACCGCCGCCTGGTTGATACTCAGCTACCTCCTGGTGGTGGCGTTATGTGGGTGTTCGCGCTACCCAACTAACTCAAGGAAGGGGGTTGGAGAAATTTGAATCTAGAGATTCTTTCATCTATTGCTTCAAGTTTACTCTAACCCCGTTCGCGTATTTTCGAGATCAATCCGGCAAGGCCATTCCTCGCTCGGCCAACACTTCTGCGAAGAGGCGCGAAGCGTTAACCCCCGAAGGAAACCCATCATAAATCACGACCTGCGCAATCAACTCCGCAATCTCCTGTGTGGTCAGGCCATTGTCCAATCCCCGATTTAGATGCACACGCAATTGATCAGTCTGATAATTAGCCAGGGTGACAGCGATAGTGGCCAGACTACGATCACGGGGTGACAACTGATCACGGGTCCAGGTTTCGCCATAGACCAGACCATCGATCAATTCATCGAGATAGGGAGCAGCAGGGAATCGACCATCGCCCATGGGCAGGCCTCTAGCTTCGAAGACACCGGCGGTTACGCGCGCGGCGTTCACTCCGGTGGGAAAGCCGGAATAGAAGGTTACGTGAGTGATTATCTCTCCGATTTCTTCCTGGGTGACGCCATTATCCAGCGCCCGGCCTACGTGATAGCGCACTTCGGCGGAAGCGTACAGGGCTGTGGCCACGGCCACGGTAATCATACTGCGATCGCGTGGAGACAGTTCTTCGCGCGTCCAGGTTTCGGCATACAGCACCTGATTAAGTAGATCACGCAGGTAGGGGGTTTGATGGTAGGAATCAGGAAACTCCAGCTCGGGATCAACCGGTGGCTGGCGTGAATCGACTCCGGGAGGACTGGCAGGCAGGCCCCGCTCGGCGAAGATTTCAGCTGCCACCCTGGCGGCATTGACGCCAGTCGGGAAACCGGAGTACCACAGGGTATGGGCAATAATCTCCGATATTTCCGCCTGGGTAACGCCGTTATCCAGCGCCCGACCCATGTGGAGTCGCAACTCGTTGGTGGCATAGAGCGCCTGATTAACGGCGACCGTAATCATGCTCCGATCCCGGGCCGACAGACCGGGGCGTTCCCAGATGTCACCGTAAACGTAGGTATTGCGTACCTGCCCTAGATAGGGCGCGGCATCATAGGCGCCAGAAGGTGGAGCGGGCTGCTGTGCGAAAGCCATGGAGCAGGGCAGCAGCACGGCAACCGCCAAAAGCAATCGAACGTTGAATAGTTTTTCAGTGATGAGGCTTGGATAGGGCATAATCTGCGCTCTCTTAGTTGTTGTATTAGTATTGTTTTGAGTTCATTTGCGGTTAAAGCGTGAATCGTCACTTCTAATAATCTCTAGCTACGCTAGCCAAAACGCCCCTAATAATAGGAGCAGTCGCGAAGCATTGCTTCCTTTTTCATTTGATTGTTATGTCGCATTTGCACTGAGTAGTTCTCTGGCCATATCAATAGAATATCCCCAATTTAAATTGCGCTGTGGAGTGCGATTAACTCTATAGAGTATTTCGTCAAGATTGCAATGCTTTAAACCACCTTCGTACCAGATCATATGTTCATAGGTAGCAACAAGGTCATTAAGATTGCCAAGAACTTTTCGACTATCAGTTTTAGCAAATCTATAGTCTACGCAATCCTCAACCAATCTATTTATATGGGCTGGTGGAAAATCCTCAAGTACTAGAAGTTGTACGATACCCCTCAGAAATAGTTCTGGGATCGAATCCTTTTTTGAATTATCTTTTCTGGCACCGAAAATTATGAAGGAAACCAGGCTCCTCTCGTTCATAAATATAAGACACTTTCGACGATCTACAAGGAAAACATTTACGTACCAACCGCCCATTACAGACTGATCCATTTCCTTTTCCGTGGCATCTAAATCGTTTTTATCCAAGCCTATAAAGTCCTGGGCCTTCTTAGTGCACTTTAAAGTTAGCACTTAGTCTCCGATGCGACATAACATTTGTACATAGAGAAAACTCGCGGTGTACCTATAAACAAGCATGCTCGCTTGTTTTCGACCCCGAATCAGTGTCTCACTGATCTAATGGGAATTCTACTTTGATACGGTTGAAAAACGAGTCTGTAGTTGGATTTAGTACTGGGTAGTAAGCTGACCAGAAAAAAGGCCGATGTTGTCTCCAGCACCAGCCTTTTTATCTGCACAAAAATTAACGCGAGATTAATTAGTCCAGCATTGCCTCATACACGGCACGCTGCGAAAGTGTCAGGTCCATCGGCGCGCCTCTGGGGCCACCGCGAACCTGCGCCATGTAGATCATGAAGAAATCATTCGTCGGGTCTACGATGAACACCGTGCCGCCCACGCCCTGCCAGCCGAAGTTGAAGGGGCCGTCGTTGTCGGCACCGGGAACAGGTTGCAGGTGGAATCCCAGGCCCCAGTCACCGCGCGGGCCGAAGAAGAAGGCATCGCGATTGATGTCATCGCCGATAAACTTCTGGTTCATCGCATCTAAAGTGGCCTGGCTGATGATGCGCGCGCCGTTGTACTCGCCGCCATTCAGTAACATATTGGCGAAGCGTACGTAGTCTTCGGTAGTCGAGTGCAGTCCGCCGCCACCCGAAAGCATGGGTTGCGCGTCAGTTGGGTCGGGCATATCGCCGTGGATTGGATTGGCAACGCGATCTTTCTTTGAGGAGTCTACATAGAACGTAGTTTCATCCATGCCCAGTGGATCGAATATTCTTTCTTTCAAGAGCACGTCCAGAGATTTGCCCGCAGCTACTTCGATAACCGCGCCCAATACGTCTGTGGAGCGCGAATAATTCCACTTCGTGCCGGGCTCGAAACGCAGCGGCAAGGCGGCCAGGTTCTGTGCTAACTCGAGCGCCGTAATATCGAATCGCAGTGAGCCCGCACCGAAGTATTGTCGGCCAAGATCACTCTCGGGATCGAAGATGCCATAGATGAGGCCGGACTCGTGTGTCAGCAGGTCCTGCACTGTCATCTCGTTCTTTGCAGTTGTGATGGCGCCGGTCTCTTCGTCGATGACCTTCATGTTCGCAAATTCTGGAATGTATTTTGATACAGGGTCTTCGATTGCGATGAGGCCATCTTCGACCATGCTCATCGTGGCCACGCTGACGATGGGTTTGGTCATCGAATAGATGCGGAAGATGGTCTGCTCGTTCATTTCAGTTGTCTGATTCGGGCCCTGAGTACCGACAGTCTCCAGGACGCCGATACCCTCATCGTTGCCAACGAGGATGATGTTTCCAGAAACGAATCCGCCGTCGACGGCAGCCTGCATCTGTTGTCTGATATTCTGAATCTCGGATTGGTCGATACCAAAGTTATTCGAATCGATCATCTTGATCGAACTTGCATGGCCAGCGCCGTGATGGTCAGCAAACGCTGTCGCGCTAAGGCAAATGGCGGCGCTGATACAGAGCAGTTTGCGTGGTAGTTTATTCATCTTCATTTACTAATCCTCATTGATCCAACTCAGTAGGCTTGGCTTGGCGATATTGGCGCAGCACCCTCGTATGCTCGATCGGCTCGTCATTCGGCCGCTCGTCTTCTGGTTTGGTATGCTGGAACGTCGGAATGGTAACCGAATAGGCTAATCGCAACAACAGCCCTAATCGTGAGGATCAGGGACATTGATGTGTCAGTCGAAGTCTCGAACCAAGGATTTTGTGATCTCTGGTGGAATGGCATCGTTGCTGTATTTGTAGTTCTGATGTTCGCTGCGCACCGTCCATGCCGCACCCTGTTTCGCGGCTGCAATCATCGCGTCATCGAACTCGAAGCGCAGGAAATGCACCGCCGATGTTTTCTCATCGGTGGAGCGGGGCAGGTCTTCGTTGGCGATGGGATACACCGGGTCGAAGCCC
>CAXBLN010000030.1:0-27070 GCA_963976555.1 uncultured Gammaproteobacteria bacterium
TACACCAGTAGAAAAGGTTCGCAAATAGCATGCCTGTAAACAGCGTGCCAAAGGGTGTAGGGTCGGTAGACGAGCCGATGGCGTTGAGTTTCTGCGTCTCGGTGCTGGTAATTATACCCAGCCCCTCACCGATGCTGCCATCTCCGAGAGCATACAGTCCGAGCAGCGGAACGGCGATGCCTATAAGTAGCAGCCCCGCTCCATTCAAAGTGTCAGAGATAGCAACGGCGCGCAGCCCACCGAAAACCGCATACACGGCACCGACACAGCCGATGCAAACGATGGTTAGAACCAGAGCCTGACTGTAGGGAATGTCGAACAGCGCGGGCACGTCGAATAGTTGCAGCACCGCAATAGAGCCAGAATAGAGAACAGAGGGAATCGTGACGAGCCCATAACCGACCATGAACAGAACCACGGTCATACGCCTCACACCATCGTCGAATCTATCATTGAGGAATTCTGGCAAGGTGCTGAACGCGCCGGCCAGGTAGCGCGGCAGAAAGACAAAGGCCATGCAGATAGTGGCGATCGCAGCGGTCACCTCCCAAGCCATACTGCTCATATTGAAACCGTAGGCCGAGCCGTTGAGGCCTATCAATTGTTCCGCGGAAAGATTGGTGAGCAACATCGAGCCGGCGATGAAGATTGCACTCAGCCCGCGACCTGCAAGAAAATATCCATCTGAAGTCCCTACCTCTCCCCGTGTCTTGATGTAGGAGATCCACGCCACCACAGCCATGAAGAAGACACAGCTAAGAATTGTTAGAGCGATCTCATTGCTTGTCACTTGGGTGGAAGCCTTATGGCAATAGATGGTAGAGCCATCATACTAGCAAGCAGCATGGGGCACTGCCAATGCGGGAGATGAATGAGAATAGTAGGAGAATTTTGATAACTTTTGATAACTAAAGGCGCTAGTTCCCAATCAACTGACTACGCAGGTATTCGATGGCGACATTGATCGACTCGCCATCGACATCTACCAAGCGATTGGCCTGACGCATCGCCTGATCGGGGATGCTATCGACGAAGGATTCGACGGCGCGCATAAAGTCTGGATTCCTCGAGGCAGAGTCGGATGCGAGTAGCATTCCGTCGTAGGCGAGTAGTGCATTGCGCGGATCATCCAGTAACAGCAAGTCGAAGGCGGCTACGCGTCCGTCGGTAGTGTAGGCGCTGATCACATCCACCTGCTCATCTACCAAGGCCCTATACATAAGAGATGGATCGAAGGTGAGCTTATTGCCGAAGTCGATATCGTAGAGGTCGCGCAGCCGCAGCCATTCCGTTCGACCAAAGAATTCGAAATCCGCACCGGCCGCAAGCTCATCGGAGATCGACACCAGATCTTCAATCGATGTAACTCCCAGTTCTGCGGCACGATCACGCCGCATCGCCAGCGCATAGCGATTTTGGAAGCCTGTAAACCCTACCGTAACCACGCCCTCTTCTTCCAGGTATTCGATGACCCCATCTCTGATCGCCTCTCGGCCTGGGTTGCTCTCGCGATTCATGTAGTTCGCCCAGATCGTGCCCGTGTATTCTACGTAGAGATCGACGCTACCGTTACTAATCGCATCGTATATGACATCTGAGCCCAGACCGACGCGTTGCTCGACGCTAAAACCCGCCTCTTCCAACTCACTCGCCAGCAGACCGGCCATGATGTACTGCTCGGTAAAGGGCTTGCCCGCCACGACAAAGTCGGCGCGGGGCTGCGGTACCAGACCATAGATAGCGATGGCTGCGATACATGTTATGACAGCATAGACACCTATTCGTATTCGCTTCAGCCGCGCTGAATCTACGGCCTCGTTACGCTTCTCCAACAACCATTGAATGGAAGCGATGAGACCATCCAGACTGACTGCCATGCCTGCCGACGCCAGGCTTCCCACCGTGACCGCAACAAGATTTCGCGTCTGAATTCCGGTGAATATATAGTTGCCGAAACTGGTCGCACCCACCAAGGTAGACAGCGTGGCCAGGCCTACGGTCCAAACCATGGCGGTACGAATACCCGCAACGATTACCGGCATCGCAAGCGGTAGCTTCACCTCGCGCAGAATCTGATGAGGCGACATGCCTATGCCTCTCGCCGCTTCGATCACCGAGCCCGAGACCGACTCCAGGCCGGTGACCGTATTGCGCACGATGGGTAACATGGAATAGAGAGTTAGGGCGATGAAGGCTGGCAGGAAACCGATGCGTCCGCCGAGAAGAGCGACCACGAGAGCGAGTATAGCGAGACTGGGAAAGGTCTGTACTATGCTCACTATCGCGAGTAGAGGCCGTTTAACCCGCGCGGACTGTTCCGCCCAGACCCCCAGAGGTACCGAGATAAGCACGCCCATACTAATCGCGGCGAGAGTCAACAGCAGATGACCCTGAAAATAGGCTGGCAACAGAAGTAATTGCTCGCGCAGATTTTCACTCATCGCGCATCAACTCTTCGAGGCGCTTGGCCCTCTTGCGCGGCATCGCCACGATTTCCCGAACGTAGTCGTGGGACGGATTGTTTAACAGTTCATGGGGAGTAGCAATTTGCAGGACGACACCTTCGTGCATAACCGCGATCCGATCCGCGAGTAACAATGCCTCGGTCATGTCATGAGTCACCATAACTACCGTTAGCCCCATGCTCTGCTGAATGTTTTTGAATTCCTCCTGCAACTCGCTGCGGGTTATCGGATCAAGAGCGCCGAAGGGCTCATCCATCAACACGACCTCGGGTTTCGCGGCCAGAGCACGAGCCACACCCACACGCTGCTGCTGACCCCCTGAGAGCTGAGAGGGGCTGCGCCCGCCATATTCATCGAAGGGCAGCCCTACCAACTCCATACATTCCTCGCAGCGAGCACGGATAGCTTCCGCAGACCACTGCAATAGATGGGGAACCGCGCACACGTTCTGCGCTACGCTGCGATGGGGGAACAGGCCGATGCCCTGAAATACATAGCCTATGTTGCGCCGCAGAGCCTCGGGGTTCTGTTCGATGACGTTACGCCCATTCACCAGAATCGCACCACTGCTGGGCTCTTCCAAGCGATTGATCATCTTTAAGGTAGTGGTCTTGCCACAGCCCGATGCTCCGATGAGACCGAGAAATTCTCCGCGCCCAATGGTGAGATTTGTATCTGCAACGGCGACTGTGGCACCGCCGTCATATGACTTGTGTACGTTTTTGAGTTCGATCATGGGAAAACCATACTAACAAATATCGGAGCGCCGTGGGCTTAGTCGGGATTTAGAGCGTGTGAGAGAAACAACGAGGTGCCGCTAGCTGCCCAACCGTGCTTTCGCCCCGAGCCTCCTGTTTCAATTCACTCGATTAAGCACTAGACTGAATTTGCTAAAACTCTGACTAAAGCACACTATATCGATGACTAGAGCACTTTTATTCTCACTTCTGCTCGCGGCATGTACGCCCGAGGATTATCCCTATCCCTGGTTCCAAAACGCATGGATATCCGATCGTGACTCTACTCTCGAGGCGAACGCGGCATTCCTGGATCTCGATCCCGAAGCACTGGCAGCATTTCTGTCGATGTATGGTCAGCTTCGATGGAAAATCGATGGTTTCACGATAGAGGCGATCTATCCAGAGGAGCCACGCTTCAATCTTCAATCCAGGTTTACTATTGACGCTATCGACGACAGGAGTTTCCGCCTGCTGACAGAGGTAGGTAGCAGTTTCACGATTTCGAAAAATGAGAACGGCTTCTGCGCAACTCCCCAGGCCTCGGATGAGACCGTAGAATGTTTCGTGCCTTTCGATTCATAGAAGCTGGACCAATATTCTTACAAAGGGCCGCGCTTAAACTTCAATATATGCCCCTTGAATTCCGACTCTAGGTAATCCGTATGGATTGGTTTTAATTCGCTAGCGCTGTGGCCAAACTCGATCATGCGTGCGCTCAGTTTATTTTTCCTGCCTCGCCCCGGATCCACAAGAATAACTTCGCAGCTTGGCTTCGAATGCCCTTCAATGAAATTTGCCAACAGCTCGATATGCTGGTCTTCGTAGAGCAAGTCGCTTCCGATAATTAGATCGAACAGACCAAGCTCGTCACTGGTATTAGCCCAATCCACCTGCTCGTAGTCTATGTCCCGGTCGGCATTGAGCAGGGTATTTCTCTTCAGGAACGTCTCTGACTCCGGGTGATAATCTGTCGCCGTAATGTTCATCAACTGCTTGTTCAGGAGCAGACTGGACAGCGCCATGCCGCAGCCTATCTCAAGAATTCGCTTTGAGCCGGTGTCGTAGTCAAAGAGATAATGAGCAAGTACCAGGCTCGATGGCCAGATCACGCCAAACAGCGGCCAAGAGGCCGAGGAAATGCCCAGGTCTTCGGCGATACCCGCCGGGTCATGAAACTCCTGTTTGTCGCGCAGGGTGCACAGGTGTATGTCTATTTTTCCAAACTCGACGGTTTGGTAGCATAATCGAAGAATTGTCATTAAGCTGCCTATTGAAAGGGGCGCGAAGTCAACTATCCAGGATAGATGACGAAACGATTATGTCGCTTCTAAGCTATAGCACCCAGCCGAAAAGGCAATGTATTTAGAAGCTGATTGAATAGCAGCCAGCGCCGGGCTGCCAGCAAAAAGCGAGGATCACCATGCTAAGTTACGTCAGTGTTGGTACCAACGATCTAGAGCGCTCTTTGACATTCTATGACGCGCTGTTCGCCGAGATGGAAGGCGAACGACGCTTCGAAGCGCCAAATGGACAGATTTACGGCTTCCCCGAAGGGTCTCTGTTCAGTGTCCTTACACCGGCGGACGGCGAGGCCGCCACTAATGGCAACGGCACTATGTTTGCCTTCAAAGTGGCCTCTGAGGGGCGTGTAGACGAGGTCTACAACATCGCCCTGCAATTGGGAGCGACAGATGCTGGCAAGCCAGGCCCGCGCGGCGATCAAGGCTTCTATAGCTCATATATACGTGACCCAGATAACAACAAGCTGTGCATCTACTACATGTAGGTTCATAGTATTTCTGAAGCTGTAGGCAAGGAACTCAATGAACAGAGACTAAAGCAATTAGTCTCTTTCAATACGCAGTATCTGCTAAAGGATTCACTATGAAATTTCACAGCATTTTTCTAGCGCTCGCCACCTGTCTCGTTAGCGCTACGGGACTGACGCAATCATCCGAGAACTATAAGCCCCCCCGAACCGAATATGGTCAGCCTGACTTTCAAGGCGTGTGGAGCACCGTATTCAACACCATGCTGGAACGACCGGGCGATCTTCCCTTATCCCTCCCTGCGGAACAGGCTGGTGGCTTCGCAGCCGCCGTGGCGCAGAATATTGGCGATAATAATGACCCCGATGTCGACATGTTTGGCCCGCCAAAACTGGTCAAGGTGAACGGTGAGTTTAGAACCTCGGTGGTGGTGTATCCCGAAAATGGCAGGCTGCCCTATAACGAGCTCGGCACTCAGATGTCGAACTACGATTACTTTAGGGGTAACTCTGGATTCGATCACCCAGAGGAACGGCCGGGTGTTGAGCGTTGCATCGAGGCCTGGGGCTCACCACCGATGCGCGCTTTCATGTACCAGCTATTTCATGGTTTCGTACAGACCAAGAACGAGATAGCCATAGTCAGCGAAGAAGCCGTGCCATTGCGAGTTATCCATATGGACGGCCATAGCCGTCCCGATGCCATTCGCAGTTTCGAGGGTCACTCCATAGGTCACTGGGATGGCGACACCCTCGTGGTCGAGACAACACACTACAGCGACGTGAATCCAGCGCGAGCAACGATCGGGCGACCGATGTTAATCAGCAGCGCAGCCCGTGTAACCGAGCGTTTCACGCGGGTATCCGAGCAGGAGCTCAACTATCAATATACCGTGGATGATCCCACTTACTACACTGAACCCTGGAAAGGCGAATTCTCCTTCACCCGCGAAGAGAGCGCGCACATCTACGAATATGCCTGCCACGAGGGCAATTACAGCATGGTCGGCGCGCTGCGCGGAGCCCGCGCGCAAGAAGCGATGGCGAAAGAGGCCCAGGACAGCGCAAACTAAGAAGAATACGAGCACCCTATCGATGAAAAATCAGATCGCCCTCATGCTAAGCGCCGCATTGCTCGCATGCAGCCCGGCTCCCGATAGTGCAAACCTTGCTGCGGGCGCCGAGGCTTCCGAAGACAACGGCACTGCCAGCTTCCGAGTGAGAAACGGTGAGATACGCGATGACATGATTCGAATGCTCGAGGAGGCTGACGTCGAATACCACCTCGGTGATGACGGCGCAATTATCTACAATGTTTCCGACGGAGAAATTATCGACAAGATCGGCAATGAAGCCATCAGCGAATACATCACCCGTAACTAGATGATTTCAATAACGGCATCAAGCCAAATAAATCAGGACCTGCAGTGATAATAGAAACCAGAAGTATTTCCAAGAGATCGTTGTTCAAGCTGCTAATCGTGGGCTTCGGATTCGGTAGCCTTTTTTTCTGGTTGCTGGTGAGCATATTGTCTATGTATATGTCAGGTAGTTTGACCTGGGAGATTGAGTCCTCATTTGGCCTTACTCGCTTCACTGAAACGCTCATCCTATGGCCCTTCTTCGCCCTGCTCTGGGCTGGGTTCACCTGGCTCGTCCTGATTCTCGGATTGGCCGTGGTCAATAAATTTTCAACTCTCACCCTGAGAACAAAAGACTAGTCTCACGCCATTGCTGTATGCAAGACACTTTCGAACGAGGCCAGCGTGAAGCTGGCGTGAAGAATGAAAAGCGCAGCGCCGATGCCGTGATCGTCGCATCGATGATGTAGAAGGCATCCGACACGCGCGCGCAGATGCGGGGACTGGGTCGCAGAGCATCAACAGCAGGAGAAAGGCAAGGACGTGAGCATCTGCAAGATTGGCTTTCCCCGATGGCGTAAGACTCAGCCCTGTATCTCGGCAATTCACCCGAACGCGGGAAACTCCTTGAGACATTAGACTGACACAAGATGAGTGGTGGCGGTTGTCCCTGTGTCGATAAAATGTCAACAAACTCGAAGACGCCGATACCGACGTCTTCGAGGAAATGATGAACCTAACCTACCACCAGAATAAGAACGGTATCTGCTAGAACGTCGCCAACGGATTCACTGGCGAGCCCATGCCCATTTCGATTCGCAGCGGCGCAGCTGTGAACATAAAGCTGTAACGACCTAATTCCTTCGCCACCTCACTTACGCGACCGAAGTCCAGATTGTCGAAGATCGACACCCCCAAAGATACCAGCGCCAAACTGTGCAGCGGCAGAAACACATTGGGAATGCCACTAGGCGCTACATCGTTCCACATATCGTGTCCGATCATGGCGACGCCACGCTCCTTCAGAAAATAGGCGACGTCGGCGTGATAGCCAGCCACGCCATCGGAGGTGGGCCATGCACCCAGTGCCTCGCGACGTTTCCAGCGACCGGTGTACAGCAGAATCACATCCCCCGGTTCGACACGCACACCCTGTATCTCCTCCAAAGCCACAAGATCGTCGTAGTTAACCACTGTGCCGGGTTCAAGCCAGCCCTCGGCCGTCGCCTTTCCGGGCAGCAGAGTCGCATCGAACAATATGCCTCGCGTCACGATGCCGTCCTTGTGTGCGTTAATGTCGCCGCGGGGGCAACCACCTGCGGCCTCGACTTCCTGATAGGTGACGCCGTTATAACCACTACCCTCGTACATGATGTGACAGTCCAGGGCATCGAGGTGGCTGTGTATGGTGCCGTGATAGCTGCCACTGTACTCGTAACGGTCTGAGGCACCGGTGGGACTTACGCGCAGTACCTCGCGCGTCAACACCGCGGAAGCATCGACGGCTGGCTCCTGATTAACATCGTGGGCGAGTGAGACGACTATTCCCTCCCTTACCAGGGCTGCAGCCGCCTTGCGCTTCTCGGGCGTGATCAGGTTTGCCGCACCCAGTTCATCATCGTCACCCCAGCGACCCCAGTTCGATAGCTCATCCATCGCACGATGAAAATCTGCCTCTGTAGCCAGCGGGGGATGGCTTTGCGCCAATGTCAGCTGAGCGGATGCGAACATCACGATTCCAGCAATAACTATAGAAGCCCTGAATAAGTATCTCATTTACTAAAAATCCTAACTGTTTGTTTATGGACGAACCCGAACATACTTTTGCAACTTCCTCGGCGCCGGCTCTCCACCGTAGAGATTGCCAGCCGCATCGGCAGCAACAAACTCTGCTCCATTGCCCGTGGTGCTTCTAGGATCTCCGCCGGGCAGCTGAATGAAATAGTTCACCCAACCAAGGCGAGCATCACCAATGCGAATGCCCATCTCCCAACCTGGATTTTGCACGTCATCGGATTCGGAATCGGCTACGTAGATGTTGTCGTGTTGATCGAAGAAGATGCCGCTGGGTCGGCCGAACTGCGTCCACTGCGCTAGAAACTCCCCCTCTTGGTCAAAGAGCTGTAGTCGATTATTGGAACGGTCGCCGACGAAAATTCTGCCACGCTGATCGATCGCGATCGTGTGGAGGGTTCTGAACTCGCCGGGCGCGTATCCGGGCTTTCCCCATGCTTTAATAAAGTTACCATTGCGATCAAACTTAACGACGCGTCCGTTGCCGTCATTCTGATGTCCATCGGCAATGAACACGTCTCCATTGTCGCCCACTACCACATCGGCCGGAGCATTAAAGTGATTCGGCCCTGTGCCAGCCTCGCCGGGTGTACCCAACACCATCAACACCTCGCCCGTTGGCGAGAACTTAATCACCTGATGCCCCCGTGTATCCCCGTCAGGTATGCGCGCATCGCTTACGGCATCGGTTACCCATACATTGCCGTCAGCATCTATATCAATGCCGTGAGGCCAGATGAACATGCCGCCACCGAAACTCTCAACCACCCGCCCCTCACTATTAAACTTCAATACCGAGTCTAAATTGGAGTCTACGCACTCATTGCCGAAACGATCCGGTGCAGTCGCATCGCAGCGAACCACGGCCCAGATGTGCTCACCATCAGGATCAACGTCAAGATCGCCAACCGCGCCTTGAATACGCCCGTTAGGAAGCTGCGTCCAGCCTTCGATGAGGGCATAGGGATTGGAATAGGCCTGCGAGTAAGCCGCATTCGAAAGTATGAAAAAAGGCAGAGTAAGGATCAGCTTTGCTAGAAGGGATTTCGATTGCATCATGGTAGTGCTCCGGTAGTTCTTGAGTTGTTATTCTTTTAATTCTCTACGAACGGCTAATCGAGTCACGCTGGTCAACGAGCTAAAACGTGGTCGAGTTTAGTCCAATATCCTGGTAGACCGAGCAAGGGTCTTCCCCCGCCTCCAGACGAGCTACCCAATCCTCCATGAGCACACGTCGGGATTCGCGCCGTTCGGGTCGGCTATTGGTATCAGCGACAGCCTGTCTGGCGACATCGATCATACCATTGGCACCACGCAGACATGCTCGAGCCTCGTCACTCAAGTTATCATTGCCAGGCGATACGCCGTCTTCGGAACAGGACCATAGCGCGAGGCAGCACGCCACCAGGACTGGGGTGCAAACCGTTCTGATTCTGTTTTGTTTGCTTTTGCCCAAGCGCTGAAGTTCCAGACTCAATCTTCGTCCGTAAACTGATAGCGCATGCGCACGTCATTCACACGCCGCGCTTTGTTATCGATAATAGCCGGACGAAATTGCATGTCACGCGCCACACGCCAGAGGCTACGCTTCGTGTCCAGGTCGTCCGGACCCGTTCTCAGTATGTCTACAGATGACGCCTTGCCCTGAGAATTCACAGAAAAGCTGAGGTCGGCCCACATAAGGGGAACGTCGATATTCCATAAGGGGTCTTCGTTTACGGGCATGGGTGTAGATCCGAGCGCCTCATTCCATGACGTAAATACGCCAATCTGTATGCCCTCTTCTTCTGCTTGTTCGCTAGCTGCGATGCGCTCCTTGCGCTCGGCAAGGGCATCAGCAAAATTCAAGTGCAGTGTCTCCATGGGAATTACTGAAGGGCGCTCAAAGAACCAACGCACATCGTCGCTCGGTATGCCTGCCTGCAACAACAAATCTCGTGCTTCGCGATAACCTCGAATCGAGCGACCCCTGTCCGCCAATATTTGAAAGTCGGAACGATAAATTTTAATCATCGCCTGCGCCTCGAGACCTGCCTCTTCATCGATGACCTCTTGAATACTTTTCACTATCGAATAACCATCACTCAGATAGGCATCGCCAATGGGACGTCCCTTCTCGACGGCGGGGACAAACGAAGAGTTCCCAAACTGCGATACAGAACTGACGCCGAAACGATTTCGGCTTTCCAGCCCGTACGTTCCCTCGCGCTGAACGAGTCGATCGATAGACTCGGACCCGAGACCCTTCGAAGCGTTGAGGAATGCCACCAGATGATATTCGTTTACCGCGAGCTTGTAGCGCCAGGGAGCGGCCTCCAGACTGTCCTCTCCGTAGGCTTCCTCGACGATGTCTTCTATCTCCTCGTACAGGTCGCGAATCTCGAAGAAGTTACGCGCCTGCTGCCTTCGATCTTCTACGGTGATGCGACTGTATAGCCAGTTGATCTGATCCTGAATTGCTGCAAGTAGTTCTTCGGTGTTATCGCCATCGAAGGAAGAACGCAGGTGACGAATGTGTTCGAGGTGATCCGAAATCTCTTCCCAGTTGCCCAGGGCCAGCTGCGTAGTCATTATCGATTGCAACAGGGGGATGAGATCGGGATGCTCTAAGCCAAGTTCGGTACGCATGATTTGCAGTTGCCTTCTCTGAAGCTCGGCAACCTGCTCGTAGTCTCCAGCCTCTTCGAGAAGCTCGATCATGCTCTGCAATGGCTCCGCGATACCAAGATGGTAGGGGCCGAATTCGAACTCTAAGTCCTCGATCTGCTGGCGGTAGGCGGCCAATTGCTCTGAGGTATCTGCCTCGATGGCTCGCAGCAGCCGGTTCTCTGCTGCATGGGCGCAACCAGCTCCCACGCCGAAGCATAGAATGAGAGATAACACTTTGATATTAAAGTATTTTGCCATTTTATTGCACGTTCACATAATGATGGAGTGAGTCATAAAAACTAGCGACTTCTCACATTAACTTGATCTCTGTCAGTTGTCGATACACACTAGCCAAATCTCGTCTTTGCAGTGAGTCAGTAGCTATCATGAATCGCAGCATTCTCATCCTAATTGTTTTCGTCACCACTATGTCCACAGGCCTACGCGCGCAGGTGGAGCAGCCCGACCTGTATGACATAGCCGGGGAATTCGCCTTCGTGCGCATTCAGTACGACAGTTACTACAGCGGTGGATTCTATGGCGGGCCCTGGGCGACCGACTTTCCCGCCGCCGATGAGAACTTTCTCCGGGGGGTGGCGCGGCTGTCTAATGTGCGGGTAATGGAAGAACCGATCGTGCTGCGTTTCGATGACGAGGAGATATTCAATTACCCCTTTTTGTACGCTTTAGAGATGGGGCGCAATGGCGGGATATCTCTATCACCTAAAGAGACCGAGAATCTAAGAGAATATCTACTGCGCGGTGGTTTCCTGCTCATCGATGATTTTTGGGGCGAACAGCAGTGGGACGCCTTCTATCAAGACTTCTCGCAATTGTTTCCAGATCGGGAGATTACGGAACTTCATTCCAGTCACGAGATCTATCACACCTTCTACGATATAGATGGTGCGCAGATGATTCCGGGGCGTGGCGGCAGAAGAGGATTCGGACAGGCGGGAATGGACAATGCGAGCAATCACGCCATCATGGATGATGAGGGTCGAGTCATGGTGCTCATCAATTGGAACTCAGACATGGGCGATGGCTGGGAGCACACATTCGATCAGTGGTACCCGACTCAGTATGCGAATTCGGCCTATCAGTTGGGCATTAACTATTTGATCTACTCGCTTACCCATTAGCTCACTGCCTCACGAGCTATCCCTTCGATAAGGACTCAACGACACAGCCTCAACACGAACAAAAAAGGCAGGCCAACATCCTTACCGCTTAGTGTGCGTACCGGTCCAGTCGAAGTCTCTGCACTCTACATCGAATTCCTAGACATCATTCAAGTCGTTATATACACAATAGAGCCTCTCGATCGCATACATAATTTGATTACTGAGCAAGAAAAATGACTGTCTGGCGGTGACGACAATCGCCTCCATCGAAGGGCTGTCCTCATTTTGCGATTTAGACTCAACTGAGTCTTGAACGGAAGTCTCTGCATCTATCACGATACTGAAATCCTGCGCCAATGCAGCCGTGCCAATAAGCGATATGGCTCCAGGCAACAGTATCTACTGGCAAGCCAACAAAGCGCGCTTTTGAGTATTCTTATCGAGCATCTCACCCGGCAGAATCGAAGATCGGATCGAATCCCGCCCAGATCATGCGCATGCCATCGAAGGGCATCTCGCCCATCTGTTCCCAGCGCGGGTCTTTCTCCATGTTTTCTGCCGCCGCATCGCAGGTCGCCTGATCGGGCCACTCGATCCATGAGAACACGACCGCCTCACCCTCCTCCGCCTTTACGGCACGATTGAAGTCGGTGACTTTCCCCTGGGGAACGTTATCGCTCCAATTCTCTACGATACGCGTTGCGCCGTATTCCTGGAAAATGGCAGCGGTAGCCACTGCCATATCGAGGTATGCCTGCTTTTTATTCTTGGGGACAGGGATTAGAAAACCTTGTATGTAACTCATATCATCTCTCCACTGCTTATTAGAGTCTGTTCATATGTTGCCGGATTTCACAGAGTTGTTAAACCGATTTAAGGAAGGCAGATAAGTTTTTCCTAGATTTCTCCACCGCTTTGACCCCGTTTAGCTTGGTCATCGACGTAATGAAACGAAATCAGATACACGTTCTCGCCGTCGCCGTGATTTGCTGTTTTTACCAGGCTGGCTACGCTGCCAAACCCCGTTTCTCTAGCTAGACGGGGAGTAATGTCATCGAATTCGATCCGATGAATTGAGTCCACTACGACGAACCCCGGAGACAATCGATATGAATTACCCGCCTTAACTCTCTGCGATTTCCATATCCTGACAGTCTTTGTGATTTCGCCACTCTTAACTGGTTCGCGTAGCTCCTTCTTAAACTGCATTAACGCAATCCCCTCTATTTTCAGCTACCCAAGTCGGTAAATATGCCGACCGCTAGCTCGGCCCAGAGGTACAGCAGCAGAGCTGTCAGCACGGCGGCTATGGCTGAGCGGCGTTTCCGTGGGACTCTTCTCGATATCAACACGAAGACACTGCCCACGCCGAACACGAGAAATCCCATAACGAGGAAGTCTGCTGCGCCCCAGTTCACTTGTGCCGTGAACTGCATGGCGACAAGAGGGATTAGTAAGACGGCAGCCGTGGCAACCGCGACCCAGAGGAATGCAGCTCTTCTAAAAAAGACATCTGACTTTACGGTATTCATCGGAGGCTCCGCTTCGATATGTGGTCTCGCAGTTACAAAGCTAGCGGCGGGTCCCAACAATGTCGGTCCTAAAGCTGAATAGCGTCTTGCCGGCAGTGACATACAGAGTGCGCAGGTCCGCTCCGCCGAACGCGGCGTTGGTAATAGTGTCCTCTGGAATTGGGATATGCTCGAGCAGTTCGCCGGCAGGCGAGAGCACATGGATGCCGGCAACGGTAGCCAAGGTCTCACTCGTGCCACGCAGTTTGTTTAATCCGGCTGCGACGTACAGGTTTCCCTCGCTGTCTATGGTCATCCCATCGCCGCTGCGTCCGGGATAGAAATCATGAAACACACGCGAGTTGCTAGCCCTGCCATTGGAGTCGAGATCGAACGCACGAATCAGCCGCGGGCCGCCCGCGCTCTGCTGCGTCTCGATGATGTACAGGGTTGTATCATCGGGGGAGATCACTATGCCGTTCGGTCGAATCACATCGGGCTCGGTGAGGATGCGCTCAATCGATCCGTCGAGGTCGATGCGGTAAACCCCGTGCACGCCAGTCTGTTCGGGGCGGGGGTTGGCCCCAGGCCTGTCGGTAAAATAGATCCGCCCCCTAGCATCAAATGTTAGGTCATTTGGTTGATGCAGCTGTTTGCCGTTATAGGAATCGGCGATGACTTCGATCGCACCGGTTTGCATATTGGTTCGAGTAACACGGGGCAACACCGAATCGCCATCACCTCCCTCGCAGGCCAGTAGCCGCCACTGGCTGTCGAACAGTAAGCCATTTGCCCTGTGGCTGAGCTGACGAAAAACTTCGACCGCACCGTTCGGTGGAAGGCGCATAATCCTATTGCTGTAGAGGTCGGTGAAGTAGACCGTGCCATCTTCGGCCACGGTTGGACCTTCCGTGAAGGCAACGGTCGCCGCGACGGCAACCGTTCGTTCTGCTCCAGTCTGCGTGCATGCAGCGAGAAGTGGTAATAATACGAGCACTATACAAGAAAGAGATCTGGTCATTACTATTCCCCTGGCCATAGCCACTTATTGACTAAGTTTATTTATCCAATTGTAAAACCCTGTCTGTTACTCAGAGTTATTCTAGATTTAAGGAATCGAGAAACTCAATCAGGAGGCGGTTGGTGTCCGCAGGCGCCTGCTGCTGATTCCGATGACCTACTCCCGCTTGCAGAATCACAGCTCGAAGGTCATCGAAGTGCAGCTGGCCTCGTGCCTCTAGCTGGGCTTGGGTAGCACCCCGGTTGACGATATCCAGGTCACCGGCAATAAAGAGTGCCGGCTGAGTAATTTTTGCTCCCTCGAGATCAGCTGTAAGCTCCCAATTGAGAGCAGCATTGCGATAATAGTTAATGCCACCGCGAAAACCGACTCTTTCAAACTCGCTGACGTAGTACGCCAGATCTTCCTCACTTAGCCAAAGCGGTAAGTGAACAGGTTCGCCCAGTCGCTTAATCCAACCTCCCGCACTGGCTCTCGGGTCAGAGACTTCCGGTGGCTCTGTAGGCGTTCCCGGTGATCTCGATGTAAACAGCCGGGAGATCAAGGCGCGCGGGTCAGCATCGAATTCAGCTTCGGCGATGCCCGGTTCCTGAAAATAGCGTGTATAGAAAAAATCATCGTCGGGATCTTGCCGTATTGCGGCTACGGGCCTGGTCTGAGCTCGTCCGTTATACATGACACTCAATCCCACGACTGCAGAAAATACATCGGGATACAGCAGCGCACTCTGCCATGCAATCGGTGCTCCCCAATCGTGTCCGACGACTACCGCGCTGGATTCGCCGAGTGCCGAGACGATGCCAGCAACGTCTGCCGTGAGTTCGATGATGTTGTAGTCTTCTATTTCTTCAGGAATGGTGGATCGTCCATAACCGCGCATATCTGGCGCAACGGCGTGATAACCTGCCGCCGCTAGCGCCTGTAACTGATGCCGCCAGGAATACCAGGACTCGGGCCAACCATGAACGAGGATTACCAGCGGACCAGCACCTGCCTCCACCACCCGCAGGCGTATTCCGTTGCTCTCGATATAGGACACAGTCCCGCCGAACTGTTCGGCAAGTTCGAGCGTCCTGTCATACTCAGCTGTCGTTTCTGCAACCTGAGTAAGCTGAGGAGCTGCCATAGCTAATGCTGAAAGCATTGCAAGCAAGCCAATGCCTATTGATTTGACTGCATGAGCCCCTCTAAGCAATGAGTCCATACTCCCTCCGCTTTTTTTACTGACTTAGTTCTTTAGCTACGCTGTAGAGAAAATCGTAGCCACCATACAGCGACTCTTTCAGCAGTCTCTCATCCTGACCGTGTATGCGCATATCGTTACGATCGACGAACAGCCCTGAGGTGCCGTAGGTTGGAATTCCGGCGCGACGCATCTTCGCGCCGTCGGTAGCGCCGGTGGACATTGTCGGCATTACGGTCACCCCTGGCCACATCGCTTGAGTAACAGACTCTACGGCCGCCATGATTTCCTCTGACAGCGGAGAGGGATCGGTGATCGATCCTCCGCCGCGGTATTCGACGAGTAGCTCTGGGTTATCAACCACGGCAATCAGTGTTTCCAGTACATCCTGCGGATCAGAGCCCGGCAGCATGCGTACATTCACATTAGCCACCGCGGTCTGCGGTAAGGCATTCGGGGCGTGACCACCCTCTAACAGGGTTGCTACGGCTGTGGTACGCAGCTGTGCGTTTATTGCAGCCTCGGAACTCAATCTATCGAGTGAATCTTGCGGAATGGGCGATTCCAGTAGTGCGCGAAAGTCAGCGGCGCGCTGGCCCGTGTTAATCTCAGCCTGACGTTCGAAACTCACGCGCATGACATCGTTCAATTCGACTGGAAATTTAAAGTCACGGATACGCAGCAAAGCTTCGGCAAGATCGTAGATGGCGTTGTCGGCTCTCGGCAGCGACGAGTGTCCACCGGGGTTCTTCGCCGTCACCCGAAACGTGGCGTAGATCTTCTCGGCGATCTGAATGGTATTGGCCAGGGGCTGGCCGTCTTGCAGCAAGCCATAGCCGCCCTCGTTGATGGCCAACGCGCCCTGTATCAGGCCCGGATGGTTCTCTAGCAACCAGGTGATTCCGTTACTGCCACCGCTCTCCTCGTCGGAGGTAAGCGCGACAATGATATCTCTGTCTGGAACATAGCCCTCGCGCTTGAAACGAATCAGGTTGGCGATGAAGATCGCGCCCATTGCCTTATCATCGATAGTGCCGCGGCCATAGTAGTAGTCCTCGTCTTCGTTCAACACGAAGGGGTCGAGGTTCCAGTCTTCGCGCTCCGCCGTTACAACGTCAAGATGCGCCATCATTACAATCGGTTCCTTAACGCCTGTGCCAGAGAATCTGGCTACGATATTACCCTTATGCGGCAGGGCACCGCCGATGAAGATATCTTCTGCGGGAAAGCCCGCAGCCTGCAACCACGCAGCCATGCCCTCAGCCGCTATGGTGTTATTCTCTTCGTCGATGGTGGTCTTATATTCGATAAGCTCCTTGTATATCTCATAGAGCAGCTCCCTATCGTCTTCGGGAATCGTGCGCTGCGCGTGGGCGCCGTTGATGAGCACCAGAGATAGAAATGGCAGAAATAATCTTGTCAGTCGGATTCTCATTGTCTTCTTCTCAGCCTATGCTTATTGCTATTCGATTGGGGGCAATTTACCCTTAGCTTTCAACCTTACTAAGGTTCGCTGCGGTTTTCTATATGTTAATTTCATTCCTAATCATTAGTGCACTGGTAGCTGTAACTGTAGTTATCCACTACGAGATGCTGCGCCTGCTATGGGTCTATATTCCTAAACTCAGGATGAAGCATCGCCTGCGGGTGATCATTGGCGTCTTCGGCACAATCTGCGCGCACATCATCGAGGTCTGGATCTTTGGCATGGCCTTCTTTCTCATGGCTTCCCACAGCGACTTCGGCACACTTACGGGGAACTTCGATGGCAGCCTGCTCGATTCAGTCTATTTTTCATTTACCAATTACACGACGCTGGGATACGGAGATATCGTTGCCAGCGGACAGTTACGCTTCCTTGCTGGAATGGAGGCGATAACAGGCTTGTCTCTTATAACCTGGTCTGCCTCATTCATGTTCATGGAGATGATGAAGTTCTGGGAAGAATAAAAACGCGGGACATAAAAAAGGGGCCAGATGGCCCCTTTTTTATGCTGTATTCGCGAACCGGAGTAGGTGTTTACTGCTCATCCATCTCGAGTCTGCGTGCACCGCCTAGAATACCTGGTAATCCATAGTTACCTTCGTGACAGGCATACTCATAAGGCTGCGTGTCGGTCGCGTTGAACGCCATCTCGCCGCTCCATGCCTCGGTGTAGAAAATCGGATCCGTGACTTCGAATTCGTAGAGAATCTGCTCGTCGGAGTAGCGGGTGAAGCGCTCAACCACATTTCCCTCATCGGACAGTGCCGCGATATTGCGCGGGGCCTGTTGTGGGTGCAGGTTTCTCGTCTCTACGACCAACACATCGTCATCCCAGTAGGCGATTGAATCGCCTAGCCAGGGCTTCCAGGCATCGGGACGGTGATCTCCGTCGATTGGAATAATTCGGGCGTCGTGTGCCATCTCTACCATAATCATGACATAGTCATCCGTCTGCACGATCTGGTACATATTGTTGTACAGCACATTGTTCATAGGCGGCCCACCGGTACTTCCGAAACCAATGATGCAGCGCTCGCCAAGTGCGCGCCCCTCGGGGCCATCGTTGCCCGAAAATTTGGCGCGATTCGCCTGACGGAGCCTGTTGCCCTCTTCCGAGTAGGGGATGCGCCCGTTCTCGGGATAGGTAATCCAGGAAGTACGGTACTCGCCTTTAACGTAGCCGAAAGCAGAACCGGGGTCGACCCAGAAGGCGTTATAGCCACGACCCTGACCCAGGTCTTGTCCGCTAGGCAGCTCGCCCTGGACCTGATTGTCATCGGTAGCCTGACGCACGTTCTGGTGATTATTTGCGGTCAACTCACCTAGCTGCTCCAACGGGATAGTAAGCCCAATATCTTCGTAGTTGCTCGAACGTTGCATGGTAGTAATAGAAGCATTCGTCCAGAAGCCCTGCAGGTCCGGCTTGCCCGATTCCGTCCTTGGCGGCTCGTAGTTCTCGGCGGCCATCGCGCCAGCACTCAGTGTGAGAGCCGCTATGGTGATAAGTTTATTGAACGTAATCATCGTCTTAGTTCTCCGTTGGACTAGGGTGCTAGCCCTGCGATCTATATTGAAGGCTTCATACATGGTAAGCCATTGAAATTAAATCACTTGATGGTATTAATCAAGGCCTAATCGGTAGCCAGACCGAGTATTCAAGGGTTAATCTGATCTAGCTTTGAGTCTCAGCTACAGGCATTGTTAGACTCAGAAAGCGGTGCCCCGCTTGAACCAATTCCTGATCACTGGCGACCTGTATTGCTGTGCGAATATTATGCGAGACCTAAAGCAACGCAGTTTCAACGAATGGCTGGTGATCGAGAGTCAACGGGGCGAGACCGACGCATTCAACACGCTAATCAAGAATTGGGAGCAGCGCTATTTTCTCTATGCGCTGAATCGGCTGAAGAGCCCAGAGGCTGCCAGAGATGTGACCCAGGAATGCCTGATCTCCATAAGCAGGGGTCTGCGTAAACTTTCCGACCCCGCCTCCTATCCGAAATGGAGTTTCCGAATCGTAGAGAGGCGCTGTGTAGACTGGCTGCGTAAAACGATTCGCGAAAGAGAATTTATTCAGTCGCAGGAAGAGCTGCCGGAGATACCGGTAAATGACAACATTGAGGAAGAAATGGGTGTTGAACAACTACTGTCGAAGATGGACTCGGCGTTGGCAAGTATTCTAAGGCTCTACTACCTGGAAGACTTAACGATTCGGGAGATAGCCGAGATCAGTGATGTCCCTACGGGTACAGTGAAGTCCCGACTATTCTACGCACGTAAGATGATGGCGAAATTATTAGAGGATTAAACATGAGCGATATTGACGAGCAGATCCGCAATGCCCTGGCAGCGGAAGATCAGAAAGCGATCGACGAGATCGACGACGGCGCAGGCCTGTTCGAACTAATAGGCCTCTCATTCAAGGGAAAACAGGCATGGCTAAGTTACTACATATTCTTTCTGGGATTTGCAGTCGCAGCCGCCTTCGTCTACTTTGTCATACAGTATTTAGCTGCAGATGACTTGAAGACGAGCCTGAATTGGGCTTTGTTGATCATTGGCTCTCTATTCATGACTACGCTTATAAAAGTGCTGGGCTGGCAGCAGATGCAGAAGGCCGAACTGATGCGCGAAATCAAACGCCTCGAGATGCGCATCATGTTGGCAACGGATAAGAACAAGAGATAGTCTAGGGCCTGATAACGCCTATATTACCCACTATCTCAATTTCTGTTCCCAATGGCGCAGACAATTCCTGCAGGCGCCGCAGGATGCGCTGTGCGATATCCGGTGGCGAGATTCGAGGAATGCCGCGTTGGGCTAGCTTCAGCTCGTCGTAGCGCCCATCGACAGGATGGATGCGCACCTCCTTGAGCCTGCCGTCTTGGTACTCGTTGATCGCGATAATGCTCTCAAACTTCACTGGAAACTCTGCATCGGGCGGCCCGATACTGCGCTGCGGATCGCCGCGCCCCGCCAGACCAATCACACCCATCTGACGAATAAATTCTCCCAGGCCGTAAAAAATGGGTCGGCCATTATAGATTTCGATACCTCGTAGCGCATGCACTCCCGTTCCCTGAAAGAGATCGGCGCCGTTATCAATGACCGCGTGCGCGAACTCAGGCAGATAGTCGGCGATGCTGGGATTGGTGTCGATGTGTTCCGCTTCTGGAATACCCTCACCACGATATCCGCCAGTGGTCTCTAGAAAGTGATGTGCATGAATAGCCACTGTAATGAAGTCTGACTTGATCTTGCCCTCTCTAACCGAGGCCAATGTATCCACGAGATCCTGCTGATTCATCTCGTAGTGATAATAGGGCTCACTAACGCCCCGGGCTGCCTTGCGAAACTGATTGCCGACGAAGGCTATGTCGGTATCGGTGTTCGCGCCTCGCGCATAGAAGCCTGTGCCGTTTGGAAAACTATCGCGCAGTGTCTGCAGGGCATCCCAATCTGCTTCCGGCAACATGAAGAAGCGATTCACGCGCAGCGATGCGATACCGCCGGTACCGGGCCACTCGCCTCTGGCAGGCTGCGCTCGCGGATTGTGATCGGATACTGCAACCATGCCAACCCTGCCACCGGGGCTGCTATAGAAGCGCGCAGCCCGCGCGGCCCAGTAGCTATCGCCATAGCCGGCATATTGCAGACCGACTCGCTCCAGATGCTTGCTCGTCTCGACCAGACCCCCAGGCCCGAAGTCGTTAGCATGATTATTGGGACGCGACACGATGTCGAAGCCCATCTCCTTGACCCATTCTGCAGCCAGCGGCTCAGCTCCGAAGCCACCTCCGGACGTGCCCTTGTATGTGCGACCGTCGATGATATTGACCTCAAGGTTGCCGGTAGTTGCGTCTGCGCCCTGGGTCAGTTCCACGACCGCACGAAAGCCGGGATCATTCATCATATGAGCTAAGGGATGAGCGATGATAATGTCACCGACTACCGCTATCGTAAAACCGTCAGCGACGGTGGTGGCAAGCTGAGCGGGATCTACTTCTTGCGCACGAGAGACACTCAGGCACATTGACATAACTAACATAACGAGTGTTAGGCTCGGTAGGTTTTTCCCACTTCTTGTAATTTTCTTCATAGTAAATTTTCGCTTCCTATACTGTTCTCGTTATTCGTGCAGCTCTAGCCATCGCCATTTAAGTCCTCTACATGCGAAGAAGACAGCGCAGACATTTGTCATCCGAAACAAATCAGTAGAGCTTGTTAATCGGCGATGGTCCGAACGACTTCCAGGTGCCCTGATGCCTGGCGCCGCTGCTATCGCCACGCGCCCAGTCGCAGACTCCGCCAGGAAAAGTGGCAAGCAGTTGCTGATACTGCTCGGTGGTAAAGGAGACCTCGTAGTCGGCAAGGTCGATGGGCTTTAGTTGGCAACTGACAATATCGTTCGCCAGCGGCGCTCCGGCAATCTGGCGCGGTGTCTTATAGCTTGGATAAAGCTGGCCGCAGCGGGACTCGTCATTGAATCTTAGCGGCTCCTCGAGGAGCTCAATCGACTCGCCAGTAGTATCCCAGCAGCTATCGACAAGACTCGCGGGTCTGGCCCTCACCACTCGGCGTACGGGGTCGGTCTCCATGCTATCGGTCTGAATGTTGCGTATCCAACTGTCCATCAGTCGAAACAAATTACCGAGATCATCCTGACCCTCGACGAAATCCCACTGACCACCGACCTGCATGACATGGTTGTCCGCATGCCCGTTAGCGTTCACCATTCGCTGCCGCGTCGAGAACTGATGCACGATCATATGGATGTCTCCACCCTCTCGATGATCATTGTAGGTACGATAGTCTATGACCGGCGTTGAGGCCAGGCCTGCGCCGCCGAACAGGATTCGCCCAGACTCGATAGCACGCTTACTGGCCTGTGGATCTGCTCGATGGCGGTAAGGCACATGGTTCATATCGCGATCGAAGCCTCCAATATTCTGATTCAGCTCCACAAACTGTTGCGGCGTAATGATGCCTTGATTCATTGCAGCCAGGCCGTACTGCACCCCGACATTATCGAGTGGCCGCTGCGCCAGGCTGTGGGAAGGATCCAGCGGATTCGCCACGGTGCCGTATACATTAACAGTATGATCATAGACCGTTGCCCGCAGACCTCCAGTATTCGCTTCGGAATAGAGCCTATCCTGCAATGCCGGCAGGCTTACCTCACCGCCTTGCTCCTCTAATGGGGTATCTATATTGTACAGAGGGTCTAGCCGGGCAGCGCCACGACTCAGATTAGCGATGGAATCCCAGACCCCGAAGCCGGAAACGGCACGCTGTTGCTCCTGCGAGAAAGTCTCGACATCGACCGAACTAAAATAATTATTCAAAAGGCGTGCGTCGGCGAGAGTAAAGATAGTCGCTGTCGTTACATCGGGAAAACTGGAAGAGACGATGATGCCGTCGAACACACCGGGATAGTTGTCGGCGGTCTGATGGGATTGGTAGGACCCGCCCGAGGCACCCGTCGCGATCGTATAGACAGGCTCGCCATAGTGCTCGATGAAGCGTTCCTTCACCATAATGTGGGTCTCGGAAGCTAGCAGGTCGTTACAGTTCTGCCCGAACACATTCAGGCTCGCTGATGTCAGCGCGTAGCCCTGCTCGAAGAGCCCGCGGCGCATTACGCCTCCAGTGCTATCCCCCTGCTGATACCAGCCACCGCGACAGCCACCACCGTGAGTGTAGACCAGTTTTTCGTTCCAGTTTGGACTGCGATTCCAAGGATCCAGGAAGCGCGATCCATCCTGCGGATTGTGCAGCATTGCTATCTCGTAGATTGCCCGGTTAACTGTGCCAGTTTCGACGCGCACGATGTAGGGCAGGTCTGCCTGCCCCATTACGGTAATGAGCCCCATGTCTTCTGGCAAATTCACACCGGCATCCGTTGGCAGGGCTTTGAAGCTCACATCCTGGTCGGACCAATATACGTAATCGACGCGAGTCGCAATTGAACAGTCTGCATCAAGCGCAGGTCCCAACAACCCACCCGCAACCATCTCGAATTGTTCGGTCTGACAATAGAAAGGCTGCTCTTGAGGCCCAGAAATTATCGGCCCACTCTGGGGGTAGTTAGTCAATGTGATCGACTCTCCAAGTTCGGCACCATCGACTTCGGCAAGCAGCTCGCTGTCCCCCAAAGGCAGGCCGGTCAGCAGCGCCTGCAGGGTTTGCGAAGAGGTCTGCCTGAATTGATCGCTAACATCACGGCCATCGAGGCTGACAGTCAGTTGTGCGGCATTGAAAGAGGCGCCGAGAGAGACTTCGACTAACACGTCTGCGCCGCTGATCAGCCATGGCTGCGTAGAAACCGTACGAATTCGAATTTCTGACGCAACGCCTTGCATGGCTTCGACTTGATCTTGACCGCTTGCAGAGGTAGCGATGGGCTCTTCCCCAGAACAAGAAAGCAATAGACTTAATAGAGGGAGCGCAATAAGCACTCGCATGGCTTGATTGAGTAAATTAATATTTGCGTGAGATTGAGTATCGAGACCAGAAATCGACATGAGTGCGTTCCTCAAGAGTGAACGCTTATTCTGGCCAGCATTGCTGGCAATGTAAAGCGATGTCAGGCACACAATGAGGCATACTAATTCCTACTAAAGCAGTTTAGAATTGATGCCTCGACAGAACAAAAAAAAAGAGTCGATCGGGATTAAAAATTTAACGGGTATGGGATATGAATGCTAAGAATTCGATAAAAATCGTTGAAGTAGAGGTAGCTGGCAAAGTTGTAGAAGTAGGCATCGACAAGAAGTGCTCCAAATGCAAGAAGTCTCTTTGCTGTAACTCGATCAATCAGAAGATCCCAACCCCGAAGACCAAGGAAGATTTCGATCATTTACTTTGGCAGGTTTCTCACGAAGGTATAAACATATTCAAAGATGCCGATGGTTGGTTTCTACATATAGAGACAAACTGCAGCCACCTGCTTCCACACGGTGTTTGTGGCATCTACGAGACACGCCCTTGGGTGTGTCGCGAGTACGACAACGACTTCTGCGAGTTCGATGAATCCATTAAGGATGCCAGCGAATTCTTTTTTTCTACTCATAAGAAGCTCGAGAAATACTGCCGTAAGCGATTCAAGAAATGGGACAAGCGCTTCACTATCTATGAGAGCTAAACTAACAGGCATTCCATCGCAAACGCGGGCACTACTGTTCGCGTTGGTACTGTTTTTCCCTTCAATCCTCGACGCACAAGAAATTAACTTTCAAGACAGCATCGATTCTACCGCCGAAGCCCTGATCCTGCTCGACGTTAAGGCCAGCGACTGCTTGAGTGCCTTAGATGCAGGCGCTGACTCTCATCAGCTCTGCGTCGACTTCATGGCTGCCATCGACGGTGAGTTGATGGCAGACTATCTAGATCAATGTCGGGAATTGAAAGACTGGAGAGACGACTACGTCGATCAGACAATTGTGTCTGACATCGATGCCGGCAACCCTGGTAACGAGGAGATGTTGAGAAGATTAATCGCCATCGAATATAGCTGTGGCGAAAACACCGTAATAGAGCGAACAGAATTTGTAGCAGCCGCCTTTAATCGGCTGCGCAGCAATACCGCGCCTACAACGACAGCAACAGACGCCGCTGCGATAAGACGGCAGCTATCCGAGCGACGATTTAACGCCTTGGAGGCGAGCGAGAGACAGCGCCTGCTAGACGCCTTGCAGAATCAACAGAACCGGAGTGAGAGGGAAATCGAGCGGCAGTTCAACGACCTCGAGAATGAACTACTGCGCCAGCAGATTCGAAATTCGAATAGGCCCGTCGATTAGTAAAGAACCAGAAAATTCCCATCGGGTAATTGTGCCGCTGCTGGAAAACTGAAATCGGGAATCTCGATCTCCTCATCAAACTCCGTGCTCCTGTCCGAGCCATCAGTACCCACCAGGTGCATATTCAACCTGCCGCCGCGCGGGTGACTGATAGCCTCACCCCAGACAATTAGCCTCTCGCCTGCCGCGTTGACGGCAATAGCAGGATTTTTCTGTCGCGTCTTGATGAAAGGCTCGGCGACCGCCAGCCACTGCTGAGACTCGGAGTCGACGCCGATATCATTGGTGCTAAGCGGGCAGGCGGAGAGCTCCCATTCCTGCAAGGGCGATAATTCGGCATAGCTGCCCGACTCAATCTCCTCGTTTGCGAACTGCACGGTCAGCGCCTGCATGTGGCGACCCACACCCTCTATGGCAGATCGGTAAGCGATGGAGAGTTCATCCTCCTGCCCGAAATTTGTGGCTAGTGCACAGCATGCGCAAGCTCCCAGTTGCTTATTTCCTAGCTGCAACTCACGGCCGAACGTCGCACCAGAGTCCGCGGAGATCCGACCGTAGACCGTTCGTTCATATTCCCGACTCAGGTTTCCAGCACCCCAGACGACGGCGACTTGCGAGCCGATCGCGGCAACATCGGCGCCGGCATCGAGACCCTCTCCAAACTCGTCTACAATCGGACGCTGTGTTTCGAATTCTGTTCGCTGTGAGTTCGAACGGGTATAGAAATACTGATTGTCTTTTGGCAAATACCAAACGGCGTGAACCCGCCCGTCGCCACCGATGGCCACAGACGCTCTTGCGATGGAGAAGGTGTGAATATCGAAGGCCTCGCTGCTCACCTTTACAGGCAGACCGAAGCGCTTCTGCTCCCAAAGATACTGCCGGTAATAGAGATTACCCTCACGGGCACGAGGAGAAGACAAGCGCTTCTTGAAGTACAGGAGGTGAACGTTACCGCTGTTATCAACGCTCAGCCGCGGTTGCACGCCACCATCCGGTGTCGCCTGCACATGAATCTCTGCCAGGACAGTGCCAGCGCACGATAGCATGAGCCCCAGAAAAAACACTCGCCAAACTCTCGATATTCTATTCATTGGTGTTTCCCTGATGCTGATGCAGTAACGCTGGGGTACGTGCGCCATTTCATACCCTGTGAAGTAGAATAAAGACGCAAATTAGTGCAGACTTTGTTTCCGGTTAGTCACTGAACATCATAACAGTAATTTCCGGCGAAATTGAATCCCGATAGCCTCGACATAGGGCGGGATAGCCGCAAACTAAAGCGCTCAGGCGCAGGATTGAGACATGCAAACTCTGGCGAGAACATCGACGAATACTCTTCTATTCCTATTGACTAGCTCTCTACTGGCAGCTTGTTCCGCCCCCGATGAAACCGAGATGTCCGCCAGTGCTGACACTGCAGCCTACAACACCACACTCAACGTACAAGAAATCATGGCATTGGTTCTGGAACCGGCATCAGACATTCTCTGGGATTCCGGTGGCTGGGTACTCGATGCGTCTGGCTATGAAGAACTCTACCCTACAACCGATGAGGGTTGGGACTTTGTGCGGGCGCAGGCGGCGATAGTCGTGGAGTCTGGCAATATGCTCGCGCTGCCGGGCAGAGCCGAGGACAATGATGCCTGGATGATCTATGCCGAGGGCCTTAGCGCTGCCGGAATCCTGGCGATGGAAGCGGCCGCTTCTCACAATGAAGAAGACTTCTTTCAGGCCGGCGCCCAGCTGTACAGCGTCTGCACAGCCTGTCATCAGGCCTATAATCCTGACATCCTGGATCGCTTCGACGATGAAGAAGATTAACAAGCTATGAATCCCTCGATGATGCCCAGCCTTCGCGCCTTGGGGTCTGTATTTTTCCTGGTCGCTACCGCTCTGATCTCGTTAAATGCCTTCGGCCACACCATCGAGGGCGGAGATGCGAGCTTCGTCGAGGCGATCGACGGGCCCGCGATCGGACCTTTTATCTATCTGGGCGCGAAACACATGGTCACCGGCTACGACCATCTGCTATTCCTGCTCGGCGTCATCTTCTTCCTCTACCGTCCCAAGCATGTCGTTCAATACGTTACCCTGTTTGCTATTGGTCACAGTATCACCCTGCTTCTTGGCGTGCTGGCCAACCTCCAGGTGAACGCCTATTTC
>CAXBLN010000031.1:0-26909 GCA_963976555.1 uncultured Gammaproteobacteria bacterium
ATTCGGAAGCTGCTGCAGGATATCTGCCAGATCATCGGTCTCGAGACCCTCTGTTAGCTCGACGACTTGCTGTGCATCCAACTCGCTCAGGAATTCAGACTGCAGATCCTCGTTGAGATCCTGTAAGACTTCACCCTCTGACTCCTTGTCGATTAACTGCCATAGGACGTTACGTGCCTTTGGAGGAGAGGATTCCAGAAGGTGTGCGATACCCGCGCTGGGCAATGACTTCAATAGTTGCCGCACCTCGTACAGGGAGCCGCTGTCAAGCGCTTGACTGAGTTCAAATGCAACAGTTTCCTGTGATTGAGTTTCTTTGGCTTGGGACATTTTAGTGCTAGTCATGTGCTTAGATTGAGGCTCGCTACGCGATGGCGAGGCCGGGATAAATGCGAACGTTAGCCCTTGGCACGGTTAGTTCCAACGCGGGCTAGCGCAATTCTACAGTCAAACGCGAGTAGAGAGAAATCATTGAAGTCTAACAGAATAGCGTTAATAACGCTTTTGCGGGGCCGCTGCAAAGAGAGCTTTGGTAAATTAGAAAATTCGCGGTGCGCTACTGGGCTTCGTCGAATCGATTCTGGATAAGGGCGAGGATAGCGGGCATGGCGCTTTCCTCATCGGGTCCGTCGACCTCGATTGAAATCTCAGTGCCCTGTACCGCTGCCAGCATCATCAATGAGAGAATGCTCTTGCCATCTACCATCTTTTCGTGACCGATGCGTACGGCACTTTCCATGGCGCCGGTGAGTTCGACCAGTTTGGCAGCGGCGCGTGCATGGAGGCCCGCCTTATTGATTATTGTAGTTTTTTCTTTGAGCATGGTTCGCTTGTTGTTGTGTTGTTCAAGTTATTATCGGACATGCTAGCCGAGGTCGCGGTGCCTTGTCTGAACATTTTTTATCTCTGCCGAGAAGAATTTGCCTAATTTTTCGCTAACATAGACTGAGCGATGTTGGCCACCCGTGCAGCCTACCGCAACCGTTATGTAACTGCGATTATTGCTTTCATACTTTGGCAGCCATTTTTTCAGATAACGTTTGATGTCATCGTACATTTCCTGAACGTCGGTTTGCGCATCTAGAAATTCAGCTACTTCCGAATCTAGCCCCGTTAAAGAGCGCAATGATGTGTCCCAATAGGGGTTTGGAAGGCAGCGGACATCGTAGACGAGGTCGGCGTCGACTGGCACGCCGTTCTTAAAACCGAATGATTGAAACTGCAGTGCCATGCCGGCATCACTGCTCTCCAGCAGATGGCTCATTATCAGGTCGCGTAGTTGATGCAGTGACATGGTGCTGGTGTCGAGAACGAGGTTTGCCATCATGGAGATAGGTTCGAGTAGTTCAGACTCGATGTCGATTGCTTCGCGCAGATCGATTGACGCTGTCGTTAAGGGATGTTTGCGGCGGCTCTCACTAAATCTCTTTAGCAGAGTCTGACTATTGGCGTCGAGAAATACTATTTCTGTCGGTAATTCTCGCGCCTGTAACTCGCTAATAATTTCAGGTGCGTTCTGCAGGTCGGCAGAAATATTTCGCGCATCTATACTGACAGCCACGTTAGGTATTTCAGTGTCATCATTGGAAATGCGGTCTGCAAGTGCCGGTAGCAGGCTAGCGGGCAGGTTGTCGATGCAGTAGTAGCCTCGATCTTCGAGTATATGCAGGACGGTACTTTTGCCGGAGCCAGATCTACCGCTGATAATAGTTAGTTTCATTTCATACAACCTATTCTAGGGTAATGTTAGGACGAATCTAAACAGCGTGATCGTTGCGAGTGCTGAGATAGTCTGTTGTCGATACAATACGCTGCCGGTCGTGCTATTGGATCATTCGATTCTAGTAAGTGATTGCGATGTGGTACAAGTCTTCGCTATCTAGAGTGTGTCGTACCGTGAAACAAAAGTCCTCGTCATTGAATAATGCTGCGAGTTGCGCGAGTGTCCTTACATGTTCATCGTTCTCCTCGCGCGGCACCAGCAGTACAAATAAAATGTCGACTGGCTTGCCATCGAGAGAATCGAAGTCTATTGGTTCGTCTAACGTGATCAGTGCGCCGATGATGTCTTTGCATGGTGCAAGGCGGCAGTGCGGGATGGCGATTCCGTTTCCAAGCCCCGTTGTTCCGAGCTGCTCGCGCGCCATGAGGGCGTCGAACACGTCGGGTGCTTCCAATGAATCGATATTTTCTGAAACGATTTCACTGATCTTGCTTAGTATTCTCTTCTTGCTTATTCCCTCGATTCGGCAATGGCAGCGATCGGGGCTGAGTATGTCTTCCAGTTGCATTACTGTACGTTCTCTAAATCTAATGTTTGCTATTAAATAGGATGATGATTTTAGCTCGCTAAACGCTTCCGTTCGTTAGAGGGTGGTATGGAAAGCGACTCTCTATACTTGGCGATGGTTCGCCGCGCCACGTTGATTCCTTTTTCTTCCAGCAAGTTGGTGATTTTACTGTCGCTCAGAGGCTTCTTGGTGTTCTCCGCGGCGACTAGCTTGCGTATGATCGCTCGAATGGCGGTTGAGGAACATTCGCCACCACCCTTCGTTGAGACATGGCTGGAGAAAAAGTACTTCAGCTCGAAGATGCCCCGGGGAGTGTGCATATATTTCTGGGTGGTGACGCGCGAGATCGTTGACTCGTGCATGCTGACGGCTTCGGCGATATCGTGGAGCACGAGCGGCTTCATCGCTTCTTCTCCATATTCAAGAAAGCCTTTTTGATGTTCGACTATTCGGGTGGAGACCTTCATGAGTGTTTCGTTTCGGCTCTGAAGGCTCTTGATAAACCATTTAGCTTCTTGCAGGTTATCGCGCAGATAATTGTTATCATCACTGGTGTCGGCGCGTTTTACGAGCGACGCGTAACCGCTGTTGATGCGGATCTTCGGGGCGGTATCCGGATTGAGTTCGACTCTCCATTTGCCAGAGGCTGTATCTTTGCTTACGATCACATCAGGCACTACATAACTGGTTGATGGCGGGCAGATGCTAGCGCCGGGCCTGGGGTTAAGGCTTTCGATTATCGAGATGGCTTCGCTTAGTTCATGTTCTTTTAGTTTCGTCTTACGCATCAGTTGTGCGTAGTCTCGATTGCCTAGTAGGTCTATATGCTCGCTGATAACGAGCTTGGCATTAGCAACCGCTTTCTCGGTATCGGGCACGTGAATCTGTGCCAGTTGCAGCATGAGACACTCCGAGAGATCTCTGTAGCCCACCCCGATCGGATCGAACTGTTGGATTCGATGCAGTACGGCGAGTATTTCGTCGATTTCGATTTCGGCGTCACTATCGAAACCGCTATGTATCGATTCCAGGTCAACGGTGAGCATGCCGTTGCTATCGATAGCGTCGATAATAGCTACGCCGATCGAATTGTCCTTCTCGGACATGTGAGTCAGGTTCAGCTGCCAATGAAGATGGTCTTGCAGCGTTCCCTCGGCGCTAGTTCGTGACTCGAAATCGCTCGAATCGCCATCGAACGAGCTCGATTGCGAAGAGGTACTGGTATAGACATCATCCCAGCTTGAGTCTACGCCCAAGTCATCGGGAATATCGTTCTGCCAGTCGTTGTCGTCGCTATTAAGTTCGGCGTTGTCGCGGGTTTTCGTGGTGGCTTCAGTGCTTGAGGGTTCGTTCACGTTTGCTTCTGAGGTGCTCTCAGTGGCAGCCGGACTCTCGTCCTCGTCGCTATTCTCTATCAACTCCAACATGGGGTTGGACTCGAGAGCCTGATGAATTTCTTGCTGAAGGTCGAGCGTCGAAAGCTGCAGAAGTCGAATAGCTTGCTGCAGCTGAGGAGTCATGGTCAGTTGCTGACCTAGCTTGAGCTGGAGCGATAGTTTCATCGGTAATACATCTTTTGCCCGTGTGGGATAGTGTTTCTATTTTGGCTCGGTATCAGCTGCAGAGGCAGTTACAGAGCCATCGAACGTTTGATTATAGCAAGATTCATGCCTGCTTTGCATAGCCTTTTCGGGAGGTATTTTTAGGCGATTTTAGTTGATTTTTTTGATTCTATAGCGATTAAATCAAGGGCAAGGCTGGGAAGCTTGCGAAGTGAGTTTCTATCTATATTCGAAACTGATCGCCCAGGTAAACTTCTCTCACCTTCTCGTTGGAAAGAATTGCCTCGGCATTCCCCTCGGCAATGATTTGACCTTCGCTCACGATGTAGGCTTTTTCGCAGATATCCAAAGTTTCACGGACATTGTGATCAGTAAGTAGTATGCCGATGTTGCGTTGTTTGAGATGTTGGATAATTTGTTTTATATCACTTACGGAAATAGGATCCACCCCGGCGAAGGGTTCGTCGAGAAGGATGAATTTGGGATCGGTCGCGAGGGTCCGGGCGATCTCGGTTCTTCTGCGTTCACCACCTGAGAGGCTCATACCTTTGTTATGCCGAATATGTTGGATATTGAATTCTTCCAGTAATGATTCCAATTTCTTCTGCTTCTCGGAGCTGCTCAGGTCTTTGCGTGTCTCCAGGATCGCGAGGATGTTGTCTTCTACGCTCAGTGTCCGAAAGATGGAAGAGTCCTGCGGGAGATAGGCAAGTCCATGGCCAGCCCGCTTATGCATGGGAGCTTCGGTGATATCAATGTCTCCCAGCAAAACTTTTCCGTTGTCTGCTGCGACTAGCCCCACGATCATGTAGAAGCAGGTTGTCTTGCCCGCTCCATTGGGGCCTAGAAGCCCAACAATTTGACCCTGCTCAATAGAAACTGAGACATCGCGCACGACCTCTCTCTTCTTGTAGCTCTTTGCTAGGTTTTGCGCTGCTAGCATATTCTCATCGATTCGTTGAGTTAAACACGCCGCTGCATGGGCCTGGCGCTTCGCGGATTAGGTCCAAATCGGCGATATAAATAATTGAGCTGCATTTCAAATTAGATGTGGGAGACTCAATTACAGCCTCTCCGACGAGTTCGACAATCGTTGTGCCGTCGATATCGTCGGTGTAAAAGGAAAGGCTATTGCTAGAGCCTTTCACCGGCGCGTCGCTGGAGTCGAGTTGCTGCTGATAGTAGACCGGGCTACCGGTCACCGTGACTTTGCTTACTTCATTGTTACTAATGCTGTACTCAATAGTGGCCGCATCGCCGCGAATGTCTAGAGTACCCTGAGTGATCTTTACATTGTTGGACATTTCTACAAGACGGATTCCGTTGGCAATGCTCATGCGCGAATCTCCGTCGGCACTCCATAGCAGTTCCTGATCCTTGTCTGCTTCAAGCGCTGAGATTCTTTCGGGCGTCAAAGAGATCAGAGCGAGCGCCATCATCAGCGCTGCGAATCTGTTAGTTTGCTGTTTTTTCATATCGGCCCTTAATCGCGGTCAGGAAGATTATTTCTTCTAGTCTTAGATTGGCTATCATTCCTATAGACGACTGTTCTAACGATTCTGTTACAACGGATACTGCCTGGTCGGTTTCCAATATCTCCGATTCAGGATTAAGCGTTAAGAATTCCGTAGACATCAGCGTTCTGTTGCCCAGATCATCGAGGCTGTAAACCTGAACGTCGCCACGAAGTTCTATCTTGTCGGCGGCAGTATCAGTCCCAGTCTCAGCGGAAGAAATTCTGCCGGATTTGGCTACGATATTCCACCGCGAATCGCCATCTTGGAATAGTCGAATAAAGGGTTGTTCTAACTCAGTGGTGTCGTCGTTGTAGTGAACCTGGCGCTGAGCTTGTAGGGTGTAGTCGATATTACCTTCTGCATCGTAGAGTATCGTGTTGATGCCCTCGGAGTAGGCATTGAAATTTAGACTGGGTCCTTGTTCCTCAGTGTCTGGATCATTACCCAGAGTATCGAAGGAATTTATGCCAACGAATAGGGTTACCGCGATAATTCCAGGAACAATAATCAGGCCTATTCGTTGCATGGTTTTTTGACGCTTGGAATTAGTTGTAAGTGTTTGAAGCCTAACATGAATTGCTCGGTTCGTGGTTCTATTTGTGTGGCGCTTCGCAGGTATCTGAGCTTTGTGCTGGGACGTCACAGGTGGTTAGCCTCAGGACGTCGGGAATCCCTTTGAGGATAGAATAAAATCAGTGATCTCTCGAACCGCGCCTTCGCCACCGGAGCGCGAAGTAACTGCGTGCACTACTTCCAGAACGCTGTGGTGAGCGCCCGGGACAGAGAAGCTTAGCCGAACTGCTTTCAATACAGGTAAGTCTGGAAGGTCGTCTCCGGCATAGCCTATGGAATCGACCGGAATGCCGTGATTGGCGCTAATTTCCTTCAGTACATCGATCTTGTCTTCTCGCCCTTGATACAGAATTTCTATGCCGAGATCTCCAGCCCGCTTGGCAACAATATTCGATTTTCGACCGGTAATGATACCCACAGGAATGCCTGCTTTCATGAGCATCTTTATGCCGTGCCCATCGAGGGAATGGAAAGCTTTGATCTCCTCACCAGAATTCGAAAAATAAAGCCTGCCGTCGGTGAGAATGCCATCAACATCTAGAAGGAGAAGCTTAATATCGCGAGCCGATGCGATAGCCAGTTGTTCCGTGACACTAAAGTGCATGTGTTCCTCTGGGCTAGACTACGTTTGATTGCAGCAGGTCATGCATTTTCAGCATGCCTTCAACGGAATTCGATTCGCTTCTCACGATGAGGACATACACATTGGCATCCTGCATGATCCTGGCTGCTTCGGCCGCGAGAGAATTCGAATCTATATATATAAAGTTTGGTGACATAACCTCGTCGATGATGGTTTCATGTATGTTTTTTCCCGAGTCAATTGTGCGACGCAGGTCGCCATCGGAAAACACGCCAAGGAGCTCGCCATTCTTCCCTATTACAGTTGTTAGCCCAAAGCCTTTGCTGCTCATTTCCAGTAGTGCTTCGGGTAGTGTAGTGCCGCTTAATACCCTTGGTACAGAGTCGCCGGAGTGCATGACATCTTTGACTTTTACCAGCAGACGTCGGCCGAGATTTCCACCAGGGTGAGAGATCGCAAAATCGTCGCGCGTAAAGCCTCTCGCTTCAAGCAGCGCCATCGCCAGAGCGTCACCCAGGACGAGAGCGGCGGTAGTGCTGGAAGTCGGCGCAAGGCCCAGAGGGCAGGCTTCCTCGTCAACCCTGCCATCGAGATTTGCGGAGGCGGCCTTGGCGAGTTCGGACTCTTTGTCTCCCGTCAGGCTGATGAGGGGGACGCCCTTTCGCTTCAGTACCGGGAGAAGTGCAAGTATCTCTCCGGTGGTGCCGGAATTAGATATGGCGAGAACTACATCATCGGCTGTAATCATACCGATATCGCCGTGGCTGGCCTCGGCAGGGTGCACGTACATCGCCGTCGTACCTGTGCTGGCTAGGGTGGCGGCGATTTTCTTACCAATATGTCCTGACTTGCCCATGCCGATAACTACGACTCGTCCACCACAGGACAGGATTATTTCGCAGGCCTTTACGAAGTCAGCATCGATACGATTTAGCAGATCGGCGATCGCTCTATTCTCTATTTCAATAGTTCGCAGAGCGCTGGAGATTAGAGGGGATTGGGATTTCATTGAGTACAGATCATACCTTACAAGTCAGTGGCAGACTACTTCTGCCAGCATTAGCTTAGATCTGATAGAGCATGATGCCAAACCAGCCGAAATAGATAGATAAGAATACAGCACCATTGAATCTACTTATCATCTTACCTTTCACGATGCCTTTATAACAGAAATAGGCAAGCAGCAAGGTTAGAATCAAGACTCCGGAGAAATCACGATAAAGTAGTGCCGGTTCAATGGGGCCGGGTGCGACCAATCCTGGGAAAGGGAGTACGGCGAGTAGATTTAGAATGTTCGATCCAACAATATTGCCAATCGCGAGATCGTGATGCCCCTTGAGGACGCAAGACACAGACGCTGCCAGTTCGGGAAGGCTGGTGCCTAGAGCGACAACAGTGAGACCGATAATGGCAGTAGACACGCCAAGTGATTCGGCGATTGATGTAGCGGCATCTACTAAAGCTTCTGCGCTAAGCACGAGTAGTGCGAGTCCTAAGACCAGGTAGGCTATTGCCTGCAGGCTGTTGACTTCGCTTAAGCTTTCGTCGTCAAGTTCCGGGAGGGAGCCTGTTCTAATTCTTTTGCGAAATAGTTTGTAGCCAAAGTAAGCTGTAATCGTGATTAACACGACGGCATCGAATACGCCGAGATATAGATCGAGGAGCAAAACGCCAGTGACAACAGTCACGAGAAGGAGGGCAGGAATCTCTTTGCTGATTAACGACTCTGGAGGTTTGAGGGGGCTAATTAGCGCGGCTACACCGAGAGCCACTCCGATGTTAAACAAGTTTGAGCCGAGGGCGTTGCCCACCGCTAATTCAGGTTTGTCATTTAGTGCAGAAACAGCGGAGGAAAATATCTCTGGGGCTGAAGTGCCGAACGCTAAGATCGTAAGTCCGATCATTAGTGGGCTTACTCCCGAGTTTCGCGCTAATACCGAAGCGCCAAACACAAACTTATCCGCTCCCCAGATCAAACCAACGAATCCGAGTACGATAATGACAGTGTCGAGGAACATATAGGGAGTATTCTTAGTGCTTAGATAAAGCGGACAATTAGAAGATTCTTTGGGGTGCTTTGCAAGTAATAATTTATTGAACTGCCCAATTCATGTAAACTGCACCACTGCTTTATTGAGGTTCAGTCCACATTCAGCTCGTTTTCTGTATTTTGACGATTGTAATTATGCGAATTGCGGATATTGCGGTCTGACTTCAATTTTCTATAAAGGGTAAGCAAATGAAATCATTGAATAAATTTCTAGTTATCTTGATCCTGGCAGGCCTGTTGCCAGCGTTGAGCCATGCTCAGCAATTTACCGCTGTCGAGACCGCGGAGACGGGAGTGCAATCACTTCTGCAGACCGTGGCTGAGTCTCGTTCTTTATTTTTATCAGATCGCGAAGGCTACTTCGACGCTGTCGAAGGAGTTTTGGATTCGTTTGTCGATTTTAACGCGGTAGCGGTTGTGGTTATGAATCGTTATGCGGCTTCAGCGAGCGCGGAGCAAACCCAGCGCTTTGCGGATATTTTAAGAACGACGCTAACTCGATTCTACGGCGCTTCACTAGTTTCTTATGAAGGACAGGAGTTGGTATTTCTGCCTGCAAATAATTCAGGTGCTGATCCCCGTGCCGATACCATAGTGGGAATGGAGCTGCGCGGCGGTGACTCGAATATGCGCCTGCAGTATCAGATGTTCTTGAACGAGAATGAAGAATGGAAGTTGAAGAATCTTAGCCTGGCCGGCATTAATCTGGGTCGGCAATATTTTACGCAGTTTTCTGCGCTCATGGGTCAGCACGATAACGATATCGATGCGGTTCTTGATAACTGGAAATAATTCGGAGTATTAGATTGGACGCTAGTCAAATAAACACTCTGCTTGATGCGGAGCTCTCGGATTGTCAGATAACGGTTGATGGTGGCGATGGTAAGTACTTTGTAACAGTCATCGGAGATATGTTTGAGGGCTTAAATGCCGTAAAGCGACAGCAGGCGATCTACAAAATTCTAAACGAGCACATAACAAGTGGAGCCATTCACGCAGTCACGATGAATTTGATGACTGTGAGCGAAGGCCAGACTTCCTGATAACACACCCTTCCCGCCGAGTAACTCAATGGATAAATTATTAATCAAGGGAGGCAATTGCCTTCGGGGTGAGATTCGAATTGCAGGCGCGAAAAACTCTGCCCTGCCGATATTAGCCTCCACTCTGCTCACTCACGAAACAGTACAGATTTGTAATTTGCCCCATCTGTTCGATATCACCACCATGATCGAGTTGCTTGGGTGTATGGGTGTTGAACCGGTAATCGACGAGAAACTCAACGTCGAAGTAAACAGCAGCACCATTAAACATTTCAACGCGCCCTACGAATTGGTAAAGACGATGCGTGCATCGATCCTGGTACTGGGTCCCTTACTCGCCCGCTACGGAAGGGCTGAGGTAGCACTTCCCGGTGGTTGTGCGATCGGCAGCCGGCCTGTGAATTTACATATCTCAGCCTTGCAGGCTATGGGCGCTGACATAGTGGTCGAAGATGGTTACATCAAGGCCTCCGTGGAAGGGAAATTGAAAGGCGCGCACATCTTCATGGACCTGGTCACAGTGACAGGTACCGAGAATGTAATGATGGCAGCGACTTTAGCCGATGGTGTCACAGTCATCGAGAATGCGGCAAGAGAGCCAGAGGTTGTTGACTTGGCTAACTGCCTGGTGAAGATGGGGGCAATTATTTCTGGCCAGGGCACCGATACAATTACGATTACGGGCGTGGACGAATTGAAGGGTTGCAGCTACTCCGTAATGCCGGACCGCATTGAGACTGGTACCTACTTGATTGCTGCCGCCGCGACTCGTGGTCATATCAAGGTCAAAGACACGCGACCCGATATCCTGGAAGCTGTGCTAAGTAAGCTTGAGCAGGCGGGCGCCGATATTAAGGTGGGGGAGAACTGGATTGAGCTCAATATGCACGGCCAACGCCCCAAGTCAGTGTCGCTACGTACGGCTCCCTATCCTGCTTTCCCCACAGACATGCAGGCACAGTTTACTGCACTGAATTCTATTGCCGATGGCACAGGCTCGATAACCGAAACCGTTTTTGAGAATCGCTTTATGCACGTGCACGAAATGAATCGCATGGGTGCATCGATGGTAGTGGAGGGCAACACCGTGATAGTTAATGGCGTGGATGCACTTAAAGGTGCGCCAGTGATGGCGACAGACTTAAGGGCGTCGGCTAGCCTAATCATCGCCGGACTTGTTTCAGAAAATGAGACGATAGTAGATAGGATCTACCACATCGACCGTGGCTATGAATGTATAGAGGAGAAGCTGCAGTTACTGGGCGCGCAGATTCGACGCGTGCCCTCCTAGGCGCTGTGAGTGCTACGCTGCTTCTGTGAGAATATCCGCCAATGAGCTTTTGTAAATCCCCATGAATTCTAATCAACTCGTCATAGCCCTGACTAAGGGTCGTATCCTCGATGAAGTGCTGCCGCTTTTTGAGCAGGCGGGCATCACTCCTGCCGAAGATATCAGCAAGAGCCGCAAATTAATCTTCGATACCAATAGGGAAAACGTAAAGCTCATGGTGATTCGTGGCAGTGATGTTCCTACCTATGTCGAGTTTGGCAGTGCCGACATGGGAGTCGTTGGCAAGGATTTGCTGCTCGAATACGGCGACGAGGGTTTCTATGAGCCTCTGGATTTGAAGATTGCTGCCTGTCAGATGATGACTGCCGGTCCAGTCGATGCGAAGCCGGTACAAGGCAGGCTGAAGGTGGCAACAAAGTTTACAAATATCGCGAAGAAATATTTTGCAGAGCAGGGCCAGCAGATAGAACTCATAAAATTGAATGGTGCGCTAGAGCTCGCGCCGATGATGGGACTGGCCGACGCCATCGTTGATATCGTCGATACTGGAAAAACACTGAAGGCGAATGGACTCGAGCCGCGTGAGCTTATCGCCCAGATTAGTTCGCGAATCATCGTCAATAAGGCATCGATGAAGATCAAGAACGCACAGATACGAGAAATTTTGGGTCAGCTGCGAGAGGCGGTCGACAGTAAATAAAGCGGCCACTGCGAAGCTGGTCTCCTCCACTGCGAACATTCAAAAATCATGTCCAGTAATATCATTAATATCAGTCGATTAGACGCATCCGATCCGGAATTCGAGAGTCGTCTAACCAAGCTGCTGCAACGCGATATGATCGTGTCGGAACAGGTAACTGCTACCGTCAGTGATATTCTGCAACAAGTGCGGAACCGGGGCGATGCTGCAGTCGTCGAGTATACAAAGCGATTCGATAACTTCGCTGCAGATTCAATAAGCGATCTATCGGTGTCTCAGGAACAGATGCAACAGGCGCTTGATGGCATATCTGACCAGCAGCGTGAGGCGCTTAGTCATGCCGCCGATCGCATTAGGATCTACCATGAAAGGCAGAAGCAGGAATCCTGGACCTATCAGGAGTCAGATGGCTCAGTCTACGGTCAGAAAATAAGTCCGCTCAAACGAGTTGGAGTGTATGTCCCTGGTGGAAAGGCGAACTATCCATCTTCGATGCTTATGCTGGCTATTCCTGCGCAGGTCGCTGGGGTTAAGGAGATTGTTGCAACTGTTCCCACCGCCTTTGGCGAGGAAGGGAGGCTGGTTTTTGCTGCGGCCGCACTCGCAGGAGTGACTAAACTCTATACGATCGGTGGCGCACAGGCTATCGCTGCGCTAGCCTTTGGAACCGAGACTATCGACAAGGTGGATAAGATAGCCGGCCCGGGAAACATCTATGTCACTGTGGCGAAGAAGTTAGTATTCGGCGAGGTCGGTATAGACATGATAGCTGGCCCGTCCGAGCTGACTATAATCAGTGATGGCAAATCTAATCCGGATTGGATCGCCATGGATCTGTTCTCTCAGGCAGAACATGACGAGCAGGCGCAGTCTATTCTCATATCTGACGACCCTGCTTTTATCGATGAGGTAAAGGCCAGTATCGATCGATTGCTGCCTGACATGCAGCGCCGTAAAATCATTGCCGAATCTTTGAGCAAGCGGGGAATTTTCATTCAGGTGAAGGACCTGCAGCAAGCTGCCGACGTGAGTAATCTAATCGCGCCTGAGCATCTGGAGGTTTCTATCGATGACCCTGATTCTCTATTAGACTCGATCGACAACGCAGGAGCCATATTCATGGGTCGCTATAGTGCGGAGGCGCTGGGCGACTACTGCGCTGGACCGAGTCATGTCTTACCCACTTCCGGTTCTGCGAAATTCTTCTCGGCGCTAGGTGTGTATGACTTTCAGAAGCGCAGTTCGATAATTCACTGTTCCGAAACTGGTGCTCAGGCCTTGGCTCGAACCGCCTCGCTAATAGCTCGAGATGAGCATCTTGAGGCTCACGCGCTCTCAGCGGAGTATCGATTGAAGGGTTCTAAACCCTAAGAAGCCATTAGCTAGGGTTCTATTATAATGGCTTGACCGAACCCGAGGGTAGTGGGCAGAATGAAATTTTGTCCGTCGCGGTAGATCTGAATATCGATGGAGTCGCCAGGTTTCTTGTTCCGAACTTCCATCATTATGTTCTGCCCGTCGATCACGGATGTGCCCTCGACCATCGTAATGACATCTCCAGGCAGTATGCCTGCTCTCTTCGCGGCGCCACCGTCATCGACACTCTCGACTAGCATGCCCCGTATGTGGTCAACGCCGAAGAATAACTGACTGGACTGGGCAGTTAAAGCCTCGCCCGTAATCACGCCTAAATAGCCAGCATTCGCCTCAATCGCCTGTTCCGACATCTCCTTAAACGCAGAAATGGCATGGCTTGCGGGCGTGGCGAAGCCAATTCCTTCGAAATTCCCCGATTCGGAGAATATTGAGGAATTGATGCCTACGAGCTGGCCCTGAGAGTTGATGAGCGCCCCACCGGAATTGCCAGGATTTATCGCGGCATCTGTTTGAATAATACCGGTCGAGTTTTCCGTGTCAGCGGTTAAGGCACTAATAATTCCCTGTGAGACAGACTGGCCTATATTCCGTGGGTAACCAATGGCGAACACGATATCACCCACGCTCAGCTCGTTCTCATCCCCAATCTGAATAGGGGTCAGGTTGTCCATATTTATGTGTAGCACGGCCAGGTCGCTTGACTCATCCCATGCCACCACGGTCGCGGAAATTTTGCGTCCATCGTTGAGAGTGACCTCGGCATCGAATGCGTCGAACAAGGTGTCGACTACGTGCAGGTTAGTCAAGATGAACCCCTTATCGCTGACAATCACGCCCGAGCCAAGGCTTGCTCTCTCGCCAAGGTAAAGGTTCAAGCGGTCTTCGGAGGTTCTTTCGATGGACTCAACATTGACGTTCGTAGCGTTAATAGCAACGACAGCTGGAGCGGCGAGGGCGATAGCCTCAGAGAAGGAGAGTGACGTCGAGTCTTCTGGAGCAATGCTAGCAGTCGGAACAGGTCGTTGACTCAGTTGAACGATTTGCTGGTATTGCAGGATGACCAATCCCACCAAAATTCCGCAGACCACTGGCCAACTTAAATATTTGAGAATGTTGCCTAGGCTGCTCATCGCGACATTGCCTTGTCTGCTCTGCTGCAGAATCTGATTGCCAGAACACTATGTTATTATTGTCGGGCAAACCAATATACAGCGTTGCCAAGGTGGATTCCAATGCCAGTTAGCCTGAAAGAGCTAGAATTAGAACTAAAACAAGTACTTCGTCCCGAGCAATTCAAAGACTATTGTCCGAATGGTTTGCAGGTCGAGGGGCGGGAGAACGTATCGAAACTCGTCACCGGAGTAACAGCTTGTCAGGAGTTGATCGAGGCAGCTGTAGAGGTCGGTGCCGACGCTCTATTGGTCCATCACGGTTACTTTTGGCGTGGGGAAGATCAATCTATATCGGGCATTAAGAAGTCGCGTATCGAGACTCTGCTCAAACACGATATCAGCCTTCTCGCTTATCACCTGCCATTGGACGTGCACAGTGAATTTGGTAACAACGTGCAGCTAGCAAAAGTGTTAGGAATAGAAATAGAAGGCGAGTTAGGCAAACAAAACAATCATCCTATTGGGCTCACCGGAGTGCCTACTCGAGAACTGGACTTCGATGCCCTGGAGGCGCTGATTACCGATAAGCTCGGACGCAAACCGCTCGCAATCGCTGGAAGCGCGACGAACATACGCTCTATAGCCTGGTGCACCGGCGCCGCGCAAAACTATATAGAGTTGGCTGTGGCCGCAGGAGTGGATGCCTATATCACGGGCGAGGTATCGGAGCCGACGGTGCACATTGCCAGAGAGACGGGGATACATTTTTTCTCGGCAGGGCATCATGCGACCGAACGCTATGGCGTACAGGCGATCGGAAGCCACCTCGCTGAAAAATTCGCCCTAGATCACCAGTTTATCGATGTCGACAATCCCGTTTAAGGTTGGCGAGTTCGCTAGATAATCTCTGCGTCTCGCATTAGTTTTAGGACCTTATCCAAGCAGTCGTTCACAGGCATTTCTGCCGTGTTTAATTCGAGATGTACGACTTCCGGAGCGCTATATGGAAATGACAGGCCGGGAATATCCGAGGACTCGGTGCCCTCGGCTGCCGCATACAGGCCACTCGGATCCCTCTGGATACAGACTTCCATCGGTGGGTTCAGATAAACGATAAAACAGTTGTCCTTGCCGATAACACTGATTGCATGCTCTCGTGAATCGGTATTTGGTGCGACGAATGAGGCGCAGCAGATCACGCCGGAATCGTTTAGAAATCTGGCAATATGGGCGCTGCGTCTAAGGTTCTCGGCGCGGCCTTCGGCATCGTGTGGTAGGTCTTTGCTGATACCCAGTCGCATCGTCTTGCCGTCAAGTACCGTACTTACGCGTCCGCGATCGAATAGTTTTCTTTCAAGTCCGTGGGCCAGGGTCGATTTACCAGAGCCTGAAACGCCTACAAACATTATCGTTGCGGGCTTTTGACCATATCGAGCGGCGCGCTCTTCCTTGGTAACGATTATGTTCTTTGATTCGCTGCGCGCTCTGCGCGGTTCTTGTTCACAGTCGATCATGCCTGCGCCAACGGTAACGTTGGTCAGCCTATCGATGATAATGAAGCTTCCGGTTGCGCGATTGTCTTTGTAGCTATCGAAGCATACAGTCTCATCCAGATTAATTTCCGTTAGACCAATTTCGTTTAGCTCGAGAGCTGGAGCGTGATTTTTCTCTAGAGTGTTTACATCGATTCGATTATGAATTGCGTTTACTCGACCGCTGACGGTCTTGCTGCCCAATTTAAAATCGAAGACCTTGCCGGGGAGCAGGGGAGCCTCATCCATCCATACGATGGTTGCATCGAAGTCGGCATCGCTTCGCGGAACGTTCTCAGGATGCGCGATTATGTCTCCGCGACTGACGTCAATCTCATCTTCGAGGGTTAGCGTTACCGCCATCTCGGCGTGGGCTAGCTCTAGCTCTTCGTCATAAGTGACGATCGACTTGATGCGGCTGGTCTTGTTCGACGGCAATATGGTGACTTCGTCGCCCTTACGAATAACGCCGGAGGCGACGGTGCCGCAGAATCCTCTGAAGTTCAGGTTCGGTCGATTCACATACTGCACTGGAAAACGAAAATCGGAGTAGTTTTTATCCCCCGCGATCTCAATGCTCTCTAGCAGCGGCATTAAGGCGCCGCCGTCGTACCAGGGTGTCGATTCGCTTAGATTGACGACATTGTCGCCATTGAGTGCTGACATTGGAATGAAGTGAAAGTTAGCTGGGTCGAGCTTCTCGCTGAATTTTAGATAGTCCGCCTTGATCTCATTGAATTTGTCTTCACTGAAATCTACAAGGTCCATTTTATTGATGGCAACTATGATGTGCTTGATGCCCAGCAGTGAGGCTATAAAACTGTGTCGACGAGTCTGCACTTGAACACCGTGACGCGCGTCGATAAGTATGATTGCGAGGTCGCAAGTTGAGGCGCCTGTTGCCATATTTCTAGTGTACTGCTCATGGCCTGGCGTATCTGCGATGATGAACTTTCTTTTCGCGGTTGAGAAGTAGCGATAGGCAACGTCGATGGTTATGCCTTGTTCTCTTTCCGCCTGCAGGCCATCGACCAGTAGTGCTAGATCAATCTTCCCCCCCGTCGTGCCCGACTTGACGCTGTCTGCTTCGATGGCCGCCAGTTGATCCTCGTAGATCATCTTCGAATCATGGAGGAGGCGGCCAATTAGCGTGCTCTTTCCATCATCCACGCTGCCGCAGGTTAACAGGCGCAATAGTTCCTTGCGCTCGTGCTGAGCAAGGTATGCGTTAATGTCGGAACTGATTAGTTCGGATTTATGTGACATGTCTATCTAGATCTCGTTCGGCTGCATAGTGCTATTCCCTAGAAATAGCCTTGCCGTTTCTTGTCTTCCATGGAGCCACTCTTGTCGGAGTCGATGAGTCGCCCCTGACGTTCCGAGCTCGTGGCCAATAGCATTTCCTGAATTATCTCTGGCAGCGTTGTCGCCGTGGAATCAACAGCCCCTGAAAGTGGGTAGCAGCCGAGTGTCCTGAATCTAACGGTCTTCGTTTTGATGGTCTGACCTTCTTCGATAGGCATGCGATCATCATCTACAAGTATATCCACGCCATCGATATTGACCACGGGCCGCGGCTTGGCGAAGTACAGTGGCACGATATCGATATTATTGAGATAGATGTACTGCCAGATGTCTAGCTCTGTCCAATTGGACAAAGGAAAGACGCGAATGCTTTCACCTTTATTGATCTTTCCATTGTAGACATTCCACAGTTCCGGCCTCTGGTTTTTCGGGTCCCATACATGATTCTTGTCTCGAAAAGAGAACACTCGTTCTTTGGCGCGTGATTTCTCTTCGTCTCTTCTGGCTCCGCCGAAGGCTGCATCGAATTTATGCTTGTTCAGCGCCTGCTTCAAGGCCTGAGTCTTCATGATATCGGTATGCTTTTCACTGCCGTGGGTAAATGGGCCGACGCTTGCGTCAACGCCTTCCTGGTTAGTATGGACAATTAGGTCTAAGCCGAGCTTCTCTGCCTGCTGATCGCGAAAGGCGATCATTTCCTTAAACTTCCAGGTTGTGTCGACGTGCATGAGAGGGAATGGTAGCTTGCCGGGATAGAATGCTTTGAGCGCTAAGTGCAACATGACAGCAGAGTCTTTTCCTACGGAATACAGCATCACTGGCTTATCGAATTCTGCAACGACTTCGCGCATGATGTGGATGCTTTCAGCTTCAAGCTGTCGAAGATGAGTTAGGTTGTATTCGGACATAAGTTGCTAATTCATAGTAGGCAGAGACTAGAAGTTTATATCGATAGTCTCGATGCATTAAATGGGTTGTGACTGATTGTTTCGGGCTAGTGCTTGGCTTGACTCGACGCTTCTTCTTCGTTGTGGGAGGCCGACTTGTTGATCCCAAACTCTTCGGAGAGGGCGCCTTTTTGGCTAGGATCTTGTTTTGCTGCGTAGTCCTTCGGAGGGTTTAGACCGCCCGTAGTTTCCGAGTCTTCGTTGCTGTCAAAAACGGCATCGGAACCGGCAGGAAGTAATTTGCCAGCGACTTCGTTGCTGCACAAATCCTGGGCACCTGTTGCTAGATGTTGATAGACCTCGCGATAGCTTTCGGTCATGTGTTGCACCAGATCGGCTGTCATACTGAAATGGTCGCTAACGTTATCTCGATAGGTCACATGATTGTCCTTCATCTCGCGAAGCTGGTTTTCTAATTCCTGAACCCGTGATGCGCTGCTGTTCAAGCGACTGGAGAATACAACGCCGATTACTAAACCTACGATCAGACAGCCTATTGCAGTTAACCAGATCATCTAACTTGTTGCCTCTTGAATGCTATTCGTTCTAAGGTTTTGTCTCTCGCCTAGTCACTGCTGGAGACCCGCTCGGCAAGTATACCTCAGTTCAAGGGTTTTTTTTAACAAACTTACTTGCTCTCGTGGTCTCGCCAAAGTGAGATTACATAGTAGGGATTAGTGGTTGCCATTCGCCATAAGAGTCTGGAAACTGAGCGCTTTTTATTAACCTCGGATAGGCGGAGAAAACTCGCGACAATGAAAAGTAAAGGCCCCTTGCAACGCTATCAGCTCGATCTGGAGAGCGGGGTGATCAGTGAAGACGCCGCGCAGGCTGCATTGGTGCAACGGCTGCAAGAACTCTATGAGCAGTTAGTAGTAGCCGAGCAAGGCAGCACAGGCTTGCTGAGGCGGCTACTGCAGCGAATCCGCTCAGGAGAGAACCGGGCAGATCGCATTCGGGGGCTCTATATTTGGGGCGGAGTAGGTCGCGGCAAAACCTATTTGATGGATGTCTTTTTTGAGAGCCTACCGGGAGACTCGAAGATGCGCACGCACTTTCACCGGTTCATGCAGCGCGTCCAAAGTGACCTGATTGCGCTTCAGGGCGAGAAAAACCCATTAGATAAGGTGGCCGAGAAGATCGCGTCTCAGTCACGGGTGCTCTGCTTCGACGAATTTTTCGTGCGCGATATTGGCGACGCGATGATTCTTTCCGGCTTGTTGGAGGCGCTCTTCGAGCGAGAAGTGGTCCTGATTGCCACTTCTAACATCGAGCCGGATAGGCTGTATGAAGACGGTCTGCAGCGACAGCGGTTTCTGCCGGCAATTCAGCTGATCAAGCAGCACACGCAGACTTTCGAAGTCAGCGGTGGCGTGGACTATCGCTTGCGCAGTCTGACGCAGGCCACGCTCTACCACTGCCCGATAACCGTCGATACCGAATCCAAATTGTTGGAGTGCTTCTATGAGTTGGCACCGGATCGGTCTCTTGCGCGAGAAGGAGCCCAGATCGAGATTCTAGACAGACGCATCGCCACGAGGTATTGCGCCGACGATGTCGTCTGGTTTGAGTTCGGGCAAATTTGCGAGGGTGCTCGAAGCGCGTTCGACTACGTGGAGCTAGCCAAGATGTACCATGCAGTTGTCCTCTCTGCTGTGCCGCAACTGGGCGAAGCGACAAACGATAGCGCGCGACGCTTCATTAGCCTCGTCGATGAGCTATACGACAGAAAGGTGAAGCTAATCATTGCGGCCGATGTACCCCTGGCAGAGTTGTATACGGGAGATAAGCTAAAGTTCGAGTTCGAGCGGACAGAATCGAGGTTGATTGAGATGCAGTCTCAGGATTACTTGTCGGATCAGCATCTAGCCTAGCCGCTGTTGTCCAGTATCGAGAAGCGCCCGAATTTGTTGGTTGGTAATCGCGGTGTGTGCCTGAAAAAACCTGCGCTGAGGGCCTAAATTCTCTTGAATATTGGGTATCGCTCCGGTAGTATTCGCGCTCCTTAAAGCAAAGCCTAATGACCGAAAAATGAAGACTTACAGTGCAAAACCACATGAAGTAGACCAGAAATGGCTACTTGTAGATGCCGAAGGCCAGACTCTAGGCCGCATGGCTACTGAGATAGCGACGCGACTACGCGGTAAACACAAACCCGAATATACGGCTCACGTTGATACAGGTGACTTTGTCGTTGTAATCAACGCTGACAAGGTTAAAGTAACTGGCAACAAGGCTAAAGGTAAGACTTATTACTCTCACTCTGGCTTTCCAGGTGGCTTAAAGTCACTATCTTTCGAAAAATTGCTGGATAGAGCCCCCGAACGTGTCATTCAATTGGCCGTCAAGGGCATGCTCCCTAGAAATCCTCTAGGTCGAGCGATGTTCAAGAAACTCAAAGTCTACGCAGGCCCTGGGCACCCACACGGTGCGCAGCAACCACAGACACTTCAACTTTAAGAGGTTCGCTTAATCAATGTCTAGCACTCAATATTACGGTACTGGCCGACGTAAGACCTCAACAGCGAGAGTCTATCTAACCAGCGGTAGCGGTGCGATTACTGTAAACAGCCGACCTCTGGACGGTTATTTCGGGCGCGAAGTAGCGCGCATGATCGTCAAGCAGCCACTTGAACTGGTGGAAATGACTGAAAAATTCGATATAAAGGTCACGGTTCGTGGCGGCGGCAGCTTCGGTCAGGCTGGCGCTATACGGCACGGTATCACCCGCGCCCTGATGGACTACGATGACGAGCTGAAGCCGACATTGCGTAAGGCTGGGTTCGTGACGCGCGACGCGCGTGAAGTTGAAAGGAAGAAGGTCGGTCTGCGCAAGGCACGTAAGAAGCCGCAGTTTTCCAAGCGTTAAGATCAAAAGTATCGAGAAACGCCGATTTCGGGTTCGAAGTCGGCGTTTTTTTTGCCTTCAGAAAATATTTTTTTCCTCATGGTTTTCAACCATATAACTGGCATATAGGGGTTAGTCAGACTTGCTAAAAATCGCAAAATTGTCTAATATTCACGCGCTTTGCCGACCCGCCATGGCGGTATCGCTCAAACTCGCGATCGAATAATCGCGTATCCCAGAGCTACTGGGATAATTCAATTTACAAGCTTGTTCTCAAGGAGAAATTTACGGTGACTGACGACAGTGCAAATGCTGGCCGTAGACGGTTTTTAGTGGGGTCGACTTCGGTTGTAGGTGCCGCCGGAGTTGTTGGGGCTGCGGTCCCTTTTGTCGGATCCTGGAATCCGAGTGCCAAGGCACGTGCTGCTGGTGCGCCGGTTAGAATTGACATCTCTCGCCTGCAAGCCGGCGAGATGTTAGGTCCTATCCCAGCATGGCGTGGTAGGCCCATATTCATAATCAAGCGTTCGGAAGAAATACTGAGCGCATTGAATGAAGATCCGGGCCGCCTAACGGACCCCGATTCCGAGCAGCCCGAACAACCCGAATACGCTCAAAACGAAACCCGATCACGCACTCCCGATGTCATGGTTCTAGTCGGTCTGTGCCCGCATCTGTTCTGTTCACCGACTCCTCATATAGAGCTTAAGCCTGAGCCTTTCGATACAGAATGGCGCGGTGGCTTCTTCTGTCCTTGTCACGGTTCGCGTTTCGACCTGGCCGGGCGTGTTTACAGCGGCTCACCTTCCTCTCGTAACATGGAAGTTCCACCTTACTCCTTCGAGGGAGACAACGTCCTCGTGATAGGTATAGACGAGGAGACTACGGCATGACCGACACAGCTAACAATTCAACTAGTAATGAAAAGCCAGGAAGAATCATGGGTGCTCTAACCGGCCTCGTAGAATGGACTGATGCCAGACTCCCGATTGTGCGAGCCTGGAAACAGCACATGAGCGAATATTACGCACCCAAGAATTTCAACTTCTGGTATTTCTTCGGCGTACTCTCTTTGGTGGTATTGGTGATGCAGTTGCTCACAGGCATCTGGCTGACCATGAACTACACGCCAAGTGCTGAAGCAGCATTCGCCTCGGTCGAGTACATTATGCGCGATGTGGAGTGGGGGTGGCTGCTGCGTTATCTGCATTCGACGGGTGCCTCGGCGTTTTTCGTGGTCGTCTATGTGCATATGTTCCGTGGACTGATGTACGGCTCTTATCAGAAGCCCAGGGAGCTCATCTGGGTTTTCGGCATGGCCATCTATCTCGTTCTCATGATGGAAGGTTTCATGGGCTATGTTCTACCCTGGGGCCAGTTATCTTACTGGGGTGCGAATGTAATCGTCTCCTTAGCCGGCGCTATCCCTGTAATCGGTGATGACTTGTTGGTATGGGTGCGAGGCGATTACCTGATCTCCGGCGCCACGCTTAATCGGTTTTTTGCCCTGCACGTCGTTGCGCTGCCTATCGTATTGATCGCGTTGGTGGTGTTGCACATTCTTGCGCTGCACGAAGTGGGTTCCAATAATCCAGACGGCATCGATATCAAGAAGCACAAGGGTCCGGATGGCATTCCACTGGACGGTGTTCCTTTCCATCCGTATTACACGATGTACCATGACTTAGCTGGCGTGGTCCTGTTCCTGTTCGTTTTCTGTGCGATCGTGTTTTTCGCACCAGAGATGGGGGGCTACTTCCTCGAAATCGCCAACTTCCAGGAGGCGAATTCTCTGAAGACTCCTGAGCATGTGCCACCGGTTTGGTATTTCACGCCGTTCTACTCAATGCTTCGTGCGGTGACCTATCCACTATTTGGCATAGACGCCAAGTTCTGGGGCATGCTGGTGATGTTCGGTGCTATTGCCATTCTCTTTGTCCTGCCCTGGCTGGACAAGAGTCCGGTTAGGTCCATGCGTTATAAAGGTACCTACAGCCGCGCCGCTCTATTCATGTTTCTGGTCTCGTTCTTTATTCTAGGCGTGCTGGGCACACAGTCTGTCAGTCCAGCGAAGACATTTTTGGCGCAGTTGATGACCGTGGTCTACTTCGCTTACTTTTTTGCGATGCCCTGGTATACGCGCAAAGAAAAGACTGCGCAGCCACCGGAGAGAGTCACTGGTCGATTCATCACCATTCCACAGCTAATCGGTTCTATTCTGCTGCTTATATTCCTGGTTGTCGTACCGTTGATGCTAACCAGCACTGCCGAAGCGGCCGAGGCAAATGTGGATCTTGAACACGTCGAGACGGACTTCGATGACAAGGGTTCTTTGCAGCGTGGTTTCAAGACTTACATGAACTACTGCTATAGCTGTCACGAACTCGGCTTCGCCCGCTACGCAAGGACTGCAGAAGACCTCGAGATTCCTGAAGAGATGGTAGTGGAAAATTTGATATTCGACGGCTCGCTTATTGGTGATTTGATTACCAACGCCATGGCGAATGAAGACTCGGAAGGTTGGTTCGGTGCAGCGCCACCTGACCTGACTCTTATCGGTCGAGTTCGGCATCCCGACTGGTTGTATAGCTACCTTAAGGGATTCTATGCAGATGAAACCAGAGCCTTCGGTGCGAACAACAAGATATTTCCCAATGTGGCCATGCCTAATGTGTTGCATGAGTTACAGGGTGATGTAGTCTGCGATTCTCACGGTGATCCAGATCCATCCCATTGTGAGTTGCAACACGTTGAAGGCACGGGTTCACTGACCCCTGCAGAGTTTGATGAAACGATCGCCGATTTGGTGAACTTTCTCTACTACGTGGGCGAACCCATTCGAGCCAGACGCCAGGAGATTGGTATCTGGGTATTAGTATTTCTTGGAATTCTCTATGTACTAACAACTTTGTTAGGGAGAGAGTTCAGTAAGGACTACCACTAACGAGTCTTCGTCAAATTCAAGCCAGGCTTAGCCTGGCTTGAAGTAGTCGACAAGAATATTAAGAACGAATTGATAGAATTATAAGGATTGATATGGGCGTAGTAGCAAAAAGATCTTCAATGACATTTTATTCCGACGGCACGAGCCACTATAGCCATAGGGTTAGAATCGTTTTGGCAGAAAAGGGCGTGACGGTTGAAACAATCGATGTCGATCCTGACAGTAAACCCGAAGATCTGGCTTCTCTGAATCCATACAACACGCTCCCAACCTTAGTGGATAGAGACTTGGTTCTCTATGAGGCAGACATCATGATGGAATATCTTGATGAGCGCTTTCCCCATCCACCACTTTTTCCTGTGTACCCGGTTGCGCGTGCCGAAAGCAGACTCTGGATCTACCGCATCAAGCAGGATTGGTGTGGCAAGGTCGACGCGATAATGGCAAACAAGGGTACTCCCGCAGCGCTGGATAAAGCTCGTAAGGAGCTTCGCGAAAGCTTGATCACCATAGCGCCTATATTTGGCGAGAAGCCTTTCTTCATGAGCGATGAGTTCACTATCGTAGATTGCTGTGTCGCTCCTATTCTCTGGCGTCTTCCTGTAATGGGAATCGATTTGCCGAAAAACAAGACGACGAAGCCACTCTTGGAATACAGAGAGCGCCTTTTTGAGAGAGATTCAGTACTAGCGAGTTTTTCAGAGCAAGAAAAGGAAATGATCTAAGTTTTCTACCGAGCGAGGAATTCACTATGACCATGAGTTCTAGCCGACCGTACATCGTGAGGGCGCTCTACGATTGGATCATAGAAAACGAATGCACTCCCTATATTCTTGTAAATGCTTTCGACGACAACGTTGAAGTACCGCAGGAGCATGTTAAGGATGGCCAGATTATTTTAAATATCTCACCCTCTGCCGTTCAAAGCTTGTTTATTCGAGGCGAAGCTGTCGAATTTGACGGCCGCTTTGCGGGGATTCCTAAACGAGTCTATGTACCTATAGCATCTGTTATGGGAATCTACGCGAAAGAAAATGGCCAGGGGATGATCTTCGATCCTGATGCAAGCCTTCCTAAGCCGCCAAACCCAACGGGAACAAATGATCCGGCGGGATTGAGAGGCCCGAATACCAAACCTTCCGCCTCTGGCAAGAAGCCCGCGCTCAGGGTTGTGAAGTAGAGCTTTCTACCTAAAGGTATTCGAATACCTTAACAACCTTGGTAACCCCTGAAACATTGCGAGCTAATCTGGCAGCGTGGTCGCCGCTAGCCTGATCGATTATACCCATCAAATAGACTGCCCCGTTTTCAGTTATCACTCTAACCTGACCCGATGGAACGTCACTGTCTGCAAGCATCAGCGTGCGAACCTTGGTTGCTATCCAGGTATCTTTGCTACGGGTGCCTAAAGTTGTTTTTCGTGCGACTTCTAATTCGTTGTGTATGCGTTTGATCTTGGTGCTGGCTTGGCTCGCAATTTCACTAGCCCTGTTCTTCAGGTCGTTCGACGATACCTGGCCTACCAATAACACCACGCCGTTATAGCTAATAGCATGAAAGTTTGCTTTTCTAAAGGCGGGCGCCTGCGACTTCAAGTTGACGATAACTTTCGTCTCTATGGAATTATCTTCTACGCGAGCGCCTCTGGTTCTTTCGGTCGGGTCTTCCGATATGCCCTGCGCGCCGGTCGTCTCAACAAGGATGGTAGTGCAGGAAGTTGCCAGTATAACTAATGTTAGTAAACCAATTTTGTTCAGGAACTTCGGTTTCATGATTCGTCATCTCCAAATAATCGAGTGTCTATAAAATCGCAGAGGCAGTGAATAACTACCAAATGCACTTCTTGTATGCGCGCGGTTCGATTTGAGGGTACGCGCACCTCAATGTCTTGTTCGGTCAGCAGGCTCGCCATAGTCCCGCCGTCATTTCCGCTTAAGACTACAACTAACATATCGCGTTCCTTCGCGGCCTTCATGGCTGCCGCCACATTGGCCGAATTACCGCTGGTCGATATGGCGAGCAAAACATCGCCAGCCTGACCCAGAGCGCTTACCTGTTTCGAGAAGATCTCTTCATAGCTATAGTCGTTCGCGATTGCCGTCATTGTCGAGCTATCGGTCGTTAGCGCCATCGCCGGTAATCCAGGACGTTCCTTCTCGAACCGGTTCAACAACTCCGCAGAGAAATGTTGAGCATCCCCAGCCGAGCCGCCGTTTCCACAGCTCAAAATCTTGCCGTTATTCAGGAGGCAGTTCACCATTGCCTCGCCAGCCCGATGAATCGGCTCAACCAGCACTTCGAGTGAGCTTTGCTTAACTTCGATGCTGTCTCGAAAATGATCGCCGATTCTATCCGCTAATTCCATCTGTGTGACTACCTTGATTTGTCGTACATAAATGTAAAAGTATTTCTCTATATCGGCCGGGTAGTCGCCAATATTTACCGCTTTTTGAGAGGTATATCTGGAATAAGACTGGAATTAAGGGGTGAAAGTTTCATTCGAATGCATTTTTAATCCAATCGATGTGCAACTTTTTCTTTCTCGAGCCCACCCCCAGGTCCTCGCTTAAGCCAATGACGTCGAAGCGACAGGGGCTGTGCATGAGCCGCGAGTGGTGCTGGAGATAGTGTGCCGCAGTAAGGCGAATCTTTCGTTGCTTCGAGATGGTCACGGAGGCGACGGCGCTTCCATATTTCTGCTGGCGACGAAAGCGGACCTCTACGAACACCAAGACTTCGGAGTCCGCCATAATTAAATCGATCTCACCGTAGCGACAACGATAATTTCTACTCAACAGGCTGAGGCCTCTTGCACAGAGATAGCGAGCAGCATTCGTCTCCTGTGCCTTGCCGAAACTCAAGCTACTAACGAGTCTTGTGAATCCCATGCTCCCATTCCTTTGGGATATTGCAGCAGGGCCTAGTCGGAACCGGCGCCTGCACTGCCTTCTAGTGTTGCCCTGCCATCGACGAAACGAGCCACCTCCAGGCGGCGGTGAATATGTCCATTTGCGTCAACGCTGAGCATGCCGGTGGCGCCTGGCAGCTCGGTGATATCTTTATCCTTTAGCTGCTTCAGGCGCGGATAGAGGCGAAAACTGTCAATACCCATTGCGCGAAAGCGTTGCACCGGGCCCTGTGCAGGGCGCAGGCTAGATGCGGCGTTGGCTTTCAGCGGGTCGTAGTTAGCGAGAATCCAGGGTGCATCCGTAAATACGATGCCATTCAGATCCT
>CAXBLN010000032.1:0-26739 GCA_963976555.1 uncultured Gammaproteobacteria bacterium
GCTCTTGGCAGTGCTGGCAGAATATAGAGAAAGACCTTACCCAGGGTTCCTGTTTTGAGTTGGCGGTCCTTGTTAGAAAATTCGATGCCCTTAGGCGTTAGCTTTATCGATTCTGGAGGCGGCAATTCGCTCTGCCGCATTAGGAGTTCACTTACCATGTCCATCAACAGATTTATCTTTAGATCCTGGCGCCGCAACTCCAGACCAACACTGTCGAGTTCCTCTACCTCAACCGGGTCTTGCCAGGTAGAGCTCGTTCTAAGAAATTTTTCATTCTCGCTATCTATATTCACCAGCTCGGCTGCCGTTGGCATGTCCTGAATCGTCTCTATAGAGAACGAATATTTCCCTTCAAGTACCAGGCCACCGGTTAGTTCAGCCATTTCATAGCTCTCCAGGGTGTAACAGGGGGAATACTGATCGGTGGCAGCGCTTCATCATTGGGTTCGCTCTAGAGTCCTTCCTGCACAAGTTGATAGCTATCCGTTGCCTTTCTACCCAGCACTAGCTGTTCTCTTTCCAGGCTAAGGTTTGACTTAGCCTCACGCGCCAAATTGACTATGTTGTGATTCGATTGCAGAAGACAAGACAGCGTCTCGGTGCGCTGAACAGCACCTATACTTGGACTATGATTCAGTTTCTCCAATTCAGCCAGTCGCGCCACATCCAATTCCTGAACCGCTCCCCAGTCGCCATCTGCCGCCCTATTCTCCATCTCGGCAGTTAGACGCAATACTTGTGTTAGGCTTTGATCGTACATAAGATATTCACTCCAGAAACGGTATTCAAACTCAACTCGCTTGCTGGGTAGATATCGTATCCCAGGCCGACTTAATCTCGTTGATCAAAGTAACTACTTCTTCAACGATTAGTACATCCGATTTCGAATTTGCCTCCACCAGTCTTCGCTCCATATAGTCATATAAAGAGGCAAGACCAGAGGCGATCGTTCCACCATTCGGAATATCCAGGCTGGCACGCAGGTTATCGATAATCCGTATGCTCTCGCTGATAGTCTGACCGCGTTCGGCTATATCGTTTCTCTGAATCGCACCTGTAGCCTTGGCCAGCTTGTCCAATACGCCTTGTAATAGCATCGAGACCAGGCTATGGGGAGTAGAGTTATTGACTTTCGATTGAATAGCGACTTGTTGATATTCGTTTAGTGCATCTAAGTTATACATTATGGGTTCCTACCGGTTTATATAAATAGTTCGTTTATCATTCAACTAATGCGATGGTACTTCTTAACCGTTAAAGTTTGGTTTCAATAGGTTGTCGAACTGCAATTCAAGATAGCTGCTGGTATTCTCCAGACTCGCCAGTAGCGAGTCCAAGGCATTAAACTGTTTGTTATAGCGCGCCTCAACTTCGGCCCAGCGTAGTTCTAATCCCTCACGTCGAGTACCAACATCTTCTATGCGCTCCTGCAAGGTATCTATCCTCGTTTCCAAAGCCCCATCGTCTAATAAGATGTTATTCAGAAGCGTGTCTAATTGATTGGCGATGCCTCGCGTAAAGTTTACGTTGCCACGGCTACCAATTGCGGTTCCAGAAATGATCAGGTTCAGGCCTTCTGCTGCGGTATCGCTATCGCCCACCAGGACGTTTCCTGCACCGGTCGCGCTTTCTCCATTAATTGTGCCCACTACGTCGGTTCCGTCCACACCCGAGCTTATCGAGAAGCCAAGCGACGCTGTCGTGTTTGTATCTATCGCCAGAAGATTTACTGCGGAGGTGCTACCAAGACTATTCGAAACAACGGAGAGACTATTCGATCCGCTGTCATAGCTAACGCTTACTGATCGACTTGAGTCCAGCAGTTCCTGGGTTCCATTGAGCTGCACCTGCAATTCGGCAGCGAGATCCTCACCTGTCGTATAGGTGGCAGATGTGAGCGTGATCTCACTGGTAGTAATGCCGTCGATCTCGAAGGTAAGGTTGTTGTTGTCACTATCGATAATCACAGTACCGCCGGTTCCGAAATTTGGAAGCGCTGAACTACCGCTCATAGCCCCGGACGTGGCCAGACTTGTAATATTTACGGCGTAATTACCAACGGCCGTTGCATCCGATGAACTGTCGAACTGTATATCCTCATCTTCCGGCACAGCGATGGCTGCGAACATTTGGCTAACCTGAAGCGGATTGTCTGCCAATGCAGCTGTAAACTCAGCGCTATCGAGTACTAGCGTTCCCGTTGCCGTGGTCGTAATACCCAGTTCTGACAAATTCGATATCGATCCACTGAGTCCCGACACTGCGCTGCGCAGTATACTATCGACCTGCCCGCCGATGGATCGAAGCGTGAAGTCTCCCAGCAGCGCGGCAGCAACATTGTTCTCTGCATTGTAGCTACTCAGCGCATTAGCTGTAGCTATGTAGCTGTTATAGCCTGCAATAAAGCTATTCACCCCACTGAGTACGGCTGTGTTGTCCGCTGCAACATTGAGGTCAATTGGAGTCACACTGGTTTGCTTGAGAGTCAGGCTCACTCCGGGAATAGCCGAGTCAACAACATTACTCGCAGAAGTAATGGCCAGACCATTGATCGTGAAATTGGCGTCGTCGGCTTCGTTCGTTTGTACTAGATTTGTAGCGGAGGCATTGAATGCCAATTGAGATAATCCCAAGGTGTCGGTGTCATTCGCATCGTCATCGGTAACTGCAATCTCAAGACTATTATTTGCCCCAGTAGTTTCAGAGGAGAGTAATAGACGAAAACCGGAACCGTCGTTGATAATACTGGCACTGATTCCGATATCGGCATCGTTTATGGCCGTCATCACTCCTTCCAGAGTATTGTTGCTGCTATCGATGGTAATGTTTGCTGCCGTACTCTCATCGTTCAGTGTAAAGCTATTATAGGTATCGGTGCCCGATACATAGTCCGTCGTGCCCCTACGTATCGTTATCGTACCTGTGCCCACCACGGTCTCATCGCTATCGACGAAACCTGTACTTGCCAATGAATGTGAAGATGCTAGCTGCGAGACTGCAATGGAATAGTCGCTAAGTAAGGCTTCTGTGTTTGCAGTTGCAGTGAAGATTGACGTGTCAGAACTTGTCGCACGCTTTAGATTGTAGCTGCCCAGAGAGTTGAGGCCGCTCATTGTTGCCTTGAATCCGCCCAGGCTACTCTTTAAGGATCCGAGGGCTGAGAACTTGGAGTTTAGCTTATTCTCCTGACGATTGAGTTGCAGATCCGACACGGCGCGTTCACTGGAAACCAGCTGCGCTACAAGGCTACTTACGTCTAGTCCAGATCCAATTCCACTCGCAGTTAACATATTTACTCAATATCCTAATCACACATTCGAATTCAATTAGTCGCTCGAAGCGTCGACCGTTAGAGATTCTTTGTAATCTCCGCCACTATAGGTTGACGTTCTCGCTCTTAGAAATAAATAGCAATTAGCGTACCAACATACCTAGAATCTCAGGCATCACCAACAAAGAGTAATCCCTTGAGAACCTTGTCAGCATTACGGCGCTGCGCATTCTCGAGGTTCTTGGATATTTCCAGCATCTCTTCAGTAGGTATCTGACGTATTACTTTACCGGATTCCTGGTCCGTGACAGTAACCACGGCCTCGTTGGTAGTCTCATCAATGCTGAAGTTGATATCTCTTGCAATGTTCTGCACATAACCGGCAACAGTCTCAATCGCTTGATCTAGCTCAGTCGAATTCGACTCTGCCTTTTGGTCTGTTGTTAGAACTATCGGCATGATATTTCCGTTGGCGGCAAGCTCTTGCCGCTGCTTAGCTGATTGCTTAGGTTTCACAATCTCTGTACGTGGTGCGGGCGATCTGATATCAACTCTATCTAGTGATGGCATCGCTTTTGCTCCAGGTTTTCCTCAAAACGAATTCATTAAGCTTATTCAAAATTCTTCATGCATTATTCTTGCTGTACTTTTCCCTTCCGGAAATAAGTGCAGCCCCCGCAGGAGCCACACTCATATTCCTATGGTTCTATCGATCTCTATCCGAGAAGTGATAGAACGTTCTGTGGAAGTGAATTGGCTTGTGCGATCATCGCCACACCCGCCTGCTGCAGAATCTGCGCCTTCGTCAGGTTAGCTGTCTCTTGAGCAAAGTCAGCATCCTGAATTCGCGACCTTGCAGCTGAGAGACTCTCAGCAGAAGTCTGCAGGCTAGTTACAACAGATTCGAAGCGATTCTGTACCGCACCTAACGTGCCTCGCGCGCTGTTGACAGAGTCAATAGCAGTGTCAACCGCAGTGATTACCAGACCGGCACCCGCTACTGTAGCAACCGACAGAGTGTTACCAGTTGAAGAAGTAGTCGCCGCTGCAAGACCAGCACTGGCAACAGTCGCACCTGCAATCACCAGGTCTTCACCTGTAGATGTGATCGAGTTGATCGTACCGTAGTTTGTGCCTGCGCCTGATGCCACAGAAGGATTCGTTCCACCGAAAGTACCAGTCAGAGTTTCTGAGATCACAATGTTGTCACCATCGGCATCTATGAACGTCTGATCACCACCTGCGAATGAACCACTTACTGTAATACCCGCGGTCGCAAGGTCAGCCAGTACGGTACCGCCTGCAAGGGCTGTATCCATCGCGGCTGCGGTGATTGTGCCAGCACCAGTACTGGTAGCTGTAATAGCAACACCGGCTACGGTTAGCGTATAGATATCACCAGATGTTTCACCAGCCGCTGCAGTGAACGCACCAGTGTCCACGCTTGTGACGGCTGTAGCCGTTACATTAGAGCTTGATGCTGTGATAGCCGCCGCCTGTAGTTTCGCATCCTGTGCAACCGCGCCGATATCGACACCGTTAATCGTCACGTCGCCGGCCACTAGCGCCCCAGTTACCGCAGTACCAGCTGTAGAAGTAGCCGTACCGTTATCTAGCCCCAGGCCTGCTTGCGTTGCATCCACGATGGCTGAAACAGAGATAGTTTCACCAACGTTCGCGCCAACCTGGAATACCTGAGCGGAGAAAGAGCCATCGAGTAGCTTAACGCCGTTAAAATTCGATTGACCAGCTACGCGATCGATCTCAGCCATCAGCTGTGTTACCTCTTCCTGCATGGCAAGTCGGTCAGATGCACTGTTCGTTGCGTTAGAAGACTGAACCGCCAGCTCACGAACACGTTGTAGGTTATTGGTTACTTCTGCCAATGCACCCTCAGCTGTCTGCGCTAGTGATATACCGTCGTTAGAGTTTCTAGCAGCCTGATTCAAACCACGAATCTGAGATGTGAAGCGCTCTGAGATTGCTAGACCTGCAGCATCGTCCTTAGCGCTGTTAATGCGCAAGCCAGAAGATAACCGCTGTAGTGAAGTTCCAAGCATCGATTGAGACTTATTCAGATTTCTCTGAGCATTCAATGATGCGATATTGGTATTAATTACCTGAGCCATTTTCGTATCCTCATTCGTCCCATCAGCGGCTTGATTACCTGTCTGTAGAGATCATTACTTATCGTTAGTAGGTTGCAACATAAATACTTAGCTGTTGCTCTTGCTGTCCCTGATCATTACGACGAGATTCAGAATACCTTAACAATTAGTTTGACAAATTGAGAAAAACGCAATGGGGGCACGAAATTTACTGACAGGACAGGCACTTAAGTAGAGCTGACTACCACCGGAATTACAGGCTAAAGAGTTACACCACGCCAGTTTCTGCCAAAGCAGAAGTGCTTTTTAAGTCGAAGAGATTAGTACTACAAGTATTGGAAGAGGGTTAGGCCAGAGGTCTTTACGAAGGCCTGCTGAGCGGCCTGCAAAGATGTCAGCTGCAAGTTGAATCTCGAAATGGCTTCTGCGTAGTCGAGATCCTGCGTCTGCGAGACTACGGTTTGGAGCTGCAATTTTAAGTCCTGATTTATATTTTGCACGGCATCAATATTATTCAAGCGAGAACCAATGCTGGCACGTACCGAGCCTAGATGATCGAGGCCCTGATCCAGATTTGCCAGTCCTTGTGCAACTTCATTGTGAAGTTTCGCAGAGGCTGTAGAGTCTGGCGCTGGCCTGCTTAAGGCATTCGCGATACCTCTCACCGCCTCGAAGACGCTGGCGTTGCGCGATGGATTGATGTTTACTGTATCGCCATCGTCGGGAGTGCCGTTCATGCGTAGGTGAACGCCAGTAAATGCGATACTTTCACCGTCAGCATAAGTGCCAGTGCTAACTGAAGCGCCGACTCCATCTGTTATCACGTAAGTAATAGGGTCAGTGCTTAAAGCCTGACTAAAGGCGATAGTGTAGTTATCTCGCTGATAGCTATTACTGTGACCAAACTCTCCAACGATCGCGCTGCCTGTATTGGCAGACCCTGCAACAACTTCGATAGTGCCATCGCCGCTAGCAACGCGAGAGAATACTCTGTCACCCGAATCTCCCACTGCCGTCTGTGTGCCCTCGCCTATCTGCACGAAACGCTGATTCTGGTCGCCCTGATAGACTACGCTGCCGGCGACATCGGCGAATGGAGGGTTATCAACAGTGAAGCCGCCGAAAATGTACTCCCCCTTCCCATCGCGAGAGTTGGCAAGCCCGATAAGCTCATCTAGCTTCTGATTGATCTCTTGAGCGATAGCCTGGCGATCTATATCCGAGTTTGTGGCGTTGTTACCCTGAATCGCGAGTTCGCGCACTCTCTGCAAGCTGTTGTTCACGCTCGCTATTACATTCTCTTCGAATGCCAGCGATGATTCTGCGCCCGCTACATTCCGCGAGAACTGATCGATTACCCCTATAGTAGAAGTTAGATCGAGAACTTTAGCGGCACCAGTCGGGTCGTCGGAGGGCTTGTTAATACGCTTTCCGCTGGCGAGTTGCGCCTCTGTGCGATGCAACTCGCTCTGTTGCAATTGCATGGACTGAACGCTCTGCTTGTACATCTGTAATGTAGAAATTCTCATTTTAATCTACCCTCAATCGTGAACTCAGTTACCGAATCGAATTTATCAGTACCTGAAACATCTCATCTGCTATTTTCACTAGCTGAGCAGAGGCCTGATATGCCTGCTGAAAGCGCAATAGATCCGCTGCCTCCTCATCGAGATTCACACCGATCACATTGTCTTTATAACTCTGCGCCTGTTGCAGTAGAGAAGTCTCTATATCGAGATTCTCATTTGCCTGATTGCTTATCACACCGACGGATGCCACCAGGGAGCTGTAAAAATCTTGAAAGGAATCGCTGCCTCCGTTTAAACTGGACTGGAACTGTAATTCGGCGATGTTTTGTATACTTCTGTTGTCGCCGATTGCACTGCTGTTATTGGCAAGGGTGAAACTGTCGCCGGTCGCTGGCACTCCATTCAAGTCGAAACTTATACCGATACCCGCGAAGGTAATAGTCTTACCCGCGCTCTCCGTAGCGGGGTCAAAGGCTATAGTGCCTCCTGGGCCGCCAATCACATCGTATCCTGGCACTCCCACCCCAAGTGCGTCAGGGTTGAAGGTTAGCGTTATCGGGCCAGCCAGAGGCAAGGTATTTACTGGCGCAACCGTTATGTTCTGTAATTCTGCGCTACCTGCGTTACTAAGTGGTGAGTTCGCCAGCAGAGGACCTGCTGCCGCGATCTTGCGCGGCTCCGAGATCGCCAGAGAGAACGTTCCCGAGGCAGAACGAGCCGGATTAAACACGAAATTATCGCCGGTGGCCGGCACGCCACTACTCACGTCTACAGTCAAGCCATCCAATACCAGAGGGCCTGGCCCGCTAACTGTTACGTTGTCAGTCATTCTGGTAAGTTGCCATTGAACTCCGTCATAGGCTAAAGAATAGTCGCTAGCTCTTACCTGAGTCACATCACCTAGAGTAACAGCGGGCGCAGTAGTACCCGTATTCTGTGTGTCTCCAGCTACAGTAATCGACGTTGTGCCGAAGAAATTGCCGCCCATATTCCCATCGAGATCCACTCCATTGACGTGATTAGCATTCACCGACTCACTGATGCCCAATGCGATCAATCCGATCTTATCGATTGCAGGATTCAGAATTCTGCTACGAAAGTCGATCACGCCGCGTAACTCACCACCACCTATTAGCTCAGTTGAATCGCCAGAAGTTACTTGTCCGGGAACGAAGACCTCCAGGCGCGTGCTATCTGTGTCGCTAAACTTGGTATCCAAGTGGGTTATCTGCGAGCCGATGACGAGAGCCTGCCCCTTGCCAACGAGTACGTTTAACGAACCATCGCTCTGCTCCACAGTCGTGATCGATACCTGTTGAGAAAGTCTCTCGATAAGTCGATCTCGTTGATCGAGGAGATCGTTTGGAGTTGCTCCGTTGCTGCTCGCAATGGAACTGGTGATCTGTTTGTTAATGGCGGCTATGCTATCCGACAAACTATTGATTTCGTTTACGCCAGATCGAATTCGTGAATTCACATTTTCGTTAAGATTTTGCAGCAACCGAAAATAGCTCTGTTGTCTATCTACCAGATTCGAAGCCTCTCCTATGAGTACCTGCCGTTCAGGGATGCTACCGGGACTGGCAGCTACCTCGCTAACCGCATTGAAGAATCTCTGCATCGATGTATTGAGATTGTTCTCGGAGCCGGAAAGAATATCGTCGACTCTCGCACTAAATTCTGTGAATAGCTCATATCGCGCGCTGCTCGAGGTAAGCTCCTGCACCTGAGCAGTCAAGAAAGCGTTATGTGCTCGCTCCACGCTTGAGACTGTCGCGCCCTGACCCACGAATCCGAAGCCGTAGCGACGCGCATCGACGGTTTCGAATTGCACGCTCTGCCTGCTATAACCTTCTGTATTCGCATTAGCGATGTTATGGCCTGTGGTATTCAGTGCCTGCTGCCACGATTGCAATGAATTAGCAGCTACCTTCAGTAAGTCTGGCATTTAGGATGAGCCTCTGATTTCTTTTACGTAGTGTTTCATGGCCAAAATTTTCACAGGTTCTATGGCGCCTCGTTCGCGTTCGCGAAGCCCTGCGTATGCATAATCTGTTGTTGGATAATCTCTGCGATTCCTAAGCCGCCGCTTGCTGCCATGTCGAGCGCCAATTGCTTGTCGGCAATATCCTGATAGGCTTCCATCTGGTCGCTGCCGAACAGACTGTCCTTTGGCGTCGCGCTGCGCATCGACTTCATCATCAACTCTATAAAAAGTGATTCGAACTGCTGAGCAACTTCCTTCGCTGCCTCGTTTGGCTCCAGGCGTGCTTGTACGCCAAGATCTTTCAATCCGGAGAAATCGGTATAAACCTTGGCTATAGCATCAGTCATTTCGTTTTCCTTAAGTTTGTTCGAGCTAGATGACTATCAGCTGTGCGCGTAGCGCACCTACTTGCTGCAGCGCCTCGAGTATCGCTACCAAGTCACTTGGCGAGGCACCGACCTGATTAACTGCCCTAACCAGATCGTTCAGGTCCACGCCGGGCTGGAAAAGAAACATACGATTATCCTCTTCCTCGACGTAGACCGATGAATCGGCAACTACTGCCGTGTCGCCACCGCGCGAAAAAGGCCCAGGCTGACTTACGAATGTATCCTCTGAAATAGTCACCGTTAGACTTCCATGAGCAACTGCGGCCTCATCGACCTGCACTTGCGAACCAATCACCACGGTGCCGGTTCTGGAATTAATGATCACTTTGGCGACCGCCTCGCCTTTCTCGACCTCCAGGTTCTCCAGAGCAGCGACGAAAGCAACTTTCTGATCGGGATCGATCGGGCCCATTACTCGAATCGAAGTGCTATCTATAGCCACGGCGGAGTTGGCGCCAAAGATTTCGTTGATCGTATTCACGAGATTTACGGCTGTCGTGAAGTCTGGACGATTGAGATTAAATGTAATGGAGCCGTTGATATCAGAGAAGGGACTTGGGACTTCTCGTTCTATAATCGCTCCATTAGGAATTCTGCCGCTGCTTGGAATATTCACCGTGACCGAAGATCCGTCGGCACCTTCACCACCGAATCCACCGACTATGAGATTGCCTTGTGCTAATGCATAGACATTGCCATCGGCGCCTTTCAATGGAGTCATCAGAAGTGCTCCTCCGCGCAGGCTGCTGGCATTACCTACGGAAGAAACTGTGACATCGATCGTCTGCCCGGCTTTACCGAACGCAGGAAGTTCGGCATGAACCAGAACCGCTGCTACGTTCTTTAACTGCGGGTTGATATTCTCTGGGATGATTACTCCGAGTCTCGCCAATGTACTCTTAAGACTCTGTACCGTGAACTGTGTCTGAGTCGTTTGATCGCCACTGCCTGGCAAACCTACAACCAAACCATAGCCCACTAGCTGGTTTGGTCTCACACCATCAACACTGGCCAAATCTTTTACCCGTTCAGCGCTTGCAGAAAAGGCAAGTAATGTTGCTATGCCCAACGTAAGTAGCTTATTTATGTATCGAACTCTCATCTAGTTTGTCCCCTACTTACTTTTTTAGAATGGCCAGATAGAGCTAAATAAAACTTTAGCCGCCCAACCAGGTTTGTTGCCAGTGGTTCCGGTGCCGCCATATGAAATTCTGGCGTCCGCTACCTGTGTCGAAAGCAATGTGTTGTTAGTATCGATATCCAGTTGTCTTACCACGCCTTTGAGACGAACGAATTCATTTGCTTGATTGATGCGAATCCACTTTTCACCCTCGACAACGAGATTGCCATTTGGCAGTACGGCATGAACGGTTACGGTGATGCTGCCACTAAGACTGTTACTCTGGCTGCTTCCGCTCTGACCATTGAAACTATTTTCTGATCCTAAGTCGATCTGCATGCCAGCTCTAGTGCGACCACCAAAGGTTGGAGTCTGTACGTTCATCTCAGTAGACTGATTGACACTGTTATCAGCACTATTCTGCCCGGACGTCTGCTCTACTAATACGACGGTGAGAATGTCACCGATGCGATTCGCTTTTACGTCCTCAAACAAGCCCATCGCCGTGTTCGCCTGAAACAGAGAGCCCGAAGGCAGCGCGCTTGTTGAATGCAGCCGCATATAGCTGGGCTCCTGCTCATAGTCGAGCTGTTCATAGGAGCCAGGTGTCGCGCAGCTTGTCACAGCTAAGACCAGAATTAGCAGCGAGATACACTGTTGAATTGTACGAGTCATCAATCTATTCCCTACAGGTTATTGGAGACGTACTGCAGCATTTGATCTGCGGTAGAGATTGCGCGGCTATTCATCTCATAGGCACGCTGTGTCTCGATCATGTTGACCAGCTCCTCTACCACATTCACGTTTGAACTTTCTGTGTAGCCCTGTAGCAGGGATCCGAGGCCGCTCAATCCAGGCAGGCCAACATTTGGCGACCCACTCGAAGTGGTCTCCAGAAACAGATTACCGCCCTTCGCCTGCAGGCCACTCGAGTTAATGAAATCCGCCAATTGAATACTGCCTACCTGAGTCGTAGCAGCGCTACCCTGGAGACTCACCGACACGGTGCCATCAATGGCAATCGTTATCGACTGTGCATCGGCCGGGATATTGATACTCGGTTGTATCGCAAAGCCGCTTGGCGTCACTAGCTGCCCCTGATTATCGACCTGCATAGACCCATCGCGGGTATAGGCAAGACCGCCATCTGGAATAGTTTTTCGGTGGCGACTGTCCTCACACCGGTACCTATCATTAATCCCGAGGAGTACACAGTATCCTGCGATGATTGTGCACCGGGCTGTCGTTGATTCTGGTAGAGCAGGTCTTCGAATACCGCGCGACTGCGCTTGAAGCCAGCTGTACTTGCGTTCGCAAGATTATTTGAGATCACAGACATCTTCGTCTGCTGGGCGTCCAAACCTGTTTTGGCTATCCACAGTGCTTGAGTCATTTTTCTTCTCCTACTCTAATTCTCGAATTCTGCTTAGTTCATGCTCATGATTTTGGCGAGTGCGGCGGAATTTTCTTTCGCCGAAGCCATCAGTTTAATTTCGCTTTCGAAGCGTCGCGCGAGATCGATCATCTTTACCATCTCGCCAACCACATTCACGTTGCTACCCTCCAGCATCCCCGAGAGAACTTCTATCGAGGAGTCCGCCTCGACCGGGAAGCCATCGGGCATGCGAATCAATCCGTCGGTGCCTCTGAGCACCTGGTTTTCCTCAAGGGATACCAGCTTGATGCGATCTACCACAGCTATAGTGTTGGGCGTCTGTCCCAGGGGCAGTACCGAGATCGTGCCATCGGATCCAATTTCGAGTGAACCGAAAGGAGGCAAGGCTATGGGTCCATTGTTGCCCATGATCGCTTGACCCGATCCGTTTGTAAGTTGGCCGAAGGCATCTACATGTAGATCACCGCGTCGGGAGTAGGCCTCGGTACCATCTTCTGCCATGACCGCTATCCAGCCTGCGCCATTGATGCTGACATCCAGATCGCGGCCCGTGGCCCTAACGGTTCCGGGCGACAGATCAGGGATACTCGAAATGTCTCCTTTCGGATCTAATGCTGCGTAGTAGGCTATCTCCGACTTGAATCCTTCTGTAGCCGCATTGGCGAGATTGTGCGCATTGATTGCCTGCGCCTGCATAGTTTGCTTCGCGCTATTAGTGATCGAAATGAGTAACTCGTGCATTCTAAACTTCCTTCCCTAACTCTCTAATTAATCGGCTTTGCAAGTCCTGGTTAACGCAGGTTAATCACGGTCTGAGTGATCGCGTCTTCGGTTTGAATCACCTTCGCGTTAGCCTGAAAATTTCGCTGCGCTACGATCATGTTCACCAACTCCTGGCTCACCTCTACGTTCGAATCTTCCAGCGCGCCAGATTGCACCGTGCCCAAACCGTTCGTGGCCGGGCCGCCAAAAATCGGCTGACCGGATGCGAAAGTTTCTCCCCAGATACTCCCGCCCAAGGGTTGTAGCCCGGTTGCGTTGGTGAATGACGATAGTGCAACCTGGCCAAGTGCCCGTGACTGACCATTCGTGAATCTGGCGAATACGATTCCGGCATCACCCACCTCGACACCGCTTAATTGACCGGTAGTGAAACCGTCCTGATCGATGTTGGTCACGCTGAAGTCGCTGCCGAATTGGGACAGCACAGAAAGATCGACATCGAAGGTTTGAGCGGCAGCGCCAGTAGCTGCACCACTTGAATCTAGGGGCGCCCAGGCAGCGATATTCACATTGAAAGGCAGACTAGTAGCGGGTATCTGACCCGAAGAATCGAAAGTTATGGTATCTGGACCGGACGTGGTAACTCCATCAATCAGCGTATGGACATCCCACTCGTTAGCTGTTGCTGTCTTTACAAAGTAGACGCTCTGAACGTGGGCATTACCCTGACTGTCATAGATGGTCGCAGACGTAGAGGAATTAAACATGTCGGAAGCTGGCGCAGTCGGAGGCGATGCAAAAGCATCGAAGCCCGCTCCCGGCCAAGCAGTCGCCGGCACTGTCGCCCGCGAGTCAAGGTTTGCTGAGATATTTACGAGTGAAGTTGGCGCAGGTTGAATCAGGCTCGAATCGATCTGTAGATCAGCCAGGCCACTGGTGGGCGTTCCCGCTGCCGTCGTATTAAATATCTGTAAGCGATTACCGTCGGGATTTACAACATAGCCCGATCTATCAACCTGGAAGTTACCCGCGCGGGTATAGACGTTTGAGCCGTCGTCGTTCAATACAAAGAACCCGCCGCCATTAATCGCCATATCCAATACGTTATTAGTGAAACTAATGTTTCCCTGAGTGAATGCCTGACTAACGCCAGCTACTGCAACACCCTTACCGACTGCGTTTGAAGACGAGCCCAGAAGGCTTGTGGCAAAAACATCGGCGAACTCGCCGCGCGAAGATTTAAAGCCAGTTGTACCGGCATTAGAAATATTGTTGCCGATTATTTCGAGACTAGTGCCCGACGCCTTGATTCCTGATACCGCTGTATTAAATGACATAACAAACTCCTGTTAATTCTCAATCTGATTATTTGATCGTTCTGATGTCGGGCGTATTACTTGAATTCTCTTACTTGCGATATTCCGATACTTCTGTTCCCAGCCAACTCCAATGAGACGCTAGTGTTGCTTCTATCTACAGCGACACTCTGGACTCTGCTGAATATCTGTGTTGTGAGCCCCTGCAGGGAACCTCCTACGAGCCCTTCGGTTCTTAGTGTGTAAGCACCCGCTACCGCTGGCGCCCCCTCACTGTCGAGACCATCCCAACTGAATCTCGAAGTACCTGAGCCGATATTCCCTAGATCGAGTGTGCGGACTAGTGAGCCCGACTGATCTTCGACAAATATTTTCACGTTGGAGGCTGCACTCGAAGATTCCAGCATCGCATCTACGGACCCGCCGGCCTCTAGCTCTGCCACATTCGTTTCCACCAAAATTTCCTTACCAACCAACTGTGAGGCTTGCATAGCCTGAGTTGAAAAAAGGCTAGAGGCGACACTATCGAAAGAAGAACCCAGGCCGTCTATACCATTGACCATGCTGAACTGTGCGATCTGGCCAAGAAATTCACTGTTCTCAACCGGATTACTTGGATCCTGATTCTTCAGCTGAGCAACCATAAGCTTAAGGAAATCCTCTTGCCCAAGCTCATCGTTTTTTTTCTGCGCCGGAGCATTGCTGGTCGGCGAAAATATCTGTTCAATCGTATTCATCTTTTATTCCTCATTTGGCACAGGCTTAGGTGCCCAAACTAATTGTTCTCTGCATCAGCTGCTTGGATGTATTCATTACTTCGATGTTCGACTGATAGTTGCGCGAGGCCTCCATCATATTTGCCATCTCCTCAACTAGATTCACATTCGAGAGGTATACATATCCATCTTCATCTGCGAATGGATTCTCTCGCATCATCTGTTTCTCGATAGGCGTATCGCTGTATGACATACCGTCTACTTTCACGCCGCCCATGCTGGACTTGTTGAAACTGAAATCGATGTTTGATTCTAAAATCGAAGAGAAGATAGGTCGGCGCGCTCTATAGGCATCCGCCTCGCTGCCTGCGAGAACCTGGGCATTTGCCATGTTCTTCGCGATAGTATCTATATGAAGGCTCTGCGCGTTCAGCGCTGTGCCAGTTATATCGAATACACTTGATAAGCCCATTATATTCTTCCTGTTATTGCCTTTCGCAGACCTGAGATGGAACCATTCAGAAACTGCAAAGTTGTTTGATAGCGAAGAGCATTTTCAGAGAAAGCTGCCTGCTCGACATCGGCCTCCACTGTATTGTTGTTGGTAGCTACTCTCGTTGGCACCCTATACAGCAGGTTGCCGAATTCATCCGACGTTGATGTCCGTATATGTCTGGGATTTGTTGCCTGCATACCAACACTTTCGCCACTTGAGAACTTTCTAAGCGCTGTCCTAAAGTCGTAGTCCCTGGCCTGAAATCCGGGAGTAGCAGAATTCGCAATGTTCGCAGCTAAGATCGAGCCGCGTTCTGAGCGAAACGAGAGTGCCGTCGCATGTATGCCAAATGCCTTATCGATAATGTTCATGTTCAAGTTTCCCGTTGCTTGCATATGTCACGAATGAGTACTTGCAACAGCTGTGCCAAAACGGTTTTATCTCGTAAATACAAAGGCTTGCATTATTTTGAAGACTCTGGATTCCGCGCAGCGGCAAATGCAGGTCGCCCAAGCGGCAAGCCTTGCCGCTTGGGCGACCTCTTTGGTAGTAGCGACGGGCGGGCGACCTGCAAATCGCCGCCAATCTGCCAGGAGTAGCGATAGATACCAAAACAACATCACCAAAGCGGACACCTGGGAGGAAGATATTGGATGCAGCTTGGGTTCTGCTAATCAGGGTCAGAGTCTCAAGCACTGTGGCACGTAGCTTGCATTTGTATTAGAGGAAATTAGCAGGCATTGACGCGACGCCCGCGGAAACTTAGCTCAATCGCCGCAATCCCTTATAGACAGGGCTCTTCCAGCCCAGAAAGCTACTGAGACTAGATGCGCATGTATGTCACATTACTGACAGTTAGGACAATTCCTACAACATTATTAGGCTATTTTTTCTCATTATCTCTCCTTGCCGGCTCGTTCGCCGTGCAGGCAGCCGACATTGAAATGCTGGATACGATCCGATTGCATGCGCAGCAGCATGCCCTGGCGCAGATCGATGAGACCGAGCTCAGAGATCCGACTGCAACCGCCGGTAAACTCGACTCGCGCCTGCAACTTAAGAAGTGCAGCTCAGACCTTGAGACGTTCTCCACAGGTTCTATGAATAATGTCTCACGCATGACAGTAGGCGTGAGGTGCACGGGGCAAAACCCCTGGACTTTGTATGTGCCGGTAACGATCTCAGCCACGGTTGACGTGGTGTTCAGCAGCCGGGCACTTACTCGCGGCTCGCTGCTAAGCGACGAAGACATTGAGACACGGCGGGTCTCGCTCGATAAGCTGCCCATTGGCTATATTAGCGACAGTGGTCGATTGGCCAATTTTGAACTTATCCGACCCGTGAGGGCGGGTACTCCCTTGACTCTGAATGCCGTAAGATCCAGAAAGATAGTACAGCAGGGCCAAGAGGTGATTATCGTAGCGCAGACCGCGGGAATTCAGGTTCGAATGACTGGCGAGGCACTCAAAAATGGTAACTTTGGCGACCTGATTCCGGTGAAAAACCTTAATTCCGGACGAACCGTCGAAGCAACAATATTGAGCGACAGCACGGTAAGTGTAAATTTGTAGGAAATAACTAAAGTAATCCACCAACCATGTCGTATTTAGGCACAGATGTTTCTAGATACACACAATCACGGGAGTTACTCTCATGAGTACCGATATCCAAACCGGCAAGATTCCGGCAAATGTCATCAGTTCAGGTGCTTCAAACACTTTGGACAACGGACACAAGGCTAAAAGCGGGAGCGCCCAACAGGCTGCGCGCGCAGGAATTACCGATACGGTCAGCGTGACCGATCAGGCTGCCCGATTGCAGGAACTAGAATCCACGCTTGCAGCATACCCTGAAGTGAATTCTTCCCTGGTAGCCGAGATGAAACAGGCTATTGCGGACGGTAGTTTCGAAATGAACTTCGAGGACACAGCTGCAGATCTTATTGCAATCGAGGGCGCGAAATCTAACGGCGCTGTTGAATAAGTCAGGATTATTTGAATGAACACGAATAATGAAACTCATCAGGTCAAGACTCATCTCATCAAGTTACTCAGAGAAGAAGCTCGCTGTGCTAGAGCATTGAGTAAGTCTCTGGAAGCAGAGAGAGCCGCACTGAACAGCCTGGATGAGAAGCTAATTACTATCAACAGCGCACAGAAGCAGAGTCTAATCGAATCTCTGCAGTCCGCCAGCAACGCACGCGTCACATTTATGGAGATTAATAACATCTCCTCGCACCCCGCGGCGGTGAATGACTATGTGATCTCAAACAGCCACGACACAGACGCCGAACTGGATATACTTTTCATCCAGCTATCTGAAATCGCGCAACAGTGCTTTCATGAGAATCGACTGATTGGAAAGCTGATAAACCGACGTACACAGTTCATTGCAAAAACTATAGCCAGCCTCTCGCCTACCGCGAGCATGCAGAGCCTGACTTATGGCGAGAACGGACACAACATTAATACTATGGAGCCCGTGAACTCGCTATTCCATCTAGCGAAGATATAGGCCTCTCATGTCTACTGCACCGGTTGAAGAGACAGTCACCAGCGAGAATGTGGTCTACGACTGTCTCAAACAGATTGCAGATAACAATACTCCCTTGTCTCTTACTATTCGCGAAAGCGAAGACAATTCTATCTATCTCACTAGAATCCAAAGTCTGAACCCGAACAAGCAGCAGATTGTTCTCAAACAGGTACTCCCCAGCGATTGGCGTGAGAAGATAACGCCAAACTGCAAACTTGTGATTAAGAGCCATATGGACATGGGAAATATCCGTTTTCATGGAGTGATGGCGGCTCTCGACGAATCGGAGAACAACTCTTACTGCAGACTCACTTTCCCAAAGAAGATTTATCGAATGCAGCTGCGCGACTACTATCGCGTCTCTCTTGCAAAGATTCACAGCAAGGTAACTCTACAGATCGATGATGAGACTACGCTGACTGGAAGCTGCAGAGATATTTCCATTTCTGGGGCGATGATTGCACTACCCAGCAGTTCTAAGGATTTGGAGATAGGCCAGAATCTGGGACTATGCAGCATTTCCATCGATGATATTCTCGATCTTAACTTCACTGGCAAGGTCCGTAGCTTGCAAGAGACTGACTCGGATAGGCTAGTAGGATTGCAATTCATGGACCTGAGCCCGGCCCAGATCAAGCCAATAAGCTCAGCGTTGAACAAGCTCGAACGAATTAATATTAAGCACTGAACCTCCCCCCTGAGACCTCCCCTTGCTGTCATTTTTGTGACAGGCGAATGAAATACGACACATTATTAACGCAGGGAAAATCTACCAATACTGCTACAGGCCAATGGATTCAGTGCTCCCCAGCATTTCTTTTTTCTGGCATAAGTATTGCTTTATATATTTATAACGCCGCCGCTCAATGGGAATTGCCGTAACAGGTAATTCTCAGATTAAACTCGAACGGTACGATATAAATATAGAGTAGAAGAGGCAGAATCGTGAAGAATAATGAAGCAGTGCATTACCAAGATGCTAGTAATGACTCAGGGCGACGTAATTCCAACGTCTCCAAGTCGGGGCCTGTTTTTCATATGGACGAGCGCGTGCATCTGCTTGCGAGCAGACTCAGCAAGCTTGTCGAATTTGATAGCTTCTCGTATGAGAACGCCAGAGAAGGGGTTAGTGTTTCGCTTGGATCTCTTGAATCCCACAGATGCTCTTATAAGATGAAAGATGAAGGAGCCTATTGTGGAGAGTTCACATTAACCAGGCACGTTCCCTTCAAAGAAGAAGAGTTGATGATCATCGAGACAGCGATGGCCAGTATTATTCATACCTGTCATCTGTAACCCCGAATACCGCCTGGTTCAATTTCCAGTAATTTGATCTCAAACTCGCTTCACCAATCAAGGTAAGCGACTACAAGATGCGCTGCCTGAACAGCGCACTTTCTTCATACTCAACTCGGCTCGATTCAGCCTCTTGATCGACGTTCGCCATAATCACAATAATCACGCGCCTATTGTTTGCCCTTCCCTCAGCGGTTCCATTGTCGCTAACTGGCCGATTCTCACCATAGCCCACAGAGATTAATCGTGCTGGATTCACGCCGGAACCTTCGAAGAGCCGAACCACAGCTGCAGCTCTGGCCGAGGAGAGCTCCCAGTTGGATGGGAATATTGGACTCACAATGGGAATATTGTCGGTGAATCCTTCAACACTAATATTGTTCTCGTAGCCGAAGAGTATTTCACCCAATTTATTTAACTCGAATATTGCTCTATCGGAAAGCTCGGCGCTTGCACTCGCGAAGAGGATATTGCTATTAAAGACAACTTCCAGCCACAGCTCACTTCTTCTAACCGTTACATTGTCATCTGCGATCATCTCTTCAAATTCGTCTTCGATGTCCGACGCAATATCGTTGATCTGCTCCGTTACTCCTTCTGGCACTTCCTGGTCTTCGTCCAGAGCTTCGTCCTGAGCTTCGTCCTGTTCTAGATCCAGCTCCAGATAGCGTGCATGAACTTCTGCATCAACGATTATGTCGGGACCCTTAGTAAGTAGCACTATCGGAGAAGAGATATTTACCCGGTCGGGAACTTCCTTGATCGTCTCAATAATAGTCGATGACGAGCGCACTATTTCGCCAGCCTGAATCGGTGCGAGAGATCTGGTCGTTTGCGTGAATGCAGCCGTCATAGAGTTCGACAGCACTCTATACTTTCCTTCGTTCACAGAAGACATCGAGTACATAACTACAAAGAATGCGAACAGCAGAGTAATAAAGTCCGCGTAAGAGACAAGCCATCTTTCGTGATTTTCTTGTTCGGGTTGCTTACGTTTGCGGGCCATAGGTGGTCCTTCGATGCAAATACCTGATTAGAGGTATCCCTGCAATTTGAGTTCGATGTTCCTGGGATTCTCTCCCTCGGCGATCGACACCAGCCCATCCACTATCATCTCTCGATGCTGGGACTGTGCGCTTACTAGCGCCTTTAGTTTGTTGGCCATGGGTAGAAATATAAGGTTTGCCAGGCCCACTCCATAGATCGTAGCAACAAAAGCCACGGCGATTCCTGGACCCAGGGCTGCAGGATCCGCCAAATTATTCATGACGTGAATCAAGCCCATTACTGCGCCGATAATACCTATGGTCGGTGAATATCCACCGAAGCCCTCGAACACTTTAGCGGCTTGAAGATCCTTGTTCTCATTCATCGAGAGCTCAACCTCTAGCGCGTTCCTAATCGTCTCTGGTTCGTTGCCATCCGCAAGCATCTGCAGACCGTTACGAGAGAAACTGTCGCTCTCCTGCTGAGCAATCCTCTGCAGGCTCAACAATCCTTCCTGTCGTGCTAGCTGTCCCCATTCGACAATCTTGCTGATCATAATTTTGCTATCAATCTCTGGTGGACGAATCATCCATTCGATCTTACGCATGCTCTGAATGAATACATTCAGTGGGGTTTGCACCATCACGGCACCCAGCGTGCCTCCAAACACGATGATGAAGGCCGTGAATATCATCAGGGATTCTGTATGCCCCCCCTCCAGGATATTGCCTCCCAAGATTGCACCTAGACCACACAGCAATCCTAGTATCGTCATAATATCGATCGAACTTTTCTCTTTCACAACTTGCACCTGATCGTACTGCTGGCCTTAGTGGCCGCGCTCGAGATTGAGCAATAGATTAGCTTCTCGCTTAGTTTTTCTAGAAGTCTTCCTCTTCGAACCGAGAACGCATCCTGGTTCGAATTCTACCGACGGCCTGCGAGTGCACCTGGCATACCCGTGACTCACTTACATCCAATACTTCGCTTATCTCTCTGAGGTTTAATCCTTTGTTGTAGTACAACACCACGACCATCTGCTCCTGCTTCGGCAGGCTCTCTATTACCGACGCGAGTGCCTTGCGAGTCGACTCGTCTTCCACGGCTGAGAGCGGAAGGTCATCAACTTGATCAGGATCAAATACCTCTGTCTGATCTTCCAGACTGAACACGGTGCAACCAGCCACCGTCTCCAGCATGTCAGCATAGTCGCCCGTGGAAATTCCCAACTCGCCCGCTATCTCGCGGTCCGTCGCGTTCTCTCCTGTTCTGTTCTCTACGGATTTAATAGCCTGCGACAGTTGTCTCGACTTCTGCTGTACCGACCTCGGCATCCATGAGTCGCGCCGGAGCTCATCCAATATCGCTCCGCGAATTCTGATACTCGCATAAGATTTAAACTCTGCTCCCTGATTTCCTTCGAAGGCCCTCGAGGCCTCGAGCAAACCAATCATTCCGACTTGGATCAAATCATCGACGGACTTCCCTGGAGGCAATCGCAGACTAACGTGATGAGCTATTATCTTCACGAGAGGCAAGTGGTCTTCGAACAGGGCGTCTCTGAACGTCCTATCCTCTGACTTATAGTGTTTAGCCATCGTATTCATTAGGCGTGCTCCCTACTCGGATTCTGGTTTTCTATCATCTTCTCCATGAAGAATTGCATGTAGCCCGTTGTCGAAGCCGGGACTGGAGTTTCATCTACCCTCTTCACCATCTGCTGAAATGCGAGTCCCGAGGCGCTATGAGGATATGCTTCCACCACTGCAGATTGATTCTTTACTGCAAGCTTCAGTTTGTCATCAAAAGGTATGCTGCCTATTAGCCCTAGAGACACATCCAGATAGATGTCTGTCACATTCACGAGTTTGCGAAACAGTTTCCTACCATGCTCGGCGTCCTTAACCATGTTTGGTAGTACTTGAAATGACTTTACTCCATGTTCTTTGTTCAACACCTTAATGAGTGAGTATGCATCGGTAATTGAGGCAGGCTCATCACAGACTACTACGAAGATCTCTTGCGCAGACTTGGTAAAATTCACTACTGAGTTCGATATTCCAGCTGCGGTGTCTATTATCAGCACGTCTACATCGATCGGCAGATCGTCAAATGCCCTAATAATACTGCCCTGCTCTTCGGTTGACAGATCAGCCATTTTGCCAATGCCGGTTGAAGCGGGAATGATGTTCACGCCGAATGGGCCCTTGAACATGACCTCTGACAGCGAGCACTGGCCCGATATTACATGCTGAAGATCGTATTCTGGCTGAATGCCTAACATGATATCTATATTTGCCATCCCTAGATCAGCATCCAGAAGCAGGACCGATCGCCCAATCTTAGCCAGTCCTACCGCCAGGTTCACGGAGACATTGGACTTCCCTATTCCTCCTTTACCACCGGATACGGCAATTACTTTGACAGCATTGTTTCCATTCATCGTATTTTCCCTAAACTCTTATTTAATCTTTTAATTATTTTCACCAGACTCACTAATCGACTTCTAGCCGTTCGCCACGCGCTGTTCGGACTCCATGTACATAGGTCGCAACGGTTCCAAGCTCGGGATTAAATAGGCTTCTACAAGCTTGTTGACGAAATATTCTATTGGCGGCTTATGTAAGTCTTCCGGAATGCGCTGCCCATTGCCCATAAGTGCGATTGGCAGTTTGTGGCGGATAAGCCCAGAGATAGCCGGGCCGATAGAGCTAACTTCGTCAACCTTCGTAACCACTGCCCCGGCTATATGAACTCCCGAATATGCGGCTATTGTTTCGGTGATAACCGATTCCTGAGCCGTGGCTGGGAGAACGAGGTAGGGGTCAATCTGCGGATTGTCGTTCAACATTGTCTTTATCTTTTCGATAGTAGTTACATTGCGATGGCTTATGCCCTCTGCATCGATTATCACTAGCTTGCGAACGGCGAGACTTTCAAGCGTGGCAGCAATCTGCTCGAAACTCTCCACTACCTGCACGGGAATGCCAAGCGAGCTGCCGATAGACAATAGTTTTGCCTCGTCGCCTGCTCTGTTTCTGTCCGTAGTTATAAATGCAACCTGATTTCGGCCATGTTTGATGGCGAACTGGGCGGCAATTTTTGCCGCCGTAGCGGTCTTTCCTACCCCTGTCGAGCCCAGTAGGGCAATAATTCCTCCGTTGTTGATGACATCCGCTTCGGTATTTTTGATCGCTAGACTCAGAATCTTCTGTATTCTCTGCCAGCCTAACTCCAGGTCGTTGCATGGCAAGGCTCTGCGCACGATTTTGTTACTAATGTCGCGAGCCAGGCCAGCCGCCTCTAGCCGCGATAGCAATGCTTGTCGATTCGGCTGTCGCTTACTTCCATCCTGCCAGGTTAGATGTGCCAGCTCGCCCTCGAAGAGGCGTCGCAACTGACCCAACTCTAACTGCATGTCTGCCAATGAGGACGGCTGTTTAACGGGTCTCTCAGCGCTATCACCGACCACTTCCCACACATGATCTATTTGCGGATGATCGTCGACTGTCTCTAGCGCCGGTCGGTCCAGTGCCCTAAGGGCTTCAGCGAGATTTTCCGGCTCATAATCGCTAGCGGCAATGACTTCGACTTTGTTGTCCACGTTCTTACTGGAAACGAGAACAGCCTCCTTGCCAAGAACAGAGCGTACCTTCGCCATCGCCTTTCTCATGTCGTCTTCTAGAAAGCGTTCTACTCTCACAGCGTCCTCCACATCTATCTTTTATCGAATGATTTAGTTTGACTGCACGGAGTCAAGACGAGCCTGACCTATCGTTGCAATCACTTTAATTCTCTTGTTGTTAGCTACTTCTGTAAAAGCCAACACCTTCAATCTGGGATTGGTTCCACGTACGAAGCGCGTTAGCCATAGCCGCAGCTGATCGGAGACCAGAATTACCGGGCATTGCCCACTAGCCTCCGACTGTTGGCACTTATCCTGAACTTCGCTCAATAGCGTTTCTGCCAGCCCAGGATCTATTCCGGCATAGCCGTGGCTACTATTCGATACTGCTGTTTCAAGCAACATCTGTTCCATGTCTGGATGTAGGGTAATGACACTCATTTCTTCAGCGGTTCCCACTACGCTTTGGCAGATCGTTCTGCCTATGGATATGCGAACTGCCGACGTAAGCATGTCTGCGTTCTTCTCCATGACTCCGTGTTCCGCCAGTGCCTCGAATATCGAACGGGTATCCCTGATTGGGACTCCTTCCTCCAGCAAGCTCTGCATGACTTTCAGGATCACGCCCAGTGGCAATGTCTCTGGGACGAGATTCTCGACCAACTTAGGTGAGGTCTTGGCGAGAGCATCTATTAACTGCTGCACTTCATCGTGTCCGAGTAACTGGTGCGCATGAGTTCGAAGCACATGATTCATGTGAGTGGCGATTACCGTGCTGCAGTCAACCACAGTAAAGCCTTTAGACTGCGCCTCTTCGCGTTGTCCTGATTCGATCCATGTAGTATCAAGATTAAACGCTGGATCTTTGCCGGGAATTCCTTCGAGCTTACCGAATACCTGACCCGGGTCGATCGCCATTTCCATACCTGGATGAACTTCACCCTCTGCAGCAGGCACATCGAGAATCATGATGCGATAGCCGTTCGGGGGAAGGCTTAAGTTGTCGCGAATATGTACCGAGTGAATGAGAAAACCTAAGTCCTGAGATATTTTTTTGCGTATTCCCTTAATGCGGCCGAGAAGTTCCCCACCCTGCGAGTTGTCGACCAGTGAGATGAGTCTGTAACCCACCTCCAATCCTATGATGTCCACGCCCTGAAGATCGTCCCAATCCAGTTCCGTAATAACTTCCGGGCTTTCAGAGGGCGCCTGCGGATTCTCCGGCTCGACCGCTGTTTTCTCGGTTTTGTTGGCGATGCCATAACCGATCCAGAAAAGTGCGCCCGATATAGTGAGAAATACGAGATTGGGCATGCCGGGTATAAGACCCAACGCCCCAATGACAGCGCCACTGATGATGAATACTTTCGAACTTTCGAAAACCTGAGCTCTGACTTGGTTGCCAAAATCCAGAGTCGCCCCTACTCGAGTAACGATTAATGCCGCGGCAACTGACAATAGCAAAGAAGGTATCTGCGCGACGAGTCCGTCGCCTATCGTTAACAGGATATAGTTTGTAGCGGCTTGACCCGCAGACAGATCATGCTGGAACACACCGATGACGAAGCCGCCAACTACATTGATGAAAAGAATTAGTATTCCGGCTATGGCATCACCGCGAACGAACTTACTGGCTCCATCCATTGCACCGTAGAAACTAGCCTCTCGAGCAATGTCTTCACGACGAACTCTCGCCGCTTCCTGATCTATTAGACCCGAGTTAAGGTCTGCATCGATCGCCATCTGTTTGCCTGGCATTGCATCCAAGGTGAATCGCGCGGTTACCTCAGAGATTCTTCCTCCACCTTTGGTCACAACGACAAAGTTGATAATGACAAGAATAGTGAATACGACTAAACCAACGGCATAGTTGCCGCCTACTACGAAATCACCAAAAGCCTCAATGACTTTTCCTGCGGCACCGGTGCCGTTATGTCCCTCGAGTAACACAACTCGAGTAGAAGCGACATTCAAGGCAAGGCGTAGTAGCGTCGCCACCAATAACACACTCGGGAATACACCGAAGTCTAAAGGGCGATGAATATAGATAGAAACCAATAGCACAATCAACGAGAGTGCAATATTGAACGTGAATAGAAAATCCAGAATGAATGGCGGCAGAGGAAGAATCATCATTGCCAGTAGCATGATGATCAGCAATGGCGCACCTAAGCCGATGACCTCAACATTCAATCCCGCTGCTTGAGATTGCTCGGAATTCTGTGAAACTGTGGTCATAATTGCGCACCTGAGGTTGCAGTAGTCGTCGCGTATTGAGAAGGAATCGGCAGATCCTTTGGTGCTACCGGACGCTTGCGATGAGATGCCACGGCATCTTGTAGATGGAATACATAGGCGAGCACCTGAGCCACCGCTACAAAAAGATCCGCGGGGATTTCCTGATTCAGATCCGTCGATGCATAAAGCGCTCGTGCCAATGGCGGTGCAGAGAACACGACAATTCCATGCTCTCTTCCAATTTCTCTTATTCTAGCTGCGACGAGATCTCGCCCCTTGGCTACTACTCTAGGCGCGAGGCTACCATTCTGGTCGTAACGCAATGCGACAGAGAAATGTGTCGGATTGGTAATGATCACGTTCGCAGTAGGAACCTCCGCCATCATTCGCTGTCGGGCGAACTCCTGTTGCCGCTCACGAATAGCACTCTTTACTTCAGGTCGCCCGTCGGTTTCTTTCGATTCGTCTTTGGTCTCTTGCTTTGTCATCTTAAGCTGCTTTCTGTACTCCATCAGTTGTACCGGAACATCGATTAGCACAACCAGGATAAGCACCGAGCTGAATCCGAAGAAACACCAGATCATGAGCGTTCCGGCTGAACTGAGCCCCTGCATTAATGGCTGCAGAGAGAGCGAGAAGATGTCCTCCATCGCCTGGTTAAGTACGAACACTGCAACTCCCGCAACCAGAAAGAACTTCCCGAGAGACTTAGGTAGTTCGATCAGTGACTTAATCGAGAATATTTTGCCAAGGCCCTTGATTGGACTAAGCCGTTCGAACTTAGGCTGCACTTGCGTAAAGCTGAATATCCAACCACCCAACGCCATCGAACTGGCAATACTGGCAAAGAACAGGGTGGCGAACAGCGGCAGAAGCAGAACTACGAAACCATTGATTGCTGATGACATCTGCATGGTAAGCGCTAGATCGTTAAATGCCATCTCGCGCCTGAAGGTTAAACTTCCCTGCAGAGTAGTCATTAATCCATCAACAATACTGCCGCCAAA
>CAXBLN010000033.1:0-26721 GCA_963976555.1 uncultured Gammaproteobacteria bacterium
ATCTCTTCTGCAGTTGCGTCTCGAATCCCCTCTACCTCCACCTCGTAGTAGAGAATCTTTCCAGCTAGGGGGTGGTTAAAGTCGACATCGGCATTGAACTTCCCCGCCTTGATAATTACCACGGAGCGCCTCCCTTTATCGGTTTCAACATTTGCCGGCATGCCGGGGAGTATCTTCTTCACGGGAGCGAGGAATTGGAGGTGCTTGATTGGGACGCGCTGAGTCGAATTTGGGCGCCTGAATCCATAAGCGTCATCAGGCTGAAGCGTAATTTTTATGGCGTCCCCCACCTTCTTGCCTTCTAAAGCCTTCTCCAAGCCGACGATGACATTGTGAAACCCATGTAAATAATACAGAGGGGTGCCTCCATGAGACTCTTCGCGCCAGTCGGCTCGCTCGCCGTTCTCGGAAACTTCGGCTAGTCGATAGTGGAAACTAACAACTTTGTTCATGGTAATGGTCTGATCATCTCTTGCTTGGCTTGAATCAACTTCTGACATGTCGCTCTCCTGCGTAAGCAGCCGATTCTATCAGATCATTCTGAGCTAATAGTAGTAGGTACTATCCCTAACTGGCATATCGAAATGGTTACTCCCAATGAGATAGCAGTCGCTGCTTGCTGGTGACATTTGTGAAGGCAACTTAACTTGAGTATCCCCGATAGAGGCGTAGCATCTTCAAGCTCTTCGGGAATCAGATGGAACTGTGGGCCAAGCAGGCGAATCTCATAAAGCGCAGGTCCTGGGCATGGCGTCTAACCACCGCGGGTTCGTTCGTCAAGCTCCAGCACGGGGACAACTTGAGAGAGAGGAAAAACAGAGCGCTGTTTTTAGGCAGCTTCCTCTGGATGACTACCCAAGCACGCTGGCCTGCATCTTGAAGGCGAGCGCTTTACGCACTGTGCAAAGGAAAACCCGGCCTTTCATTGCAAATACCCTAGCGCATTTCGATTTCAAAATGGAAACTCGAATATAGGTTTGGAGCACGCGGGCTTCGATAGTCTGCCAGGTCATTTTCACCATGGAAACCACGTTTCCAAAATGAAACTTGCACTTAGTGTTGACTAAATTCTACAAACTTTTAACTGAATCCCACTGTAATGAAGAATTTATTACCATAGGAAATTCATTGTGTTAGCTTGGATTCGTCCCAAATACTCCAATTTCACTGAAAGTCGAGTTAAGGGATAACACTTACACAATTTCTTTATGTATGCAGGAGGACTACATCCGACAGGGAGATGGTTTATCCTAAGTCGAGTGGAGTAATAAGCTATGAATCAAGTCCAATTTTCGAAATTTTCACCAATTACTGTAGCCGTCAAAAAGAACGTTCGGCAACTCCGTCTGAATGCGGGTTACTCTATGAACGAGGGTGCGCGTCTTTTGGGCGTTTCCCGCAAGCAACTGGAAGACATCGAGACCATTCGCAACTATGGCTGTCATCTAGATCTTGAGCTGCTAGCTAAGATGAAGGCCATCTACAAGTGCTCTCTTGACGATCTAATAGGAGAAGTGCCCGATGACTATTACTCCCAATACTATGTTCGCCCCCGTAAGCGCCTAGGCTCCAAGTCTCGCTAAACCGCTTGTCCTGCCCGCCTGGAACTGGCTGGATTTCTCGCTGAGCAAACCCGAAGTTGTGGGTCTGCTCAATCGGGATTGAGGTAGTCAGGCCAGGCTCTGTGGCTGAAAGACCCGAAATGCTGTATAATTTTGGGTCTTTGTAGAAATAGAGAAAGTTAGGCATGGCAAATAAATCTAAAAAAGACGCGGCGGTAAGTAATCGCGCAGATCTAGCGGAACACGTAGAGTCCTTCTTAAAGTCAGGCGGCAAAGTTCAGCAGATTCCCTCTGGCGTAAGCGGTCAAACCTCAACCAGCGGCCCAAGACAGATAGTACTCAGCCACAAGACCAGCTCCTGATTCCTAAGCTTGACCGAGGGATTGGAGCCAACATGCTCCAGCCCTTAATGCGTCAGTGCCTGTCTATTAGAGCTGCTCAATCTCGTAGCCCTGCTGCGCAAGCAAATCCAAAAGTCCGTTTTCACCGACTATATGAGCGGCTCCGACGAGTACAAACTCCGTATCCGAGTCCTCTAGCATTTGATCGATCTGAGGAATCCACCTAAGGTTTCGCTGCAAGAGCAATGAATCATAGAGCTGGGGTGACTCGGCTTTCATTTCCTCTACGAATAATTCAGATAGAGCTTCACTATCGCCAGAGCGCCATGCGCCGATCATGTCCTCCATAACGTCTCCAACCTCCTCGAGCTCCTCCAGAGAAAGCAGTATAAATTCACTCTCATTGCCCTCTCCCATTGCTGCGATGAAGCCTATTTGTTCCTGCACAGTCTCTAATTGTCCCTCAGTCTTGCCATCGCCAAGAGCACGGCTATGGAAGAACGCGTCTACCCCCTGCGGCGTAAAGCCCATACTTTGAAACACCAGAACCTGAAGCGTGCTTACGAGCAACCCCGGCTTAAATGCTTCTAACATAGCGATGGGCAGGCCGGTCGTTGCCGTGTAAGCCGCAAGCGCCGTATAGGCCTCGTCACTAAGCACAGTGCGCAACGTTCTCCCATCGCTGTAGGTAAGTTGTTGTAGCATCTGGGTCTGTACGGAAATATCACTCATCGAACCGATATCGGTTTCGAAGTACAGCTGTGAACTCGCCTGATAAGCTTGTTCGAATTCGTCTGGCAGGGGATAGTCGCCAGGGCGTAGCAGATGAACCGTGCCTCCGAGGTAGGTAATATTATCGCCGGATCGAACCGACCAGACCGAGGTGTCCGCCATGGCATGAGAGAAGCTAAACAAGAAAGCAGCAACAAGAACTGCATTCGACCTAAAATTTGAGCCAGTTAGTTTTCCCATCTCATTTCCTTCCTATCTGTATATCGAGAATTAATAAGTTTGAATCTATCCCGGTAGGGCCCGTACCTCATCTGCTGGGATTGTACACTCCAATCCGTTAAAGTAGCATGCTCTACCGGAAAAACCATTCGCATCGAAGATACAATAGCCCCTCCATGGCAAAACTACTTTTCAGACTACGCAACGTTCCTGAAGACGAAGCTCAAGATGTACGCGAACTTTTAGATAGCAACGACATTTCCTACTTCGAAACTTCTGCAGGCAACTGGGGAATATCTCTTCCTGCGATTTGGACAAACGAATCTGAGAAATTTAATTTCGCTCGTGAACTAATCGACGAGTATCAGACAGAGCGTACGATTAGGCTACGCAAGGAATATCAACTAAGCAAGGCCAGGGGAGAGGCGAAAACACTTCGTCATAGTTTCAGAGACAATCCGATTAAATTCATCGCATTCTCTGCAATTATCTTCTTAGTGCTCTATCTTTCTTTACAAATTTATTTTTTCTTCTAAACAGCACTAAGTCCAGTTAGGCTGGCTCACCGAATTGATCTATATCTTCAAGGCTTGAGAAATGTTGAGCAGTATCTGAATCGTCTGAAGAGAAATCGACATCATCTTCTGGTGGCGTCCAAATATCTTCGCAACTTTCGATGAATTCCAATCCGATGTTACGCTTGTCGACTCGGGTCACTTGCACAGGTAGTGCAGGCATCGAATCATCCCAGCCCTCGCCACGAATCTTGACATCCAATTCCATCATAACGAAGAATTTAAGATCTTCATCCAGCTTGATCGAAACGCCACTCACAGACATATCCTGAATGTCACAGGTAATTGTACCCAACAGTGGATGACTAAGGCTTGCCCAGAAATCGACCTCTACCCGCTTATGTCGTCTTCTCTCTCTCATAGTTGCATACTCGTGTTGCTCGCCCTATTTGCGATTATTCAGTATTAATTCTAGTTTACCTGAGAAATCAATTGATACTGTGATTCTTGATTAGTCGTCCCATAATGTGACGTGGCGCGCAATTCTACACACAATCCGATTCAAAAAGCTATTACCTGAGACTTTCCTGGATATTAAACAGTAGTTACTTACTCGCCCCCTTAAACAATACACGAAGCTCGTGAGATTCTCACTCGCTTGCCTTGGGTTTCCTCCGTCAGTGAGAGATTTCTTCATTCTCCTCTTAATCCACTTTACAGAGTCAGGATAGTGTTATATAAAATCATCAGGTTTTTGTTAGTAGTTCTAACAGGGGGATTTGCTAACAACAATTGACTACCCTGGCATTACAAAGGAGGTGATCCCATCAATAGTCAATCTATTAAGGGAGCCTCCAATTATTTAATCTAAGTAGTTACGAAAATACTTGATCGGGTAATTGGAGGGGTATCGTAGACGCTTTGCGATTCCTTTGCTCCCATAAGTAGTAGATCCCGCTATCGCGTTCAGTGATAGCGGGATTTTCTTTTCTGTAGAGGAGATTTTGAAAAAGGCTATTCGATGGTTAGCGACTGCCAAGATAGCTTCTTAGTCTCGGTGGAAAATTTTTCTTAATCAATGCCTGCTGTAGTTTCCATTCATCCGCCGGCTCGACATCTTTTAGAAAACGTACTTTGTCCGACTCCAACACAGCAATCGGAATACCGTTCTCATACAATACTCTGTTCTTGCTCAGCCTGGAGAGTTTGCGGTTCGGCAGAATCAGATTCAAGAGATTGAGTGGGTCTACCGCCGACAGACTGTAGTATTTAAATTCTTTCTCGCTTCTATTCTTTTTGTACTTGCGCAGTGCATCGACAGTTTCTGGAAAAGCAAATTGTTCACCGCCTACGCCAGCCACGAATCTGCCTCCACGAATAGTCCCGCGTAGTTCCATTTTACGCAATGCTCTGAGCAGTACCCGCCAAGGAGGTGCAAACAACTCTCTCTCCAGTAAGCCGCGAAATAGAACGTTCCAACGTTGCAAATAGATGCCGATCAGGCGTTCTAGTTGAACCTCATCGAGGATTTCCCAGTGCCTGGAATTCCGCTCAATTTTCCCCTGTGCCTTGTCAGTTTCCAGAAGGCTCCACCTACCTGCATCCTCGACTCCGAACATGGCGCGCCGACCTCGTCGTGAGCGGCTACCGGTGTGGCTATTCGGCTTTTTCTTATTCGGCGTTAGCAAGGCACGCAGACCGGTAAAACTATCGCTGGTTATTCTTGCCGAAGAGACAAGTTCCGCCAGACCCTGCTCGAGCTGAGCCCTGAGTAACCCGGTACGCTCTTGAATCTGATCGAAGAAACTCGCCCCGTTGCGCTCCAGGTCGGCCTCGATCTGTTTTGCAAGTTCACTTCCAGCCAGGGCCTCTTCTTCGTTGTGCTCTGCTGCAGACAGTGCCTTCCAGATATCCAGATTGGCGCGACTAACAATCGAGATCGGTGTCGATTTAATAGGCCCGGTTACATTAGAACTCTTCGATTCTTTCCGGCGCTGCAGTCTCTGTGCCGTGTTCGGCAGAGAGTAACGACCCCAAACCATCTTGCCACTGATGCACATGACATCGAGCCAGTTTGGATCGTAGTCGGCGACTCGAACCGGGAATAGGTCTGCCTCCCAACTCGCGGCAGGTGCCGCTATCCCATCTAGAAGCCCTAGTCCGTTCTGAAGACGAGTCTGCCCATCGAGCACCGGCTCTCGAGTGGGCGAAGGCATGGAAGCGGGATCGCTAACTTCGACCAGACCGTGCGCATCGAATAGAAACTCGGTATAAGTCTGGAGCGAAACCGGTTTGATGCTCTTACGGTGGGCGTCGATCGTGTAACGATGAATACGCTGTAACAGTCGCCTCTCACACCACTCGATTACAGGCTCGGCATCGACTCGATGCTTGCGAGCATGCTGTGTGAACTGCCCCTGAAAAGCAAAGCCTTCAACCTCTAGGGAGATCAACGCGAGATCGATATCACTCACCTCAAGGTCGAGCTCATCCGCCAATTGCTGAGGTCGGATCGGACCTAGACATTCCAGGCGAGAGCGCACGATTTCTCGCAGCGCATCCTGTCGATCCCACTGTTGCTCCAGAATGAATTCAGGAATCCTTGGTGAGTCTCTTAGTGACTCTAATTGCGGATAGACAGCGAAAAAGAATCCAAGTTTCTCCGTAGCGATCCATATCGCCTTAGGTAGCTCAGACAAATGCAGAATACGCCCAGCATCTAGCAGAACCTGATGCCAGCGTTGATAGGCTTTGTCTGCGGTAAACTCCGCCTCGCTCATATAGGCTAGACTGCACAAGGCATCGTGAAACTCCTCGACGTTATTAATGTAAGGCCAAGCCTCTTCTCGCACACGCGCGATAGCCTCTTCATCCAACAGGCTAAAATCTTTTGCCTCGCCGGGGTCAGCCCAACTTCTATTGCGAATAGCGTTCGTGCGACGCTCCTCGAAGGGAGCATCGTCGAGGAAGGCATAGGGCCTCGCGTTGATGATCTCCTGAGCGAAGGGCGAAGGCTCGCGCAAGTCTTTCGCGATGAGCGTCAGCTTGTCCTGCTCGATGGCGGCAATTAGCTCTGTGAGTTCGTCGATGTCCATGGCCTCAGTAAGACAATCGTGGATAGTCTGATTAACGAGGGGGTGGTCGGGCACATCGCGTCGGCCGGTAATATTCTCTGCGCAGGCTATCTGATCCGGGAAAACATGCGCGACGAGATCTTCTGCATCCATTCGCTGAAACTGCGGCGGCACTCGCTTACCATTGCGGTTGCGTTGAATAGCCAGTGAACGGGTCGCATTCCAGCGCCACCGCACTTCAAACATTGGTGCATCGAGGAGTGCCTGCACCAACACATCCCTTACCGTCGCCGCCTGCAAATACTTGAATACATCGTCGAGGGGAAAGCTATGAATAGAACCCAAAGAAATAACGATGCTGTCCTCGTTTGCGGCAGCCTGCAGTTCGAAATTGAATGACTTACAAAAGCGCTTTCTAAGCGCCAGACCCCAGCCACGGTTGATTCGGCTGCCGAAAGGAGAATGAATGACGACATGCATGTCACCCACTTCATCGAAGAATCTCTCCATCACGATGGAGGAACGCGTCGGCATTTCGCCGAGCGCATTCATTCCAGTCTCTAGATACTCGACTAGCTGCGTCGCTCCCTCGCGGGGGACCCCGGCGCTATCGACAAGCCACTGCACGGCTGCGTTCGCCGAATCGTTAAGGAGCAGATCCGCTATCGATTGACGTAAATCTGAGACCGCTTCGGAAAGCTCTCGCGTTCTACCCAGACCCTCGCCGAACCAGAACGGGATAGTGGGCTGCATGCCCTGTGCATCGCGCACCCGAACTTTAAGCCCATCGACGCGCAACATCTGCCAGCTATGAGTTCCCAGAGTGAATACATCTCCCGGCAGCGCCTCGAGAGCGAAATCTTCGTTGAGGCTACCGACGACGATGTCTTCCGGGTCGAGTACAACTTGGTAGTCGAACATATCGGGGATGGCGCCGCCGTTAGTAAGTGCGATCAGGTTCGCACCGCGTCTCGCGCGCAGCCGATTGTTGATTGCATCGAAATGCAAGTGAGTGCCACGACGCCCTCTCCTACTCGTATAGCCATCGGCCAACATCTGTACTGTGGTATCGAATTCTTCTCGAGATAAGTCGCGATAGGAATAGGCATTGTGAAATAAATCATAGAGCTCGCCAACATCCCAGCCACCCTCCTGCTGATCGAATAGCTCGCCCGTTTGTCCTGCTTCATCATGAGTCTGTGATGAGACCTCGGCTACGATCTGCTGCGATAGTATATCCAACGGCTTTTGCGGCATTACGATGCAGTCTAATTGCCCCTCGCGAATGCTATGCAACAGTGCCGCGCTTTCCACCAGGTCGTCTCTCGTAAGAGGAAATAATATTCCCTTGGGTATGCCATGAATCGAGTGACCACTGCGACCTACACGCTGCAGAAACGTCGCAATGCTTTTCGGCGAGGAGAACTGCACCACCAAATCCACGGAACCAATGTCTATACCCAGCTCCATGGAAGCCGTGGCCACCAGTACCTTCAGCTGCCCTGCTTTTAGTCGCTGCTCGGCGTCATGCCTAAGCTCCTTGCTCATGCTTCCATGATGGGAACAGACGGCATCTTCACCGAGTCGCTCCGAGAGAGCGAGGGCAAGTCGTTCCGAAAGTCGTCGTGTGTTTACGAAGACCAGTGTCGTCTGATGACTTGAGATGAGTTCGACCAGGCGCTTGTACAGCTCTTCCCAGACCTCGTTACTCATCAATGCAGAAAGTGGTGAACCCGGCACCTCCAGCCGAATATCCAACTCTCTGCGGAAACCCGCGTCCACGATCTCACAGTCGACCGCATCCTCACTGTAATTACTGTTGCCGACTAGATACCTTGCCACCATTTCGATCGGTCTCTGAGTAGCGGAGAGTCCGATACGCTGCAGCTGCTGCCCGGAATTCTTCAGCACTAGCCGGTGCAGGCGCTCAATCGATAGCGCCAGATGTGAGCCCCGCTTATCCCCCAGCATGGCATGAATCTCGTCTACAATTAGCGTAGACACATTCGACAGCATGGCGCGGCCACTGGCGCTGGTTAGAAGCAGGTAAAGAGATTCGGGTGTAGTCACTAATATATGCGGTGGCTTCTTCGCCATCTTCTGTCGTTCGCCGGCGGGTGTGTCTCCTGTGCGAACTGCGATCGTGATATCGGCTTGCGCTTGGCCACCCTGCTTTAGTTTTTCTGCGATACCCCTGAGCGGAATTTCCAGATTCTTGTGTATGTCGTTGCTGAGGGCTTTTAGGGGCGAGACATAGAGGATCTGCACTCCGGAGCTCAGCTGCCGCTTCAAACTCTTCTGCAGGAGTTCATCGATAGCTCCGTAGAAGGCTGCTAGCGTCTTACCGCTGCCGGTAGGTGCCGAGATTAGCGTGTGACGACCCGACTTAATCGCGGGCCAGGCCTGAGCCTGTGTTGCGGTAGGCTCACCAAACTCGGCGATGAACCAATCGCGAGCAGCTGGATGAAACTGGGTCAACGCCATAGTGTATGCGCTCGAAGATTTACTGTACGGGCATACAGGTTAGTGAAGAGCCATATGCTTTGCAATAGCAGCATTACCCCTGAGCAGAACCCTGAGGCCCGAAATAGCACTGAGTCGCTCAAAGCTGCGGGGCGGCGTCAGAACACCCACCACCTCAAGCCGATTGACATGCCTGGAACACCTGGGCTAGTTTAGGCACCACAAAGGTATAGAAGACATGAATGATCTAAATAACCCCAGTGTTTCGGAGCGTCTCAGCAGCAATCTCAGTCTATTTTGGAAGGAAAATCGACAATTTTTCCTGTTGCTGTCTTGTATCGTTTTTTTCAAAAGCGCAATAGCCGACCTTAGCTCAATATCCGGCGCCTCAATGCAACCTACCCTGCTCGATGGCGACAAGGTTTGGGTCAATAAACTCGCCTACGACGTCAAGATTCCCTTTACCGAGATCTCTCTTGCCGAACTTTCCGATCCAACCCGCGGTGACGTGATTATCATCGACTCCAAGAAAGCCGATAAGCGCCTCGTGAAGCGCATCGTTGGCGTCCCCGGGGATACTATCTATATGCAAAACAACGCCTTGGTGATTAACGGAGAGGCCGCGAGTTACGAGGTGCTATCCAGAGATGACGACGCCATCATCATCCTCGAAGAACTGTCCGACATGGCGCATCAGGCCCGCCTATCGAACCGATTCGTCAGTAGAACGGCGCGCAGCTATGGCCCTAGCGTGGTCCCTGAGGGTCAATACTTCGTCCTCGGTGATAACCGCGACAACAGCGCCGATAGCCGCGTTTATAGCTTCGTCCCTAGAGAAGAGATCATTGGCCGCTCAAACTCCGTAGTGTTCTCTCTCGACAGCGATAATAACTACCTTCCCCGCGGCGAGAGGTTCCTTGCAGGCATCGACCAGATTTAGGAATCCAGGAACTTCCAAGCTGTGTAACTGAACTTACAGCGATACATTCGCTTTCTTTTCGATTTACCTGGTCCCTGCCGCCAATCCCACCCCATGCACAAAGATTTTCAGAAATCTTGCAATAAAACCCTCATCAATCGGGTATTCTAAGTAATGCTTTAGACTATTGAGTTCACGTGGCCGGAAGCAGTAATATTCGATAAAAACAGATGAGGTCTAAATGAATCCGAAAACCCAACCCCATGCCGGTGTTTGCAGCAGGATACTGCTGGCTCTGATGCTCCTTGGAAGTTTCCAATTGTCGCTTGCGCAGGATTTCGTCTGGGCTCCAGACTTTCCAGTCGGTGCAGTAATTCCGGAAATCTCGGCGCAGGATCAAGATGGCAACGTTCAAACATTCGACGCATTGAAAGGAGAGAAGGGCCTGCTCTTTATGATGAGCCGCTCTTTCGATTGGTGACCGTACTGTAAAGCTCAGCTCGTGCAGCTGACCGAAATCAGTGACCAGATCGAGGCAATGGGAATCAATGTTGCCGCATTAACCTACGATTCAGTGGAAACACTGAAGACGGTGCAGGAAGATCAGGATATTCAGTTCCCGCTCCTCCACGATGAAGAAGTTAGCCATGTAAACGCCTTCGGTGTCCGCAACCTGGACTATGAACCGGGGCACCGCATATACGGCATCCCCTATCCCGGAATTTTCCTAGTCGATCCGAATGGAGTGATTAAGGCGAAATTTGCAGAGGAGAGGTATCAGGATAGGCCACCCTTCGAAGATATATTGGAAGCCATTTCCGAACTGTAGACGCTGTACTCAAAGCAGGAAGTCGCAAGGCTTCCTGCTTTTTTGTGCAATTCGATTAGAGACAGAATACGGATAGTGGTCTGTATGCCTCACTCTAAAAACTCCCTCAAACCGCGGGCAACAAGCAGCCCCTCGCTTGAATGCACAAGGCTCTCAGGTGCACCAAGTGCAGCGCAAATCACGGGTCGATCACGAGCTATGATTCGAAGCGTTGTTACGCTTTTCCATTTTCCGGCATCAAGTGCAATAATCTAGCCCAATCTAGAATGAGCAGGGACGCTGATGGACTTGACAGTCCGCGGAACTGATTTAGTAGCCCGATGAGTGAGCGAGTAGTAGAAATGGAATTATCTTCAGCCTGCGCGCTCCTCAAGAAGCTTAGTACAAGCCCAAGGCTATTTGCGCTCCTCCTGATCGGAACACTCTCATCGGGAGCACTTGCCCAATCTCTGTCAAGCTACGACATCCCCAGAGTGAATAGCGCACCGCGCATCGATGGTCAGATCGGTCAAGGGGAGTGGAGTCAGGCCACTCGCATAGCGGTCAACATAGAAACCGACCCGAATAATAATATCCCCGCCGAAGTCGAAGCCGAGGCATTGCTCATGGAAGACGGCGAGGTGCTTTATGTCGCCTTCATCGCTCTGGACCCGGAACCCGAGCTGATACGCGCTTTCTATAGAGACCGAGATAGCCTGTGGAACGATGATTGGGTGGCCATCGTCCTCGACACCTTCAACGACGAACGCCGCGCATTCGAATTCTTCGTCAATCCCTTCGGCGTGCAGGCGGACGCTATTCAGGACGACGTAAACAACGACGAAGACAGGTCCTGGAATGCCATATGGGATAGTGCCGGTCAGATCAATGACAATGGCTATGTTATCGAGATGGCGATACCGGTAAAACAGTTGCGCTTTACACCCAGCGCGGATGATCAAACCTGGGGTATCGATCTGGTAAGATTTTACCCCCGTGATCGCGGCACCAGGATAGCCAATAACCCACGATCCAGAAACATATCCTGTTACATCTGCCAGATCAGCAAAGTGGACGGCTTCGCAGATCTCACAGCCAGTAGGAATCTGGAAGTAATTCCGACGCTGACCTCAGCAGCCGTGGAAAATAGAAATCCCGCCGCAGGAGGCTGGGATAGCGAGAGCATCGATCCACAAGCCAGCCTCGATGTTCGCTGGGGCATTTCCCAGGATCTATACCTCAATGCAACGCTGAATCCCGACTTCTCTCAGGTCGAGGCAGATAGCGCGCAGCTCGATATTAACAACACCTTCAGCTTGTTTTTCCCAGAACGTCGAACATTCTTTCTCGATGGCGCAGACTATTTCGATACTTTCGAGAGACTGGTACACACCAGGAACATCGCAGATCCGGACTATGGCTTAAAAGTCACTGGAAAAAGCGGCGGTCACACCTATGCACTGCTCACCGCCAACGATGCCAACACCAGCTTTTTGATACCGCGCAGCCTCGGCTCCAGTGTCGCCTCTCTCGACGATGTCGAATCCAAAGTCGCAATTGGTCGCTACCGCTTCGATATTTTCGAAAACTCCACTATCGGCGCTCTGATCACAGACCGCAGCGCGAATGGCTACAACAATACCGTCAGCAGTATCGATGCTGTGTTGCGGCCTAGCGATCGAGATTCAATCTCAATCCAAACCATGCACTCCAGCTCCGAATATCCAAGTCTAATTCAGGGCCGATATTCTCAGGCTAGCAGTCTGAGCGATAGCAGCCACCGCGTAGAATATCGACACAACGATCGTCGCTGGGATTGGCGATTGGGCTACACCGATATGGGTGACGACTTCCGCGCCGACCTGGGCTTTGTGAATCGCGTTGATTTTAAATTTGTAGTCGCCACCGCAGGGCACACGTGGTTCGGGGAGCCTGGCGACTTCTTTAATCGCATCCGCGTCGCACTGGACTATGACCGGACGGAAGACCAATCTGGCCTGCAACTTGAGGAAGAGTTCGAGGTGTTCGTGAATATGAATGGTCCCATGCAATCGTTCTTCAATGGGCTATTCGGCGGCAGCGAGACTTACTGGAATGGTAAATATTTCGATGAGCAATTCAATCAGATGGTTGTCGGGTTCACTCCCAGGGCTAACCTGCGACTCAGAGCCCTAATACGAATTGAGGACATAGTGGATTTTGCGAACACCCGCCTCGGCCAATCGAAGCGGTATGGACCCAGCATCAACTATCGCTGGGGTAAGCATCTGGAGCTGGATCTCGATCATACCCTACAGCAGTTCGATGTGGACGGCGGCAGGCTATTCACCGCGAACCTTACCGACCTGAAGACAACCTACCAGTTTAGCGCTCGTAGCTTTCTGCGATTCACCCTGCAATACACCGATAACAAGCGCAATCAAGACTTGTATGTCTCACCCGTGCAGGCACGTAGCAAGCAACTCACTACACAACTGCTCTATAGCTACAGAGTTAGCGCCGCCACACGATTCTTCATTGGTTATTCCGATGCGGGATTTCAGAACGACAGCTATGACTCGATCGAGAAGACCAACCGTACTATCTTCGCCAAGTTCAGTTATGCCTGGCTCCCCTAGCAGCACATTATCGAATTGCTTTCACCCGTTTCGCCACATGAATATTCTTCATCTTGAAAAGCTTCGGCTTCGCTATTAAAAGAGGCTAGCTGTAGGTAAAATGGCGCCTTCCTTCTCAAGTAGCTGAGTAGTCAAATGGGCCAACAAACCTCGCTCTATCAGAAGCATCTCGATGCTGGCGCCAAGATGGTCGATTTCGCGGGATGGGACATGCCCATCAACTATGGCTCTCAGATAGAGGAGCATAATCAGGTAAGAAACCACGCAGGCATTTTCGACGTATCGCATATGACGGTAGTCGATGTGTCGGGTGTTGAGGCGCAGCAGTTCTTGCGCTATCTGCTGGCAAACGATGTTGCGAAGCTCGATGAGGTCGGTCGCGCCCTATATAGTGGCATGCTAAACGAGACCGGTGGCGTCGTTGACGACCTGATTGTCTATAGCACTAGCTTCGGCTATCGCGTGGTGGTGAACTGCGCTACCCGTGAGAAAGATTTAGCCTGGATAGGGTCGCAATCCGAGAATTTCGACGTCACTATCGAGGAGCAGCCACAGCTATCAATTATGGCAGTGCATGGTCCTGAGGCTATCGAGAAAGTATGCTCTGTTCTGGAAAGTGACAGAGCGACAAAGAGCATTGAGCTAAAAAATTTCCGTGGCTTCGAATCGATTGATTGGTTCATTGCCCGCACCGGCTATACCGGAGAGATGGGCCTCGAGATCATTCTCCCCAACGAACAGGCCCCGGCGCTCTGGGACAAATTACTGTCAGTTGGAGTGAAGCCAGTGGGCCTTGGGGCGAGAGACACGTTGCGCCTGGAGGCGGGAATGAATCTCTATGGTCATGACATGGATGAATCTACCTCGCCAATCGCGGCGAATATGACACAGACTATTGCCTGGGAGCCGACTGATCGAGACTTTATAGGACGCGCGGCTGTGACCGCGCACTTGGCTCAACAGCAGGCAGGCGAGTTGCCTCAACTAACAGGACTCGTATTGGAACAGCGCGGAGTGCTGCGCGAGGGTCAGAAAGTGCTGTGCGAGAAAGGCGAGGGCGTCATTACCAGCGGCAGCTTTTCACCCACGTTGAAGCATTCAATCGCATTAGCTAGAATTCCGGTGGATAGCGGCGCCTGCCAGGTAGACATCCGTGGAACCCTTACCGACGTACGCATAGTCAAGCCAAACTTCGTCCGCTTTGGCAAGAAGGTATTCGAATAGCACGACGAGCATTACAATAGAACAGCTCTTTTGAGTCAGGAAGCGTCTAAATCCAGAATTAAAACCAGTATCGATTAAATGAGGAAGACCCAGTGAGTACATATCCAGATAATCTTAAATACGCCGCCACTCATGAATGGGTTCGCCTCGAAGAAGATGGCACAGCTACAGTCGGCATTAGTAATCATGCTCAGGATGCCTTGGGAGATATCGTGTTTGTGGAGCTGCCTGAAGTGGGCGCGACTATTCATGCGAAAGACGAAGTCGCAGTAGTCGAATCCGTCAAAGCTGCATCGGATGTTTACAGCCCTGTTTCCGGAGAAATTATCGCCATTAATGACATCCTGGTGGATGCTCCCGAGACGGTCAACGCTGTCCCCTACGACGACGGTTGGTTTTACAAGATCCAGATAAGCGACGAGCTCGAGCTAGACGAGTTACTGGACGCAGACGCGTACTCCGATCATTGCGAAGATGACTAGAAGGCAGGATGTCACTCGCGGTCTAACTATTCACTTTACTTCTGTTGTAGGCCATTAATTACAACAAAGATACGTTTCCGGAAAGCACTCAATGCAATCTCAATCAATTCCGGCGATTCCTAACGAATCTGCCAAGAACGACTCCGCTCCCTCTCTCGATTCCCTGCAGTATCACGGCGAGTTCATCGATCGTCATATAGGCCCAGATGGGCTGCAGATTGAACAGATGCTTCAGGCGCTCAAGCTAGACTCTCTCGATGAGCTCATTGCGAAGACTGTTCCCGAAGCGATTCTTTTGAAGGAGGCGTTAGAACTGGACGGTCCTCTCACTGAAAACGCGGCACTGTCAAAATTGAAGGCGATTGCAGCGAAGAACACATTAGCGAAATCGTTTATCGGTCTCGGCTACTATGACACGTTCACACCTAATGTGATTCTTCGCAATGTGCTTGAAAACCCTGGCTGGTACACAGCTTACACACCCTATCAACCAGAAATCTCACAGGGTCGACTGGAGTGCCTGCTTAACTTTCAACAGATGACTCTAGATCTTACGTCTATGGACTTGGCAAATGCCTCGCTACTCGACGAGGCCACCGCCGCAGCCGAAGCTATGTCTCTCGCCAAGCGCGTCAGTAAGAATCGCAAGGCCAACAAATTTTTTGTAGATCAGCATTGCTTCCCACAGACCATCGATGTCATCAAGACGCGGGCGGAGTGTTTTGGCTTCGAGCTCGTCATCGGCGATATTAATCAAGTCGAGCTCTCCGAATTATTTGGTGCCATTTTCCAGTATCCAGCGGTGACCGGCGAATTGCGGGATCTCACCGAGATTATCAACGACCTGCATGAACACAATGCGATCGCGATTGTGGCCGCAGACTTGATGAGCCTGACACTATTAAAACCCCCAGGTGAGATGGGAGCAGATGTGGTGACCGGCAGTACACAGCGCTTCGGCGTACCAATGGGCTACGGTGGGCCGCACGCTGCCTATTTCGCCACAAAGGATGAATACAAACGCGCCGTACCCGGCCGCATCATCGGCGTCTCGGTCGACAAGCGAGAACGACAGGCATTTCGCATGGCGCTGCAGACTCGCGAACAACATATACGCCGCGAGAAGGCGAACAGTAATATCTGTACAGCTCAGGTACTGCTCGCAAATATATCCGCGCTCTATGCAATGTATCACGGGCCGAAGGGGCTCAAGAACATAGCACAGCGAATTCATCGACTGACTTCTATACTCGCTACCGGTTTTCAGGCAGCGGGGATCGAATTAGTGAATGACAATTACTTCGATACGCTCACACTTAAGATAGACGCTGACCAGTTAGACAGCATCCTAAGTCGAGCGCATACCAGCAAGATTAACCTGCGACTCGATCGAGCACAGGCGGACAAGCTAATTGGTATTAGCCTGGATGAGTGTGCGACAGGCGCAGATGTCGCGAATATTTGGAAAGTCATCCTTGGTGATGCCGCATCGACCCTATCAGTAGCAGACATAGATGCACAGATAGTGAGCGGAGATAAAGGGGCTGTTATCCCAGACAAGTTGATTCGTAGCAGCGAATATCTGCAACACCCAAATTTCAATAGCTATCACAGCGAGACTGAGATGATGCGCTATCTGAAGCGGCTCGAAGATAAAGATATCTCGCTAACCCATGCGATGATCCCACTCGGCTCCTGCACAATGAAGCTCAATGCCGCGGCAGAGATGGCACCGATTAGCTGGCCGGAGTTTGCCAAACCGCACCCATTCACACCTGTCGAACAGATGACTGGCTATCGACAGATGATAGATGAGCTGGAGAAAATGCTAGCAGTCATTACCGGCTTCGATGCGGTGAGCATGCAACCAAACTCCGGGGCGCAGGGTGAATACGCAGGTCTGCTAGCGATCAAAAAATATCTAGAGGCCGAGGGCGAAACTGATAGAGACATCTGCCTAATCCCCAGCTCCGCACACGGGACAAATCCGGCAAGTGCACAGATGATTGGCATGAAGGTCGTGCTTGTGGCCTGTGACGATAATGGCAACATCGATGTAGAAGACTTGCGCAGCAAGGCCGAGGCCAACAGTGAGCGTCTCGCCGCCTTGATGATTACCTATCCTTCAACCCATGGCGTCTACGAAGAAGCCGTCAAAGAGATCTGCCAGATCGTGCATGATCATGGTGGACAAGTGTATATGGACGGAGCAAACCTAAACGCACAGGTTGGCGTCGCCAAGCCGGCTGACATCGGCGCCGATGTGTCCCATGTGAATCTGCATAAGACATTTTGTATCCCCCATGGAGGTGGTGGCCCGGGCATGGGCCCGATTGGTGTGAAGCAACACCTCGCCCCCCATCTCGCTAACCACGCGCTAATAAAACTGGACGGCCCAGATGCCAAAAACAGTGCAGTCTCTGCCGCACCCTGGGGTAGTTCGGGCATTCTGCCTATCTCCTGGATGTATATTGCCATGATGGGAGCCGAGGGCTTGCTCAAGGCGACCCAGATCGCGATTCTCAGTGCAAACTACATCGCCGTTCGCCTGGCCGAGCACTACCCTGTCTTATATACCGGCCGCAATGGCATGGTGGCTCACGAATGTATTATCGATCTACGCCCGCTAAAGCTCAGCTCTGGTATCAGCGAAGAGGATGTGGCTAAACGCCTAATGGACTTCGGCTTCCACGCCCCAACGATGTCCTTCCCCGTTGCAGGAACGCTAATGATCGAACCCACTGAGAGCGAGTCGAAACAGGAACTGGACAGATTTATTGATGCGATGATTCAGATTCGTAAAGAAATTGCTGAGGTAGAGACTGGAAGTATCGATGCCGAGAATAACCCTCTCAAGAACGCTCCTCATACTCTGGCTGACATGCTGGACGATGGCTGGGATCGACCCTACAGTAAAATGCAGGGAGCTTACCCAATTCAGGCTCAGGGAACAGCCGCGCAGAATAAGTACTGGCCGAGCGTGAATCGCATCGATAACGTCTATGGAGACAGGAACTTGTTCTGTGCCTGCCCAAGTATCGAGAACTACGAGTAATAGGCAGTTAGTTGTATGGGAGTGGGCTAATCTGATCTCTTGCCATCGATAGGCGAGTTGCGCATCATCTTTAGCTTTTCAAGATCGTTCTGGATCTGCTCTAACCTACCGCCTAGTTCCTTCTTCGTGGAGATGATCTCCTCATCTCCTTTGGATTCAAATTGCTTGTAGTCCGAATACAGTTTTACTTTCTCCTTTTTAAGCTGAATCTCTTTGTATAACTTGTAGTAGGCGACCTGTCTTCTTACAGCAAGCCCAGGAATAAGCACAACCGAAACGGCGAGGATGAAAGGAAGCGATACCCAGAACAGGAAAATGAACTGAACATATTGCTTATCCATGAATGTCCAGGAAACACCGAACATATGAATGCTCACCAAAATGCCAACCGCACCAATGAGCCCGCCGAAAAGCCAGAGCGAGTCACCCAGTTTTTTTATCCCACCGTTCCCGTCTGGATCATTCGGGTCTAGCGCGTGCTGCAGGCTCGGCGCAAACTTTAGATAGAGTACAATCACCGCGGTGATTGCCAATAGACCCATGCCACTCGCGAAACCAGCGAGGAAGAACCCAAAATACGCCATCGCCAAGGCGGTAGAGGACTCGAAGAACGCCGCAGGGATTCCTAAAAGATGACCAACGGTTGTGTTCGCCGCTGCGAAGCCGAAACCTGCGAGAAGCAACCACTTATCATTCATCCACTCATCAACGACTCTCAAACTCTGCGCTCGCTTACCTTCGATTTCACGCATGGTCTGTAGATTGTGCCGGAATACATCCGTGGCTACATAGAGAGAAAAACAAGAGGTTGAAATTATTAATCCCAGAATCCAACAGTTCTCGCTGAAGAAAACTCTCTTATCTGACAATGCAGTATATTGTAGTAAGGCATAGAAGGCGCCTATGCCTAAAGAAATGCCTAACTTAAAACCATAGCCCAGAGTCCCGCTATTCCTATACGGGTCGTAGAATGGATAAAAATCGGATTTCAGTGATTTGGGCATATCTATCAATATAGGTAGAAGCTGCGTCAAAATACTGCAGCTTTAATAGTAAGGGTGGTTCTACTGTGTGGCACACAACTGGTACTCAGTCACTTCCTTCTCTAAGTCGCGATGGAGCTATTGTGCCGCTTTTATCTATATCGGTCAAAGCTCTCTCTTCCTCAAGTCGATTGCGTATTCTCTTGCCCAATAAAGGGTGTCCATGCAGTAATCGACTATCTAAGAAGCGTTCGTGCTCCTCTCTAAATGGAGTTTCAATAAATTCTCGATAGCTTTCTAACGCACAGGAATCTTCGTGCGCGAGCTCGATGATCGCTTGATGCCGCCTCAGGTATTTCGGCCTCAGACTAAAGGCATTCGCACAGTAACTTGAGTAGTGATATTTACCAGGGTGCGTGCTGACCTCCATCTTAATCACAAAGCGTTCGATAAATTTCTGACAATCTTGAATCAGATTGAAACTTGGTAGCAGACAGATTGACATAGACTTCTGCCATGCCTGAACCCGCCTTTCGAATCGTATCGAATAGTAATCGTTGTAATTCTCGCTGAGAAACTTAGTGAAAGCACTAAAGCCGAACGGGGTCCGCGGAGTAAACATGAGTAATATACGCTGTTCCATAAGCAGATAGGCATGCAAGTGCACATGAAACGCACTCTGGCACTGCAAAAGTCTGCACAAATAGAACTCTTTGCAGGCATCATCAAAAAACCCAGAGCCAAGCGTTCTCTGCGATATGACCGTGAAATAAGTCTCATGGGCTATCAGGCCATTCTTAGTCATGTCCATTGTCGGCTGCTCCCAGAACTCCATTAGTGCGCATTCTATTCTCATTCACTGAATGACCGCTGCGACTCAGTTCCAGGGAATAGTCTGCGAGTTGAACAATTCCCGGATTATGGGTCACCAAAATAAGTGTTATCTCCAGCTGCCTGATATTCGCGATGATCTCGCGTGCGCAGTCGAAATCTAGATGGGAGAGTGTTTCATCCAATATCAGCACCTTCGGAGATCGATATAGCGCACGGGCCAGTAGTACCCGCTGTATCTGGCCGGCTGAGAGAGCTACGCCCATCTCTCCTACCTGAGTATTAAATCCCATGGTCAACCCCTGTATATCACCGAGTATGCAAGCCCTGTAACAGGCCGCCTCAAGTCGCTCTAGATTGAAAGGCTCCAAACCCAGGTTAACGTTGTAGGCCAGAGAACCCGCTAGCAGGCTATCCCCGTGTAACACCGAGGCAATCTGCGACTTGTAATTCTTCATACCAAACTCGGCGATCGATACGTTCTCAACAAGAACTTTTCCCTCAGTCGGAGTACACAGGCCAAGTAGAAGTTTTAGCAGGGTTGACTTCCCGCAACCCGAATTTCCCGAGATCGCGAGGAATTCCTTAGGCTCGATGCTAAAACAGAGTTTCTTGAACAGCATCGCCTGCCCCGAGACATAGCCGAAACCCAGCTCCTTCACTTGCATGGCTCCCGAGAGCTTCGAGACTAGCAAGGTTGAGTCTTGATAGTTTGGTTCTGCTTCGGCAAATGCGATATCCGATACTCGATCAAGTTCAAGTCGCAGCAATCGCATTTCGGCAAGCTTCGGCAGCATCGCTGCAATCGATCCACTGAAATTCTGCTTAAGAAACACAAAACTCATCAATTGACCTATGGTGAGATGACCGCTGAAGATGGCGACAGAGCCAAAGTAGATCGTCGCCACATGATCCAGGCCGAACAAAAGGTTGTGCACAGAACCGACGCCCAACTGAAGATGCCCAAGCCTATAGGTGCTATTTACAAAATGGGCGTAGTAGTCCTGCCACTCGCCAAGTCGATCAGTTTCTATGCTGTAGTTCTTTGTGACTGCGATGCAACGAACATTCTCCATGAATCGAGTCTGCTGCTTCGCACCGGTCTGCAAGACCTCCTGACGGCAGGACTTCTCGATTGGTAGTGTGAATAGTCGAACGATTGTCATAAGGAAGACAAAGAACAGTGCTACGAATGCCAGTAGAGGGCTGTATAGGAACAGAAGAACAAATGTCAGAACAGAGAACACTCCATCGACAATCACAGTAATCATCTCCTGGGTAACGAGCTGCTTGATGTTATCGATCGAAGAGAATCTAGAGACGATGTCCCCCATCTCTCTCTTCTCAAAGAATGACAACGGAAGCCGCAGGAGATGTGCAAACGCATTGCTTATCAATTGAAATCCCATCTGGCTTGAGAACTGGAGGAGAAGCACACCGCGAAAATAGCTAACACTCATCTTCGCGAGAATGACCAGCGAGAAAAGTAATGCAACGAGCAGAATAATATCCATGTCGCCCTTACTTAGCCCCTGATCAATAACTAGCTGTAGATACAACGGAAAGATTAGAGAGAGTAGCTGCAATAGTAGTGAGAGGAAGAATACTTGATAGATGGCCCGCCTGAAGCTTGGCGTCGCTTTGAAGAGTTCTCTAACAGAATATTCTTTCGCTGTTTTCTCTTTGGTGAATGAGACCAAAGGCGAGAACTCGATCGCAATGCCCGTGAAGTGGTAGTCCAGCTCCTCTAGCGAGTACTTTCGTATTCCAACTGCAGGGTCATGTATGACAATTGAGCGCCGAGCTACTCGCCTTAGCACTACAAAATGGTCTGTATCCCAGTGCAACACGGCCGGCAACGACAACCGGCCGATGTCTGATAAACTGAGTTTCAGGGGCCGACCCTGCAGGTTCAGCCTTTCCCCTACCTGCAGTACCTGTTTCACAGATGCTCCACCCGCGGGCAAGCAAAGGCGTTCTCGAAGGCTGCGCAGATCCGAATACCTTCCATAGTACCCGGCTATCATTGCCAAACAGGCCAAGCCACATTCGGCTATTTCCGTCTGAAATATCATAGGTAGCGAGTTGCGAGTGCTAAAGATGTCGATCATGTCACTTTCCCTTGCAAGCGAAGGATAGGTTTGAAGATGAACTGTAGAAGCGACATGTCGGCCACAACGAAGTCTGCGACCAGAGTAGAGCCCCCTTTAAGACGATAGACGGCTTCTCCATGAACGGTATCGTTCTGCAATTGCGCCCTCACCCTGAATACCGGTTCGGTGATACCTGCTACCGACAACATCGTATCTCTGGGGTCTATGCGGGCCTGTCCGATGGCAGAGACAATGGCCTCCTGCCTGCCGTATAGTCGAAAGTCGAATGCATCGTAACGCAGTAACACCTGCTGACCGACAGCGAGCTTTCCGGCAACCGCGGCGGGCACAAAGATGGTCGCCTGTAACTCGGAGCTTTCCGGATTGATATAGAACAGGGGCTGATTTATCAATACGGGATTGCCCGTCTCCAATCCAAGCTCCGCCACTATGCCTGACCCTTCCGCGACCACTGTAATCAGCGCCTGATTGCCGGCAGTCTCAATCTTCTGATCGATGGCTTGTAACTCACGCTTGAGACGAAGAATCGATTGTTGGAATTGCAGTTCGGCGAGTTGTTGAGTGTTATCGAGTGCGTCTAGCTCATGGCCGAACTGCAGCTCACGCTGAGAAAGGGATTGTTCCCGACCTAGCAGCTCGAGGTGCCCACGATAATGTTGATCGAACTCCCGTGTGGAGCTATTGCCAGTTTCATGTAGCCTGGACACAGCTTGAAGATTTCGATCGCTTAGCTGAATTTGCATCTCCAGAAGCTCCGCCTCCTTCTCCAGATTCAGTAAGCCGCCGCGAACATTCTGTGCCGCGAGCCTGTTCCATCGAAGAGACTGCTCCAGGGCTTTCCGCTCGGTATCAAGTTGTTCTTCTAGTAGCCCTCTATCTGTGCGCAGCTGACGTATACTCTCCCGTTGAACAGAGACACCGTGCTCGTTATAGACATCCGTAGTGAGGGAGGCGAGGACGTCTCCCTTCTTAACGCGATCCCCCTGACTAACATGAATCTGATTTACCCTCGCTGTAGCCGGAGAGATAATCTTCTGCGCACCCAGCCTCGGCTCCAGTACTCCCCTCGCCGCCAAGGTTTCTTTGTAATTCGTCTTAATAAGCAGATATGACGCCACAAGCAGTAGCAGCAGCCAAATCCCGAGCTGCAGACGAAGGTGACTTGCAATCGCTATTACGGGTGTAGATCGCGGACCCATTAAGCTATGAGCGATAGCATTCGAGCGAAATAGACTTTCAGGTTTCTCAGCCTTCATAACAATTTTATTATTCCTGTCGTTTAGCAGGAGCGCTAAAAAAACGAATCAAGTCTCCCAGGGTTTTCAGCGACTTCAATTCCAGATTACTCAGTGTCTTCCCTGTTTGTTGTTCTAGTTCAAACAGGCTTTCTATTAGCTCTAGCGAATCTGGATACAGCTCGCTCAATGATGTCGTACTGTCCGGAATTCTGTCTCGAAAATGTCTCTGTAGATGATGGCTCACATGAAAAGATGCAGAATCGCTACTGGCTGAAGTCAATTGCACGCTACCGTTTCTCATGATAGCTATCGTGAATCGCTGTTCAGCGATTGGTTCGGTGGAGAAAAATAGATGGGAAGCAGGGAGGTGAAACGCCATTGTTCAGGAAATTCGAGGAAGCTGCCCTCGAAGAGAGAAACTAACTCCTGAGTGACACGGCCCGCACCCTCACGCAGTGACTCCGATTGCAAGAGTAGGGGTTCGATCTGTTTGCCAAGCCTCACATACCTGGATTGGCCATCGGAGTAGTTTAATAGCGGCAGCAGTGGGACTCTATTTGCCAATGCCAAGAGCGCCGGGCCAATAGAGAACCAAGCCGGACGATTGAGGAAACTGACCTGTACAGTTTCGGTTAGGCCCGGCGGCACATCACAGAAGAGAAGTAGCGACGTGTTGCCGGCTCTAAGAAGCTGCGAAAGATCTGATGAGCTGTGCTCGCTGAGTAGCAGTTCACATTCGGATCTCGGCGCACGAGGACCAAAACCTGTGACCAGATTTGTAAAACTGGCTCCTGCGCTCCTGTTTAAACTGAGCACAAATTTTCTGCGAGCCTCGCTATCTAGGCTAAACAGGCTAGCGGAACCGTATAGAAAGTCTCCAAAGTGGAAAGACGCCACGATGCGAGAGCGTGTATCTACACGGTTTAGCTGTTGATATTCAAGCCTCTCGGAAATCTCGAAACTCTTGCAATAGTCCCGAATGCGCTTCGCATTGCCGAGGCGGTTTCTTCTGCGTTCGAAGCTTCTATTGTGTGACCGATTTCTAGCGAGAAGAGATCGTACGATGCCGATCGGTTGTCGCAGCAATATTGCTATCTGCTTCTCGGAATTCGGCGTAGGTCTGCCATACAACGACTGCGTTAGTGTATCGTAATTTCTCTGAGCAGGAGAACGCAGCTTTTCAAGGAATATATCGGCTCTAGACGACTCGGTTAGAAACCGAGGGCGCTGTAGTCGCCGCGTGAACTGGCGAACGAAGTTAGTCGCGAAGGATAGGAGGTATTTCACTGGGCGTTGTCCTTAACTACTCAGTCGATTCCCCCTAAGTCTAGGACAGCATTCGTGATCTCGCCAATCTCTGGCGAATCACTCTATTTAACTCTTACCGCCGTGCCACTCACACTAACCATCATCATGCCACCCTTTGAACCGATGACTTCATAGTCTAAATCTATTCCCACAATGGCGTTCGCGCCCAGGGCTCTAGCCTCTTCTTCCAGTTCAGTAAAAGCGATGTCGCGTGCACGGCCCATCTCTTCCTCATAGGCTCCCGCACGACCGCCCACGACATCTCGAATCGCACCGAAGATATCCTTGAATATATTCGCACCTAGTATCGCCTCTCCTACGACGATGCCCAGGTAGTCGGTAATTTCCTTGCCTTGCAATGTGGGTGTAGTTGATCGAATCATTTCAATTCCTCGGTAGTAGGTCTGAAGTTAAAATTGAAGTTAGCAACAAAGGCAGAGTGGAAATATTACAGCCTGGGGGGTAATCCGTGAACCATCGTAAGACTCTTCAGGGTCGTGCCCGCCCGCCGAAACTCTGAGAGAGTCTGATACTCTTCATCCGCATACCATTGCTTCGCAAGTTCCTCAGAGGGAAACTTGAAGATGATGACTCTACCCTCAAGCTGGGAATCTCCCTCCAGATTCTCGTGCTTGTCATCGAAGGTAAGGAATTCACCGCCGAACCTTTTCAGTATGGGAAAGAATCCTTTCTCGTATTTTCGGTATTCGTCGGCATCGTGAACCACCAGGTTTGCGATCATATACACGGCCACATCAGACATGGTCTCTCCTCTTTAGTTTTTCCAACTCATTCGGCAACAGCTGAATCCGATCCAAGTGCCATTCGAAATTTCTAGCCTGCGGCATTCACAATCCCTAGCCACATTACCAGGACGGCAAGATTGCCACAGGCGAATATAATTAGCCGATGCATGACATTGTTATAGCTTAGATGAATGACGCTATGTAGCACACGCGCCGCGACGAAAACCCAAGCACAGATAACTGGAAGCTGTCCCGTCTGGTCTAGCGCGAGATAGACTGCCCCACCTGCATAGAACAAGGTTGGAACCTCGAACAAATTATTGAAGTTTCGTGTTGTTTTCGCTACGAACTCTGGGACGTCGTGTCCGTCCATTAGACTGTAGTAGCTAGCCGGCACTGTCCCGCTTCTTACTGAGCCCAATCTTACACGCGCAGTCAGCACCATTATTACTGTCGTCAGTATGACTAACATAAACATCGCATATAGCATCTTATTCCCCTAAACGATCGCCGCAACGATCTCTGTCTGTTCGTAGTCAATCCACAGTATAATTCCTACCCACTGCATTGGACAGCATTCAGAGGCACAAGAAGTGACCACAGAAAATTACGCGAATCACATAGCAACTCTCACTAGCGGCTATAGCGATGCCCTGGAGTACGTCAACTCCGAGACGGGGCGGATGACTGCCATATTGGTACACAGCGGAGTGGAGAAGCATTACTACGGCGATGACAGAGGCGTGCCCTTCCAAGCCTATGGCCACCTTCTTCACTGGATACCGGTGAATAGGCCCAATCAGTTTGTCTTCTTCCGCCCCGGTGACAAGCCCATTTATTTTCAGATCGTGCCCAGCGACTTCTGGTACGAGCAGGAAATTCACATGGAACCCGCATGGGAGGAGCAGTTTACGGTCGTCCGCCTGAGCACGCTCGATGAGCTATCGGGCACATTAAAACAGTATTCAATAGCCGATACGGCCTATATAGGAGAGGACAGCGCTGTGGCTGCCGCGCTTGGATTCTCTAAAGAGTTGATCAATCCGCAGTCGCTTATTAGCTATCTAGACTACTCTCGGGCAGTAAAGTCGGATTACGAGCTCGATCAACTTCGTTCCGCCAATCGTCTCGCCTTACTCGGTCATTCCGCTGCCAAGTCCTGCTTCCTGGCGGGTGGTACCGAGTATGAGATCCATATGGCATTCCTTCAGGCCACGCAGAACCTGGAAGACGAGTGCCCCTACACCAACATCGTAGCCCTGAATGAAAAGGCCGCGATCCTGCACTACCAGTTCAAACGCAAGATCAATCAAGATAGGGGCCGGGTACTCTTGATCGATGCAGGATGTCGGGTCAGGGCCTATGGCTCGGATATTACCCGTACTTCGGTTTCCGATGACGCACACCCGACTTTCAAATCTCTTGTTAGGGAGATGGAAAAGTTAGAGCTCGCGCTAGTCTCTGAGGTCGAGCCAGGTAAGACTTATCA
>CAXBLN010000034.1:0-26619 GCA_963976555.1 uncultured Gammaproteobacteria bacterium
GGGCAGATGACGATGTACATCGCGCAGTTCCGACTGGGTCAGTCGGCAGTGACGAATAGTCTTACCTCCATAAATGGCATGTACGAAGACAACCTCTATCTATCGAATCTCACGGAGTATCTAGAACACAAGGTGCCCGAGAATACGGGTGAGAAGTTACAGGGCCCAAATCCTAACGATGGAATCCGTTTCGAGAACGTGAGCTTCTGCTATCCAGGAAGCCAAACTCCCGCGCTAAGCCAGATTAACCTGCATATAACGCCCGGCGAAAGTCTGGCGATAGTCGGTGAGAACGGCAGTGGCAAAACCACTCTAATTAAGTTGCTGACGCGCCTGTACGCCCCAACAGAAGGACGCATTCTCGTAGACGGACTAGACCTACAGGAATGGGATACCGACGCAATTCGTGAAAAGATAGGAGTCATCTTTCAGGACTTCGCTCGATATCAATTGATCGTCGGCGAGAATATCGGCATAGGCGACGTCGATAATATTCACGACGATGATGAGATCGCAGAGGCGGCGCGTAAGGGCATGGCCGATGAGTTCGTGAAAGACTTGCCTCAGAACTACAAGACGCAACTCGGCACGTGGTTCAAGGATGGCAAGGAGTTGTCGGGTGGTCAGTGGCAGAAGATCGCACTGTCTCGCGCGTTCATGCGCAGCAAGGCCGATATACTGATACTCGATGAGCCAACCGCCGCGATAGATGCCAGGGCAGAGGCTGAGATCTTCGCGCACTTTGGCGATCTCACCGAAAATCGTATTTCGATTATCATCTCCCATAGATTCTCAACCGTGCGCATGGCCGATCACATTATCGTGTTAGAGAAGGCGGAGGTATTGGAGCAGGGTAGTCATCAGGAGCTGTTGGAGCTTGATGGCCAGTACGCCACCTTGTTTAACTTGCAGGCCAAGGGGTATCAGTAATGGTCAGCAGCCCGTTCCTGTATTCGATAGTAGGATTCCTTGCCTGTTTCATCGGAACTATTCCTTTTGGCCCTATCAATCTTGCAGTGGTGAAGACGACCGTCGACTATAACCGGCGCAGCGGTATGCAGATAGCGTTAGCGGCTTCTCTCGTAGAGACCTTGCAGGCTTTGATAGCCATAAGCTTTGGCATGCTTATTAGTTCGTTTCTCGATTCGAATGCCATCGTTAGTTTCTTTCTGGCATTCATTTTTATCGCGTTGGCGATGTTCATCTTTACTCGCAAGCCGAAGCCAGCTATGTCCAAAGCATCGAGTCGTTCAGCCTCATTTTTTATTAACGGGTTGATAATCGCAGCCCTTAATCCGCAGGCCGTACCGTTCTGGATATTCGCGTTGGCTACAATAAGCCAATACTTTGTATTTCAGTATGAGGGCATCTTCCTGGGCGGGTTTCTGCTCGGGGTCTTCTTGGGAAAAATGCTGGCACTGACTGGTTTTGCCGTGGCCAGTGGCTATTTAAAAGCCCATCTGCAGGAAAGCAGCACGCTGGTTAATCGTCTGTTGGCGGCGATATTGCTCTTTATCGGTTTAAGTCAGGCATGGAACGGGGTAAATTCAGTACTGGCGTAGATAGGTAAATTCGAATCGAGAGTCACTTAGTACGAATGTCTGAGAATCCACAACAACGGCGCAGCCCCGATGAATCGGACATCGCTCGTCTAGGAAAGAGCCTGCGCAGGATCGCTAGAGCCCGCACTCGACTGGTTGTGTGTTTTTGGACTCTGCCGGTATATGTCGTTGCGATATGGATGCTCCTCAACAACGGACGCAGTATCGATTCGATGATGTGGATTTATATGGCCGTCTATGCAATTTTCGCGATCGATATGTCTATGCGATATTGCCCCGTATGCCGAAATCAATTCTACGTGAAGAGTATTTTTCTGAATCTACTGAGCAAACGCTGTGTACACTGCGGTCAGGCGTCGACTGCGTCGGAGTTCGCCTCGAAAGACTGATACATATCGAGTCGAGACCGGGAGCTGTTAGTTTCCCTGGCGCATCAAACGCAATATCTCCATCAACCGAGGAGGTTGCCCTGTCCTAAGCACCCCCATTCGAAACACCTTCCCAGATAGCCAGAGTACGAACACGATACTTACAAGCAGGAGTATTGTTGTGCCAATCAAGTCCACGAGCGGTGGATCCGAAGCGGCACGATTCATCATGAGATACGGTGTGAACAGTGGAAACCAGGACATCGCTCGAACGATAGTATTGTCCGGGTCACGCACGACGAAGACCATCATGGCCAAGGGTATTACTTGAATCATTATCATCGGCATCATCAGCGCCTGAGCTTCCTTCAAGGTGTTACACAGACTACCTATAGCCAGGAATACGCCAGAATAGAGTGCATAGCCGGCGAAATAGTAAAAGACAAACCACGGGATCAGCTCAGACCCAAGTATGACCTCCAGAATCTGGCCTATGAGCTCGGTCTCACTGCTCTGATAGAGGCTGATGAAGAGGAAGAATGAAAGCAGCCACACGGCGATGGTTGTCAGCCCTGACATGCCGATGCCGAGTAGCTTACCCATCATTAATTCGCTGGCGGTCACCGACGCGAGCAGAACCTCGATGATGCGATTCGATTTTTCTTCTATTGTATTGCTCAGCAGATACTGGACACTCTGCATGAGGGAGATGAACATCAGGTAGACGAATCCTATAGGTGCGAGTTGCCTGAAGGTATCGGCAACGCTCACTTCCTCCTCTCCCGCGGCTGCCGTTGGATCGAGCTGGCTGAGTGGCATACGCGTGCGTTGCACGCTACGAACTATCTGATTGTCTACACCCAATTCTATGTATGCACGATTGCGGATCTCCGCGTTGATGCTATTGATGATGGCGTCCGGCAGGCGCGAGTCCGTTAGATTCCTTGCCCAATATTGGATGCCGGCAGGGCCCCCTCCGGGCTGCGGCATAACGCCTGGGCGCGAGATGCTCGCATTCACGTCGGCTGGAATAAGAATCAACGCGAATAAGTCACCTGGCTCTGTGCCCACAACTATTTTTTTCTCTCCTCTGAGGTAGGGTCGCAGTGCTTGCGCAATCTCAGCAGGTGCTGCGTTGCTATCGATGTCAGCGGGGAGTTCCGCCGCAATGAATTGCCGTGAAGGTTGTTCGAAAGGTGGCCGGTCTTCTCTAAGTGCCGGGCTAGCCATAGTGAGAGCGAAATCCAAACCGCCATTCGCCAACCACTGTTCGAGCGCTGCCACTTCGTCTGTGTCTGCGCTGTCTATTAATTGATCAGCAGCATCCGTCTGTCCCGCTGCCGTTAGGTCGAGGTTGGATTCCTTGCGATTATCCATCAGATAGCTCACAAACTCGCCCAATACTCGGCGCTGATGCTCGCGCTCTATCGCCGTCTCGATCGCTTCTGAGTATTCGCCAGATTGATCGATAAAAATGTAGTAGCGAGTTGGTGTCGCGTTGGAGAGGGTGGTCTGTAGGAAGTACATAGCGGTGAAGATTAGCGGGAAGATTAGAATGCCAGCCCAGAATCCTTTGGTCTTCACGTTTTCCATGTACTCGCGCCAGGCGATCAGGCGAATCATGTTCATCGGAACACATGCTCCTTCGCTTCATCGCCAACCAGATGAACGAATACATCATGCAGGCTGGGTTCCGTGAATTCGAATCGACTCAGTGATAGATTGCGTTCGAAACAGCTACGCAAAATATCCTGAGGGTTGAGCTGATCGCTTATTTGCAATTGCCACTGTGAGCTAGTGGAGGCTTTCGCCTCCAAGTCCCCGAGTTGCACGACGTTTGTCACACCTTCTATCGTACTCAATGAACTTACATCTTCTACCGACTCCAGAATGACTCTACGAGGGATCGTGGCCTTGGCTTCATTCACAGTGCCATCGAAAATCTTTCGACCCTTCGCAATCAACAAAATTTGATTGCAGAGCCGTTCGGCGTGTTGCATCACGTGTGTGGAAAATATAACAGTCTGGCCGTTCTTCGCCAGGTCCGTGATTAGATCTTCCAATACCGTTTGGTTTACTGGGTCCAGCCCGGAGAAGGGTTCGTCTAGAATTACTAATTCTGGCTCGTGGGCCACTGCAGATAGCACCTGAACTTTCTGTCCCATACCTTTGGAGAGTGACTCCACTTTGGCTTCAGCGAAATCTTTCAGGCCGTACTTTTCTAATAGATGCCAGGCCTGTCGTTTTGCCGCCTGCTTGTTCATGCCTTTGAGCATGGCGAAGTATTGAATAAGCGCCCATACCTTCATCTTCTTGTAGAGGCCCTTCTCCTCTGGCAGATAGCCGATCCGATTGCGTACTTGCAGCGCTGACCCGTGACCGAGGATACTTATTTTGCCGCTACTCGGTTTAATGATCTCCAGGATCATGCGGATAGTCGTGGTCTTACCTGCGCCGTTTGGACCAAGAAAACCATAGATCGAGCCTTTTGGAATCGAAAGGCTGACATCATTCACCGCGGTAAAATCACCGTAAGTCTTGGATACATTCTGCAAGCTTAGAACGGAGTTAGTTCCGAGCTCGGGTTGTGTTTCTACTGCTGAGGGGCACATCGATTTTTCTCGAAAGAGAATATTGGAAAGTAGTATGTCAGAAACCCCAAGAAGATGGAAAATTTACGGTTGGGAAAGCCTTGATTGCGTCTGAATGAGTTTGACAGTAGTGTGGTTGATTGATCTCAGTCAATGCCCAGACCCAGCCTACAGATAGTATAGAAATAGGAGGCCAGTGCAGCTAAACGGTTAGAAGTGTCCACTTCAAGCTTACATTGGGCTCTTCAGCAGCGCGAATATTGAGGAGGTATGAAATGACTAATTTTGAAAAGGTAGTTGCCCTTGTTGATTTGAACGATGAGCATGAGGGTATGGTTGCAAAGGCCGCATTTCTTGCACGGATGTACAAGGCGGACCTGGAGCTCGTGAGTATCGATTACTCCTCCTATCTCGAAGACGGGCACTACTTCGATCCGATTCAGGCTGCTGAACTCCGCCTGCAGATGTTAGGGGCACATAGACAGCAACTCGACGAAATCGCAGAATCCTTAAGAAGTGAAGGGTTGATGGTCGAAACGTTTGCAGCGTGGGGCCACCCAAGCTACAAATCGCTGAACGCTCATATCAAGCACCCGGAAACTAGCCTCGTTCTAAAATCGACCCGGCATCACAATAAGATTGCGCGCCTGTTTCTGTCGAACGAAGACTGGGAATTGATACGGCACTGCAATGCGCCGCTGCTCCTGGTTAAGGGTCGACCCTGGGCTGCGGCCCCAGTCTTTGTCACTGCGGTTGATCCCGAACATAGTAATGATAAGCCGCTCTATCTAGACAGAAAATTGCTAGGACATGCACAGACACTCGCGGAAAAGTGTTCTGGTACGGTCCACCTGTTCCACAGCGATTCGGTGCCTCCGTTTATGGGCGTCTATTCGCTGCTCGTCAATGAGGAGGACCGAGCAGCGAAGCTCGCCAAATTTGGGGAAGGTGCGGGGATCGATAAGAAGAACTGCCATTGGACCGATTCGCCGATAGAAGTTGCGCTTCCAAAGTTACTCGACAAATTGGATGGCGACGTAGTCGTAATGGGAGCCGTTTCCCGTTCAGGACTGGATCGCGTACTCATAGGCAGCACGGCAGAGAGGCTTTTAGATCTCATCGATCGCGATGTGCTTATCGTCAGGCCCGGCTAAGTCTGAGGATAGCCAATGCATGACATGTTCTTTCTGACCATAATCTGGTTCGGTGTCTATCTCTCGCACTACTTAGCCGCCAGAACCAAGCTAACCCCTGTACTGTATTTTCTTGCTTTCGGGTCTGCGATGGTCAACATCGGAATTTTACCGGAGCAGAGTACGGAATTCATCCGCGGATTTTCCGAGATCGGAATTATCCTGATCATGTTTGCGCTCGGCTTTGAGGAGGACACGCAGAGTTTTATTAAGGGAATAAAGCGCAGTTGGGGCATCGCATTATTCGGCGCCCTCGCTCCGTTTGCAGCAGCCTACTCACTAACTTTCTATTTCTGGCAGGACAGCAGACTGGCGATCATGTGCGGGCTGGCTATGACGGCCACCGCAGTATCCCTGACGATGGTCTCGCTGAAGAGCGAGAAATTGCTGGGTTCTGCGGCGGCCACCGGCATCATGACATCGGCCATTCTGGATGATATTGCCTCTCTCGTGGCAGTTGCGATCCTTATTCCCTTGGTTACCGGTGATGCAGATATCTCCGCCTTAGGCGTTCTAACCATTATCGGAAAGGCGATTGCCTTCTTTCTTATTATCGTTCTATTGGAATTATTGATATTTCCACACGATAGCAAGTTAAGTGTTTTTCATAAAATCCCATTGCTGCGAAATTTCGGGATAAAGCAGTTCATCTCGTTCGGCGACGGCAGCCAATCTGCTCTAGCGGTTCTGCTCATTGCTCTCGTGATAAGCATGGTGGCCTATCAATTCGGTTTTCACCCGGCTGTTGGTGCCTATATGGCAGGCCTGATAGTGAAACAGGACTACTTTCATTTCCCTGAGAACTCTGAAGTCGATCGTTACAATCAGACGCGAGAGATCGTCGACAGTGTGGCCTTCTCCTGGATAGGCCCGGTGTTCTTTGTGGAGTTGGGGACTAAGATAGTCTTCGAGCTCGACATTCTGGTCAGCGTCATCCCTCAGGTAATGGCGCTTACATTAGGCATCTTTGCAGTACAAATACTATCCGCGGCACTAGCGGCCCGGTTCACTGGAAGCTATTTCTGGCACGAAAGTATTTTGATTGGATTGGGCATGTTGGGTCGCGCAGAGTTGGCTTTCGTGGTTATGGACATAGGCTATGTGCAGAACGCGATTCTCACGACAGATGCATTCTATACGCTAATGGTAACGGCATTTGTGTTGAATGTGGCCGTACCTGTTTCAATCAAACTATGGAAGCCCTACTACGAGGGAGACAAGCATCTGAGAATCACCGTGGCTGGCAAATCATTCTACGCTTCAAATGAAAATCCAAGATTGAAGGTTTGAGGAAAGCCAAAATTCCTGCATAAAAAAAGGGAAGAGCATTGCTCTTCCCTTTTCATTCACCTCGAAAGAGATGATTTCCTGCTAGCTTCTAATCCAGCCAGCTGTACATGATGACCCCGGCAACTGATGTGCAGACCAGGAAGTAAGGCAGCGCCATATAGACCATGCGGCCGTAGCCGAGTCGAATACGCGGTGCGATGGAGGACATCAGAAGGAACAAGAACGCGGCCTGCCCGTTTGGAGTGGACATGCTTGGAATACCTGTGCCCATTACCACGGCGACCGACTGCGCCTCGAAGATCTCTCTAGTCATCAAACCCTGCTCCATAAGTGGAGTGATCTGATTCATGTAGATGGTTGCGACAAACACGTTGTCACTAATCGCCGATAACAAGCCGTTGGTCAGGAACACCATGAAGACTTGCCGATTGCCTTCCATCTCCAGAACCCAGTTCATCACCGGAGTGAACATCTCCTGGCTGTTGATCATCGCGACTATCACGTAGAAGACAACGAGTAGTGAGGCGAAGGGCAGACCCGGCGCGAATGCTTCGCCGAGTTTGTGCTCGTCTGTCACACCGGTAATCGCTGAGGCAAGAATGATCACGCCCAGGCCGATAAGACCGATCTCCGCGAGGTGAAGCGAGAGCGCGATAATCATCAACACGGCAACGACTGCCTGCAGGATGACTACGAGGCCGTCGCCCTTGGTTTCGTTCTGTTTTAACTTCTCGTCTTCATCGGCTAGAATTTTCCTAACCGCTGGCGGCAGCTCTGCGCCATAATTAAACCAGCTCAATTTCTCGAGCAGGAAGCAGGTAAGGATACCGGCGATGAGTGTTGGGATGGTAGCGGGCGCGACCGTCGTTGCAAACGTAACGAAGTCCCATTCTGCTGCGCTGCCAATTACGATGTTCTCGGGCTCACCGACGAGGGTACACACACCGCCGATAGCCGTTCCGATCGCGCCATGCATGAGCAGGCCGCGCAGGAAGGCACGGAAGCCATCGAGGTCTTCGCGATGCAGATCCTCGATGTGGCTGTCATCCTCATCCGCCGGATCGTCGGCATAACCGATTTTGGAAACAACCTTGTCATAGACATCATAGAAGGTGGTTGCGAGGGCGACGAGCACTGCCAAAATAGTGAGGGCATCCAGGAATGCGGATAATATGGCGACTACGGTAATAGTGACCACATTCATGACCACACGGGACTTGATTCCCAACAGCACCTTGTTGATGAACTTGAACAGCATCTCTCTCAGGAAGTGCACGCCAGCAACCATGAAGATAACAAGGAGTATTACCGGCAGGCCGTGCTCAACCTCTTCGTATACGTGATGCGAGTCGGCGAGCTGCATGATCAACACCTGCAGAGCAAGCAGACCACCAGGTTGCAGCGGGAAGCATTTGAGAGCCATGGCGAGAGTGCAAATGAACTCGAAAAGAATTATCCATGAAGTGACTAGTGGGCCCAGAACGAAGTAAAAAACAACGTTCAATGCGAGAGCGGCTAATACACCCTGTTTATACCAAAGTGGCGAGTGCCCCATGAACATCGCAATAAACGAGTCAGGGTAGTGGTGAGTTGCTGAAGATGACATCTATAGCTTCCTTATTTTTATGACTATTATTCGAGCGCCCTTGGTGCGCCGCTGTCAAATATACTGGTCTTGGCGACACTTTGCTAAATTTTTTGTCAGTTTAGTGACTTTTTCCTGCCAGGGCCTGATTCGGCTCACGGCAGTTGCTAGTACGACAACACAGGGGCTATTCATGAGCGGATTGTGGGAATTTCTACAGAAGCATGGTCCGAAGTGGGGTTTATCATGATTGCCGCTGGAATTCAGGAGTGAGAGGCGAGGGAGTTTTCCTGCATTGAAGGGATTCTGGCTATTCCTGCGAATTCTCAGGCCGAGAGCGCTCGCATCTCTAGGTCGTTACGAGGGGCAGGGACACGGTAAAAAGCGTGCCCTTGGAGACAGTGCTCTTCACAGAGATATTGCCCCAATGCGCCTTGGCAATTGCGAGAGCGAGGCACAGGCCCAAGCCGGTGCCGGGCTTGCTTCTGCTCTGATCGCAGCGATAGAAGCGCTCGAAAATATTCGGTAGATCGTCTTGGCTAATTCCCATGCCCGTGTCAGCGATCTGTATGAGTACGTCTGAGCCGACTACCTCCTGCGTGATGCCTATGTTACCGCCCGTGGGAGTATATTTGATCGCATTGTCCAGGAGGTTGCTAATCAATCGCTGCAGAAACTGCTTGTGCCATTGATCGAGATGCGCGCTGCCAATTTACAATCGAGTTGCAAGCCGCTCTCGGCTGCGACTGGCTGATAGAGATCGCAGGCATCTTCGATGAGCTCGCTAAGCTCGAGCACCTCCATGGTGGGTGCGAGTCCAGCCTCAGTCTCTGCGAGATCTAGCATCGTATTAATCAGGTGCAGCAGGCGATCGCATTCTTCGATCGTACTGCCGGCGAGGTGCTGATAGTGTTCACCGGCCTGCTCACCGGTTAATGTGGTCTCGGCTATGCCGCGTATCCTCGCAAGCGGGCTCTTCAGGTCGTGAGCGATATTATCGTTCATTTCGCGCATGCCGCGAATTAGCAGCTGAATCTTGTCCAGCATGCTGTTGAAAGTCTCTGCCAATCGATCAACTTCCACTCCCTGATCAACCAGTTCCACTCTCTCGCCCAGTGCGCCATTGCTAATATTGATCGCTGTGTGGGTGACCTGATTCACGCCATCCAATGACTTCCTTGACATGAACCAGCCGGCCAATAGTGAGAACAGGAATAGGATCGGCAGAGCGACTAGAGACGTGATGCGGAATGTTTCCAGAACATTGGCACGTTCTTCCAATGATTCGGTGATCTGAATGATGTATCCCGACTCGGCGCTGCCTATTGAGCCATAAATCGTCCGCGCAGGGAATTCATGATCGGTCAGTTGAATGCTCTCGATATGCGGAAGCGAACTGGAATCACGCTCTAGCGTAATCGCTGGGGCATAGTCTCCCCAATGTCCGTCGTCTGTTGTACGCAGCAATTCACCGTCGCTACTATAGAGCCTGAATAGAACCTGTTCCGAACCATCTGTCTGCGCCTCCTGGGAAAGCTCCGACCAAAGTTCAGATAGGCCTCTCATACTGAGAATAGAATTGAACTCAAGAATATCTTCTTCCAGGTCATCGTCGACCTGATCTAGCAGTGCGCTTGCTGTAAGTAAATAGATTAGAGCGACGGCCGCGAGAAACAGGCAAGTCGAAACCAGGGTATACCAGAGGGTCAGGCGGCCGGCGAGTGACTTTGGTTTAGCTGTCATGTTTAAGAACATAGCCAACACCACGAACCGTATGAATCAGAGGAATCTCAAAATCCTTATCAATCTTTTCGCGCAGGCGGCAGACTCTCGCTTCCACGACATTGGTATGTGGATCGAAATTATAGTCCCACACATGCTCCATGATCATCGACTTGGAAACTATTCGTTCGGCGTTGCGCATGAGGTATTCGAGCAAGCTAAACTCGCGCGGTTGCAGAACGATTTTTTTCTCGCCTCGTTTCACCTTGCGCGTTCGGATATCGATGCTTAGATCGTGCACCGTAATATTATGAGGCTCGACGATATGATTGGCGCGACGGATTAGGGCCTGTAGTCGCGCGAGCAATTCTGAGAAGGCGAAGGGCTTGGTAAGATAGTCATCGCCTCCGGTGTCGAATCCCTTCACTCGATCGTCCACAGATCGCTTCGCGCTGAGAATCAGAACCGGAAGATTAATATTGCTGCTTCTCATTTCTTCTATGATGCTAAGACCATCAATGCCGGGCAACATAATATCGATGATTCCGGCGTCATAAATCTCCTGCTTAGCCGCGGTCAGCCCATCATTGCCGTTTATAAAATGATCCACCACGTAGCCAGCCTCTTTTAGACCTTTGGTTACAAAAGAGGCTATTTTGACATCGTCTTCGATAAGTAATAGGTGCATTATTGGGCTCAAAGCATCAAAAAGTTCATGATCGAGAACAAATTGAGTCTAACACAACCCTCATTTTGCCACGTAGCATGGCGATCTAAGCAACATTACCATTTGGTAATCGGCACCCCTCAAGGGCTTCGTTGAGGATATATTTCTATTCAGGCAGGTCATAGATTGAGTTGAACTGATGAGATACCGATGAACAAGCTATTGTGCCTACTACTCTTAATTCCCTTCTCGGCTTTTGGACAGGGGATTTCCGGCCTTGCTGTGGAGACGGAGCGTGTTGGCAACTTCAGGACTCGAGATGAGCGGCGAGAGGCCGGGCTAGGGACTGAGTTAACCGATTGGCTAACCTTCTCCGGCCTGGTGGAGCTAGAACATATTCGAGAGGTCGCGAAATTTGATGTCGGCCTCGCCGATCATTATGACTTCAGTACAGACCCCGCCGTGCAGGCTGCGTTCGACATTTCCATTCTCGATATTTTCGAGGCCGAGTTAATCCTCGAATATACCGAAGACGGTCGCGATCCATTTATGGACGAATTGATTGTCGCCGCGGACATTGGCAATCTCGGGTTTAGCGCGGGCCGATTCTACTCTCCATTCGGCCTCTACTACAGTCACTTTATCACCGGGCCCATGCTGGAGTTCTCGGAAACACGTCGGGACATGGTACTCGTAGACTATGACTTCTTCGACGTCGTCGAGCTTGGGGTGTTTACCTTCGACGGCATAAGTAGAAAACTAGGCGAACGGGAGAACGATGTCGGATGGGGCGGATTCTTCGACGCGTTCCTGGTCAATGGCCGCCTGAATATCGGTGCGGGTTATATCTCTAATCTCGCAGAATCAGATGAAGAGTTTCTGCTGGAGGAGAATAATATCTTTGAGAAGAAGGTGGGAGCATGGAACGCCTATGCGGTCTACGAGGCCAATACCTGGGATGTGTCATTCGAGATATTGAAGGCGATGGATAGATTTCGCGAATTCGAGCTTACTGAAGACCGACCCGAAGCGTGGAATCTGGAGGCTGCATATTTCCCAGGCAATACCTTCGAAGTCGCCGTTCGCTATGAGCGTAGCAAGGAACTGATCGATGCACCCGAGAAGCAATATGGCGTTGCGTTTACCTGGCGCCTCCCTAACAATATTAGTATGACGGCGGAATACCTCAAGTCCGAATACAAGAAAGGATTCGTAGAAGAAGAAGACGAAATATTTTTTCGAGGTGGGAACACCATCGCTCTGTGGTTCGCATTCGAATTCTAATGACTACTTTGCCATCGAATCGATAGAACCTGTGCCCAGCCTTCAAGTTTACCTAGTCAACTCAGTAGTGTGTCCCGATGTTAACCGTTTGGTAATCCTCCGGTAAGCTTCTGGTTATCTCCATTGCCTAATATGAAAAAACTCGTGGACCCTTCGTTCGCTGAGATATCTTTTCTACTAGTCTGGAGAATCACAATGAAAAAAATAAAGATCGCGCTATTTGCGGCTGGCTGTCTATTCGTGACAGCGGCTTCGGCGCAGCAGTATCCTGAGGTTTTAGAAGACGAAAATAATTTCATAATAGATATACCCTATATCGAGTATGAAGACGCTGAAGGTGAGACCAGAGCGCTGTCTGCCGAATTGGTCGCCTCGAAGAATAGTAGCGAGATTAGCTTCTCGCTCAACGAATCCGCACTGATGGATATAGAAGTGGGTGCGCCAGCTCCTGTATCTGGAAGCGGAGCCTGCTCGCGCACAACCAACGCACAGTTTCTATCGTGCAAGGCCGATGTGCAGGATGATTACTTCGAAAAGCAGGCGAACTGCTTTAATTTTTCAGATGCCGATGAGCAGGAGGAGTGTTTTGCTGAGGCTACAGAAGACCGCCTCGAAGCCTCTGAAGAATGCGACGATATCGAGGAGGAGCACCACAAGCTCTGCGCAATCTTCGGCGAAGAACCTTATGACCCCGACCTTAGTGCGCTGACATTCCTCACGGTCTCTGAGATAGCTGCCAATCCGAACCCTTTCTTCCCGTTGATAGTAGGCAATATTTGGGTCTACGAAGTAGAGGAAGAAGTGATTACCGTCACCATTCTCGATGAGACTAGAGAGATCATGGGTATCGAGTCCATCGTAGTACGCGATGTCGTGGAGGAAGACGGCGAACTGGTAGAAGATACATTCGACTGGTACGCACAGGATTCTGACGGCAATGTCTGGTACATGGGAGAGCTGTCACGCAACTTTGAGGACGGCGAACTGACCGATATCGATGGTTCCTGGGAGGCGGGAGTGGAAGGCGCCAAGGCCGGAATCCTGTTCAGGAGCATGCCAATCGTAGGCGAGACGCTAAGGCAGGAATACCGCATCGGCGAAGCGGAGGATATTGGCGAAACGGTTAGCATAACGGCCAGTGAATCTACGTCATCCGGCTATGACTGTGAGGGTGCTTGTATGCAGAACCTGGAGTACACACCTATCGAACCGGGTGGGCAGGAGTTCAAGTACTACAAACCAGGTACAGGCATGATTCTGGAAACGAAACCAGGCACAACGGAGCGTCTCGAGCTGGTGGACTTCACTCCGGGGTCATGAGACTACGCGCCCAACCGGTATTTAGAACCTGGGCGGCATAGATCGAAGTAATGGTTTGAACAGAGCAACTCTCAGCGATCGTCTCCGTCTTTTGGAGGCGATCGCTGTCTTTTATTCGCCGCTTAGGAATTGATCGATCCTATCCGCGACGAGACGGCCCTCGTCGATGGCGCGCACGACCAGGGATTGACCGCGACGGCAATCGCCTGCGGCAAATACCTTCGCGTTAGAGGTCTGAAAATCGCGGTATTCAGCTTTGTAGTTGGAGCGGCCGTCGAGTTCCAGATTCAGGGAGTCACTAAGATAGTGCTCCGGCCCCAGGAATCCCATCGAGAGTAGAATCAAGTCGGCCTCCCAAAACTTCTCGCTGCCGGGTATTTCATTGAATTTCTCATCGACGCTGACAGTATTGATGCCCTTTAGATTGCCGTCTGCGTCGCGCACTATTTCCTTGCCAGAGATTGAAAATACTCGAGGATCCTGACCGAATTTCTCAGCCGCTTCCTGATGACCGTAGTCTATTCTGTAGATCTTCGGCCACAGTGGCCATGGGTTGTCTGCCGCCCGATCGAGAGGGGGTATAGGCATGATCTCGAAATTCACCAACGACTCGCAGCCATGGCGCAGAGCTGTGCCAATGCAGTCGGTACCGGTATCGCCGCCACCGATGACGATAACCTTCTTGTCCTTGGCGCTAAGATATTTCTCATCTTCCAGATCCGAATCCAGCAGGCTCTTGGTATTCTTATGCAAAAACTCCATCGCCAAATGGATGCCATCGCCTGCTCGATTTGGAATGCCCAGGTCTCGCGCAGTCGTGGCGCCGGTTGCCAGTAGCAGAGCATCGTTGTCGTTCATTAATTGCTCGACATCGACGGCATTGTCACCGCTGCCTCCAACATCTGCATTCACTACAAAGTTGATGCCCTCTTCCTTAAGCAGGTTGACGCGGCGATCGACGATGTCCTTTTCTAACTTCATGTTGGGAATGCCATACATGAGTAGGCCGCCGACGCGATCGTCCCGCTCGTAGACAGTTACATTGTGGCCCGCAAGGTTCAGTTGTGCTGCGGCAGCGAGTCCCGCCGGGCCCGACCCGATGATTGCAACCTTCTTGTCACTCCTCTTTTGCGGAGGTTTAGCGACAACCCAGCCGTTCTCGAATCCCTTGTCTGCGATCGCGCATTCAATATTCTTGATCGTGACTGCTGGCTCATTGACGCCTAGCACGCAGGCGCCTTCGCAAGGCGCAGGACAAACGCGCCCTGTGAATTCTGGAAAATTATTGGTCTTATGCAGGCGATCTAACGCCTCTTTCCAACGATTCTTATAGATAAGATCGTTCCACTCGGGAATTAGATTATAGACGGGGCATCCTTCTTCGGATTGGCAAAAAGGCACACCGCAATCCATGCAGCGCGCACCCTGATTATTCAGAAGTTCGTCGTTGTGGCTCGTATAAATTTCTTCATAGTCCAGCAGCCGATCCATCGCATTGCGATAGGGCTCAGTCTGACGAGCAAATTCCTTAAATCCAGTTGGCTTTCCCATTTCGCTCTTTACCTTCTATCTTTCTTCTAGCCCTTGGCTCAAGCCAGTAGCTTGATGTTCTGTTGTGATCTATACGGCGTTTGCCAATACTCGTTTGTAGTCCGTCGGCATGACCTTCACGAAATCGGTCATGCACTGTTCCCAGTTGTCGAGGATATTCTTGGCAACTGGTGAATCGGTATACAGGAAATGTTTTTTAATCATTGCCTTCAGTTCCAGAATATCTTCTATGGAGGCGAGTTCCTCTAGTTCGAATGTTCCCGTATTACACTGCTTCGGGAACGCGCCCTCTGGGTCCCAAACATAGGCGATACCGCCACTCATGCCGGCTCCGAAGTTCCTGCCGGTCTTGCCCAAGATGACGACGCGGCCGCCAGTCATGTATTCGCAGCCATGATCGCCGATACCCTCAACTACGGCTACCGCGCCGCTGTTTCTTACCGCGAATCGTTCAGCGACTATGCCTCGGAAATAGGCCTCGCCCGCAGTGGCGCCATAGAGGTTTACGTTACCCGCTATCACGCTCTCTTCAGCTTTGAAGGTGGAATTCTTTGGTGGGTAAACGATTATCTTGCCGCCAGAGAGGCCCTTGCCGACGTAGTCGTTGGCATCGCCCTCTACGGTCAGCGTAATGCCCTTCGCCAACCAGGCGCCCAGACTCTGACCGGCAGACCCGTTCAGCTTAATACGAATCGTATCTTCGGGCAGCATCGCTTCCTTCCAGCGCTTCGCAACTTCGTTCGAAAGCATGGTGCCGACGACCCGGTTCGTGTTGATGATTTCAGTTTCGATCTCGACCTTGTCGCCAGTCTCGAGTGCGAGGTGGGAGAGGCGAATTAATTCGTTATCGAGCGCCATATCGAGCCCATGATCCTGTTCCATGGTCTTGTAGAACTCGGTACCTTCGAACACTACTTGTGCGGGCTGCAGAATCTTGCTCAGGTCGAGGCCGTCGGCCTTCCAGTGATTGAGGGCATCGTCGGTCTTCAATAGATCGACGCGGCCTATCATCTCGTTCACTGTGCGCAGTCCTAACTCCGCCATGATGCCTCGCATCTCCTCGGCGACCATGAATAGATAGTTAACTACATGCTCTGGTTTACCCTTAAATTTCTTGCGCAGTTCGGGGTCTTGCGTAGCGATGCCTACGGGACAGGTGTTGAGATGGCACTTGCGCATCATTATGCAACCGAGCGTGATCAGCGGGGCAGTCGCAAATCCGTATTCCTCCGCGCCTAGTAGTGCGGCAATCGCGATGTCTCGACCGGTCTTCAATTGTCCGTCAGTCTGCAGTGTTACCCGCGAGCGCAAATTATTCATCACAAGCGTCTGATGGGTCTCTGCAAGGCCTAGCTCCCAAGGCAGTCCCGCATGCTTAATAGATGTGAGCGGAGACGCGCCAGTGCCGCCGTCATGTCCGGCGATTACCAGATGATCCGTCTTCGCCTTAGTGACTCCTGCGGCTATAGTGCCTACGCCAACCTCGGCCACTAGCTTCACGCTAATACGCGCCTCGCGATTCGCATTCTTCAGATCGTGAATAAGCTGAGCGATATCCTCGATAGAATAGATATCGTGATGGGGCGGCGGACTTATTAGACCTACGCCCGGAGTTGAGTGACGAATGCGTGCGATCTTCTCATCGACTTTTCCGCCGGGGAGTTCGCCACCCTCGCCTGGCTTCGCGCCCTGCGCGATCTTAATCTGAAGTTCATCGGCATTCGTTAGATACCAGGCGGTCACGCCGAATCTTCCGGAGGCCACCTGCTTGATTGCAGAACGCTTGGAATCGCCGTTCGGCATAACGTTGAAACGTTCTGGATCTTCCCCGCCTTCGCCGGTATTCGATTTACCGCCGATACGGTTCATCGCGATGGCCAGGGTTTCGTGGCTCTCCTCGGAGATCGATCCAAAGCTCATTGCACCGGTTGCGAATCGTTTGACGATTTCACTGGCCGGCTCGACTTCGCTTATTGAAATTGTGTCGTTTGCATCGCTGTTAAATCGTAACAAGCCTCTAAAGGTGCAGCGTCTCGTTGCCTCTTCGTTCGAATGCTTTGCAAAGGCAATATAGGCCTCCGCGCTGTTCGCGCGAGCAGCTACCTGTAGGTTGGCAATAGTATCGGGATTCCACATATGGGAATCGCCACCGGAGCGCCAGTGAAAATCCCCTGGGTTAGGGAGTACTGAAATACGGTCGCTGTCACGCTTCGGAAAGCCGATCCCGTGGCGACGATTCGACTCCTGCTTTAACACGTCGAAATTGACACCCTGAACGCGTGAGGCTGTGCCAGTGAAGCAACGTTCGATTATTTCGTCTGCCAAACCAACTGCTTCGAAAATCTGTGCACCTTTATAAGAGTGTAGGGTAGAGATGCCCATCTTAGCCATGACCTTCAGCATGCCTTTCGCGACAGCCTTCTTATAGCCGGCGACAAGCTCATCCTCGTCGTGAAACATCGCTCCGAGGAAACCGTCTTGCTGTGCCTGCCATAGGGCCTCGAAGGCCAGGTATGGGTTTATCGCATCTGCACCGTATCCGGTAAGCAGGCAGTGATGATGTACTTCTCTCGCCTCGCCTGTTTCTATGATCAAGCCAATCTGCGTTCTTTTGAGTGCTTTAATTAGATGCTGGTGTACAGCTCCACAGGCGAGCAATGCGCTTAATGGAATGCGTGAGGCGGATGTTAGGCGATCGGAAAGTATGACGAATGAGAATCCATCATCGATTGCCGCCTCGGCTTCAAGGCAGATTCGGTCGATGGCATTCTCGAAGCCTTTGTCCTCGGTGCTGTCGAACGTGGTGTCGATCAGCTTGGTCTTCATACCGCGATAGTCCATGTCTCGTATATCAGACAGTTGCTGATTGGAGAGGATAGGATGATCGAGGCTAAGTCGGTGCGCCTGTTCTGGAGTAGTCTGCAACAGATTGCCTTCCGGGCCTATGAAGCAGCGAAGCGACATGACAATCTCTTCACGAATCGAATCGATGGGTGGGTTTGTCACCTGTGCGAACAGCTGCTTGAAATAGTCGTAAATCATTCGCGGCTTGTCAGAAAGACAGGCGAGCGAGGAGTCATTTCCCATCGAGCCTAGCGGGTCACGAGATTCGGTTACCATAGGAATCAACATGAACTGCATGGTTTCGGTGGTATACCCGAACGCCTGCATTCGCTGCATGATGTTCTCGCCATCAAGCGAATGTGCAGCGCTCCCGCTCTCGATATGGTCAAGTGTCACTTTTTGTTCGCTTAACCACTCACCATAGGGTTTCTTGCCAGCGATGGCATGCTTTACTTCATCGTCAGGTATTAATCGACCTTCTTCGAAGTCCAACAAAAACATTTTGCCTGGTTGCAGGCGACCTTTTAGTTTTACATTCGCCGGATCGACATTAACAACGCCGACCTCAGATGCCATGATGACTTTGTCGTCATGGGTAACGTAGTAGCGGCTCGGCCGAAGACCGTTTCGATCCAGCACCGCACCTATATAGTGGCCGTCAGAGAATACGATAGAGGCCGGCCCATCCCACGGCTCCATCAGGGCTGAATGGTATTCGTAGAAATCCTTCTTCACGGCATCCATGTTGACATCGGACTGCCACGCCTCGGGGATCATCATCATGACGGTTGCAGGAAGCGAGCGTCCTGAGAGCAACATGAATTCCAGAACGGAGTCGAAACTGCCAGAGTCGGAACAATCGTCATCAATAACCGGAAAGACATCTTTTAGCTTGTCGCCGAATACATCTGTTTTCGCTGTGCCCTGCCGCGCCAGCATCGAGTTCACGTTGCCGCGTAGTGTGTTGATCTCGCCGTTATGGCTCATGAAACGATTAGGCTGCGCTCTGTCCCAAGAGGGGAAGGTGTTGGTGCTAAAACGGGAATGCACCATCGCCATATGGGTTTCGAAACTGGGATTCGTCAGGTCACTATAAAAAGGAAACAACTGCCCCGGCGTGAGCATGCCTTTATAGACGATGACTTTTGTAGAGAGGCTGCAAGCATAGACTTGCTTCGCCTCGACCAGAGAAGTGTCCAGACGCAGCCGGTGGGTAAATCGCTTGCGAATGACGTAGAGCTTTCTCTCGAATTGTTCCTGTTCCAAGCCGGAGGCTGCAGCTATGAAGAGTTGCTCGATTCTCGGTTGCGCCATCAACGCGGCAGGACCTACATCGGCACCTTGGGCATCGATGGGCACTTCGCGCCAACCGACGAGGGTCTGACCCTCTTCGGCGATGATCTGGTTGATGGCCTCGCGACAGATGTCTCTTTCTTCGTCTATCTGGGGCAGGAAAATGTTGCCAACAGCGAATTGACCTGCCTCGGGTAGGTCGATACCGAACTCTGTTTTCGCCACCTTGTGAAAGAAGCTGTTCGGCAGGGCCATCAGGATACCTGCGCCATCGCCGGTATTGGCTTCGAAGCCGCAGCCGCCGCGGTGGTCCATGCGGGAATTCAGATGATACGCATCCAACATTATTTGGTGGCTTGGTTTGCCTTTTATATTTGCAACGAATCCCACGCCGCAGGAGTCTTTTTCCTGAGATGGGTCGTAGAGTCCTGTCTTGGCAGGATACCCGAACTTCAAAGGGATTCGATTTACATTGCTCATGATTGCTAGTTTCTCGTGCAGTATTCGCTATTCAGTTCTTTTCTTGTTACGCAACTTCCTCCCCCAATCGAGACTGGTTAGACAGGGTCTCTCGGGTCGGAAGGTAATACTCTGCTGAATTTGTCTAGATAGGACCTGACTATTCAATCAGTTCCCCTTTTTGCGAGTCGCCGAGCAATGCTTGAGCACTCCAGCATGAGCACTACAGAAAGGGCCGAACACAATACCACTGCAACAGAATATGTCAAGATGGGCGCGGCCTGTAATCAGTGAAGATGGCAACATATTGTCGTTATTAAAAAGTGTGTCTGAGCCAGTTATTTGCCCATGTAAATTCGCCGCCGTATCGTTAAAAAACCGAACCATTCATCAACATTTTTAGGCATGCTTCACTTAAGCAAGTTGATGCACAGGAATTACTCTGCTCGCATGAACTGAATCCGCTGAAACGGCCAAAATACATGCCGTCCAAGCTTTTCGGTCGCTTGATAAAAAGCAGCAGGTGATTTACTCTAACCGACGCTAACTTCCCTGTAAGAAGAATAAATTTGCGCGAACAATTCTCATTTAGATTTAAAAGTTTTAAAAAAGCAGAATTCCTGTCCACATTACGGAGGCGAATGTAAATCGTGAATCCAAAACTAACTCGTAGACGCTTTATCAAGGGCGTGATCGCCTCTGGTGCAGCGGCCACTTCAACCACGATCTGGTATGCGGCCAATGGCCAATCCCGGCCAGCTGGTGCAGTGGATCGTATGATCAGAATAAATGTAAACGGCCAGATGCGCAGTGTTGACGTCGCTCCGCAAGAGACCCTGGCTTCGACGCTTCGTTACAAACTAGGCTTGACCGGCACGAAGCTTGGGTGCAACCGCGGCGAATGCGGTGCCTGCACCGTTCTGGTGGATGATACTCCGAGCTACGCTTGCTCAATCTTGACGCATTCGGTGAAGAGCATGCGAATCGAGACAGTAGAGGGTCTGGAATCAGCGAATGGCGATCTGCATCCTGTACAGCAGGCATTCGTAGAAGAGCTTTCTCCCCAGTGTGGTTACTGTACGCCCGGACAGGTCATGTCAGCGGTGGGCTTACTGCGAGCTAATCCGAATCCAACTAGAGAAGAAGCGCGACAGGGTCTGGCAGGAAATATCTGCCGCTGTGGTTCTTATGACTCTTACCTCAATGGCGTCATGCGCGCAGCAGAAATAGGATAAAAAATCATGGCATATATGCATATTGGTAAAGATTTCGTTCCACCCGATGTCCATGGCAAGGTAACGGGTCGGATTAAGTATGCCGAAGACTATGCTCGTGAAGGTATGGTCTACGCGCGTCTACTCACGAGCCCCCTTCCCCACGCTAAGGTGGTCGACATCGACGCGTCCGCAGCGCTGGCGATGGATGGCGTATTCGGTATCTTGACCGCCGATGATGTCTACCCAGACGGCGAAGACAACAGTCCTGGTCTTAAAGTACTTACTAACGAGCCAACTCTGGTAGGTGAGCCTATCCTGGCGCTGGCCGCGGTCGATGAGAAAACGGCAGAGACAGCTATAGCTCTTATTTCCGTGACTTTCGAAAGACTGCCTTTCGTCATGGACCCATTGGACAGCCTCGCAGAGGGTGGCCCGGATGGATACAACGGCGGCAATACATTCGTCTTCCGCCAGGGTGTTGCATCCGAAAAGTGGAGCCGCGACGAAGTGGCAAGCTTCCGCGCCGGTAACGAGCCGACGGCTGAACCTCAGCAATCTTGGGAGTACGGCGATCTAGCCGCTGCATTTGCGTCTTCGGCCTATGTTTATGAGAGCGGATTCACTACGGCAGGCTACCCTCACCAATCCATGGAGCCACGTAGCGCATTCGCCTACTGGGAAAATGGAAAATGTTACCTCCACGGTACTTCGCAGAGCATGACTCCAGTCGCCGCAGGTATGGCAGACATAGTAGGTGTCCCTGTCGAAGACTTCGTGTTCATCAACGAGGCAACGGGTGGTGGCTTCGGTCAGCGTGCTCGACCAAACAGTATTCCTAGCATGGCGATTCCCGCGAAGCTGTCACAGAAGATTAATCGTCCTGTGATGATGCGCGTCACCCGTGAAGAAGAGTTCACCATCGGTGGAGCACGTCAGGGCTTTCAGGGCTGGATCAAGTGCGGCTTCAAGCAAGACGGCACCATGGCAGCACTGGACATGTACATCATCTCAGATAATGGCGGCAAGGGCGGTGGCGGCGACGCATCATCGGCGGCCGACTGCATCAGTATTCTTTACCAAACAGAAGCGGTTCGCTTCCGTGGTACCTCGATCGCCAGCAACACGGGTCACCGTGGTGCGCAGCGCGGTCCCGGTCAGAACCAGATCGCTCCGATCATCTCTCCGATTCTGGATAAGGCGGCGGAAGAACTGGGTATCGACCGACTGGAAATTCGCAAGCTTAACGCGGCCGAGAATGGCGATGTTGGCGGCCCACGTCGCACACCACTCACTAGCGCCTATATGCCTGAAGCATTGGAGATGGGTGCTGCACAATTTGGATGGGAAGAGCGCAAGGGTCGTGCCCGTCAGAAGAATGGTAGCAAGGTACGTGGCCTCGGCATCGGACAGGGCTATCACAACGCGGGTCGAAGCGGCATGGACGGCATCGTTCGCCTAATGCCAGACGGTCGACTAGCCGTGCATAGTGGTGTGGGTAACCTCGGAACCTACTCCTTCGCCTCCACCTCAAGAGCTGCGGCAGAAGTGTTGCAGATGCCTTGGGAACGCGTCGATGTAATCGCGGGTCGATCTGATCGACACCTGCCCATGACATCACCTCAGGATGGCAGTAACTCTATCTTCACTAACACGCGCACAAACTACGGTGCGGCGCAGGATCTGCTGGCGAAGATGAAGGAAATCGTTGCTATGGATCTCGGTGGTGAGACTACCGACTACGAACATGGCAACGAGCGTGTGTACCGTACTTCCGATAATAGCGTCGGCATGACTTTCGCTGAAATCGGGCAGCGCGCATTGGAACTCGGCGGCAAATATACAGGCGAAGCGGAAGTGCCAGAAGACATGGATGACTTCTCGAAGTTATCTGTCTCTCGTCTAGCCGGAACGGCGTTGATAGGCCTTTACAAAGATCCTGCACACAACAACAACCCGCCAGGCTTCACGGTTACCTTTACGGAAATCGAGCTCGATACCGAAACAGGCAAGTACGAAATACTTGATATGATCAGCATCGCCGAATGTGGCACTGTGGTGCATCCACAAGGGCTGGCTAATCAATTACGCGGCGGCGCCGTCTGGGGAATCGGTCTTTCAGGCTATGAAAGACATCTGTATGACCCGCAGAATGGTATACCCGCCAGCACAGGCTACTGGCAGAGCAAAGTGCCGACTTATCTGGATACTCCAGTGAATGTCGGCACGGGCTGGGTAGATCTACCTGACCCAGAGAACCCTGTAGGCGCGCGCGGTATCGGCGAGCCATCAATGGGTGCTGTATCAGCCGCACTAACTGCTGCAATCTCCGACGCGCTTGATGGACACATCTTCAACGCCGCGCCAGTGACTGCAGACATGATCATTAACCACGTTGCCGGAATATCGTCAGAAGCGATTCCTCTTGCACAGAACAATTTCCGAGGTTGATATGGTAGCCACATCACATGACGTAATGCCCGATATTGAACTTTATCAGCCAACTGATGAAGCTAACGCCCTGGCATTGGCGAACACTCTAGGCAACGATGGCTGGCTTCTCGCCGGCGGTCAGGATACTTATGGCTGGTTGAAGGACCGCAATAAGACGCCGTCCGCAATGATCGAACTGACGCAGATTGACGCCTGGAAAGGTGTTAAGGAAATCGCGGACGGTATCGAGATCGGCGCGGTGACAACCCTAACCGATATTGCCAACCATCCACTGGTGCAATCCCGCTACGGACTATTGGCAACAGCAGCTTCAAAAGTTGCTAGCCCGCAGATTCGCAACGTCGGCACTCTCGGCGGCAATCTGGTACAGGATGCGCGCTGCTGGTATTACCGTCGCGGCCTGGATTGCTACCGTGCCGGTGGCAACATCTGCTATGCCGATTCTCCTGAAGGCTTGAATCGTGAACATGCTATCTTCGGCGCGAGCCGCTGTGTTGCCGTATCCCCCTCGGATACTGCGCCTGCTCTGGTTGCATTAGATGCCACCATGGTCGTTAGCAGCGAAAGCGGAGAGCGCTTGATTCCAGCTCAGGATTTCTTCGTCGGGCCAGCACGGGATATCGTCAATATGACAGTATTGAATGAAGGTGAAATCTTAACCGCCGTTCGCATTCCCAGCACCTGGGCTAACGCCGAGTTCTACTTTGAGAAAGTCGCAGACAGAAACGTCTGGGATTTCGCTCTGGTGAATATTGCCGCAGCTATAAAAGTCTCTGGTGGTGCGATTACCGACGCCCGCATCGTATGCGGCGCCGTCGAATGTACTCCGAGGCGTCTGGAAGCTGTAGAAAACGCTATCCGCGGACAGCAGCGTTCAGAACAATTGGCCGATCAAGTTGCGGCCATGGCCACCGATGGTGCGAGACCTTTGAACTACAATCATTTCAAAATCCCATTGATGGAAAATCTAGTTAAGAGAGTGGTCCGAGGTTAATCCTCGGATACTTTCGGATTATTTAACCCGGATTTACTAATCCGGGTTAAATAAAAGGCTACTTAAAAATAAATAAGAACTAAAAAAGAGGGAAGTACAGTGGGAGAAATTGTCCGCTATAAACGCGATGTTTGGGGCGAGGAAGTAATCCTCGGTGTTTCATGGGATCTACTCTGGGTTGTTGCAGTTGCAGTTTTAGTCCTCCTTGCAGCCCATGCGATCATCATGGCTGCTTTGGCTAACAAGAAGATGGATAAGCCTTCGGCTGAGGGTCGACGAGTACTTCGTCATGAGACCATCGACCGACTGTTCCATTGGGTAATGGCTGCTAGCATTTTGACTCTGATCGCAACTGGGGTCGCTCCGATTCTCGGTTTGCGTATCGCTTGGTTGAACATTCATTGGATTGCTGGGCTCCTGCTCACCTTCGTAGTGGTGTTTCATATTATCCGTTCTATGTTCTGGCAAGACTTTAAGTCTATGATTCTTGGGCCGAAAGATTTCGGCGAGCCGTTCGATTCAGCTAAGAAGCCGGGTAAATATACGTTCGAACAGAAAGGTATGCACTGGGCTGTAACGGTCGTAGTGCTTGCGGTCATCGTGACCGGTGTCCTCTTGTTCATGCAGATCGATTCACCGTTTTGGGATCGTACCAATAGCATGCCTGAAGACCAGTTAGGGCTTATGTTCCTCTTGCACGGTCTTTCTACTCTGGCGCTAATAGCTCTCGCGGCAACACATATCTATTTTGCTCTGAGACCTGAAAAATTGTTCTACACGCGCTCTATGGTATCTGGTTGGATTTCGGAAGATGAGATGACGGCAAATCATGACACTAGTCTATGGTCACCAAAAGAAGCCGACTAAATTCTCTGTGTTGATGTTTAATGCAGACCCGAGAAACGACTAAAGAGTAAAATGCTGTGATAGAAGAAGATATAGAAGCCATTGAGTCTGGTTATGAGTTCCTATTGGCTTTTGCTGCTCAGGGGCGACCAGCTCAAAATGAGACTGGGCCTGGGCCTCATGCCAGACCCACAATTGAAGGCATTGCGGCCGCGATGAAGAACATCGCGACTGCATTCGCTGACTCGAAAGATGACTTCGAGCAAGTAGTAGCCAACGACTGCCGAAATGCTGGAGCCGCTATAGGCTTCATCTTAAAGCAGGAGAAGATCGGGTCTGAAATCGTGGACAATCTCAATGCGTCCATACATCTTAGGGCAGTGCTGACAGATTTGTTTCTGTACAGTGAAGCTTTGAAGCCCCTGGCTTCCGGGGAAGATAGCGCAGCAGTTGCCGCGGGCGGTGTCGAAACCTACGACGCATCACAGAAGTAAAGCTAGCGTAGACTGAGGCCATTTTTTAATGGGCTTCAAGACACAACATAATGCAGAAACGGAATCGGACTCGCTCCTGTTCCGTTTTTTGTTTTCTAACTAGTGGAAATTTAGGGATCGTAAACTACATGATCGAATGGCCGGCAAGAATAAACTTGGCACAGCTGCCAACACCCATCACGAAGTTGGAGAGATTCTCTCAGCGTTTCGCGGATACCACGGTCTGGATCAAGCGCGACGAACTCACCGGCACCGAAGTGTCCGGCAATAAGATTCGTAAGCTCGAATTCAGTATTGCCCAGGCGCTAAAGCAATCCTGTGACACACTAATTACCTGTGGTGGCATTCAATCCAATCACTGCCGCGCTACTGCGATCTTAGCTACTCGTCTGGGGCTGAAGGTACATCTTATCCTCCGCGGCGAGAAACCGGAGGTTCCAGAAGGTAATCTGTTAATGGACTATCTCAGCGGTGCCGAGATCACCTATCTTAGTCAGTCAGAATGGCGCGGTCACGAGGACCTGGCGCGAGAGCTACAGAAATCCTATGAGCTGCAGGATAGTAAAGCCTTCTTCATACCGGTAGGTGCCAGCGATGAAGTTGGCCTGTGGGGATATGTAAAGGCCGCGGAAGAACTAGACCAAGATTTCAGGGATTTGGGAATGGAGCCGGAGTATATAGTTACCGCTACCGGTTCCGGCGGAACACAGGGTGGACTGCTCGTGGGGGCTCAGCTATTAGATATGAAGAGTCAGGTTGTTGCCTTTAACGTTAGCGACGATGCCGCCTACTTCGAAAAGAAGATCAATGAGGATGTGACGCTCTGGAAGCAACGATACAACCAAGAATTTGATCAGCAGAAAATGCAGATTAAGACCATCGAAGGCT